>DASXHM010000007.1:0-8890 GCA_036488495.1 Myxococcales bacterium | reverse complement strand
GGGCACGCCTCGAAGTGCCTGGGCGTCGCGGGCGAGGAGGCCGAGAAGACGCTCTTCGATGCCATCATCAAGAAGACGCCGCTCGATCAGGTGATCGTGCCGACCGGCATGCCGGGGCTGCACCTCGTGCCCTCGAACCTGACCATGAGCACCATCGACCTGTCCTTGATGCCGCTCGCGGCGCGCGAATTCCGCCTGCGCAACGTGCTCAAGGACGTCGAGGGCAAATACGACTATGCGGTCCTCGATGCGCCGCCGTCGTTCGGGCTCCTCAACTTGAATGCGCTGATGGCCGCGCACGACTTGTTCGTGCCTGTGCTCGCCGACTTCCTCAGCTTCCACGGGCTGAAGCTGTTGTTCGAGACGGTGCAGAGCCTGGAAGAGGACCTCCAGCACGTCCTCGACCACATCTTCATCGTCATCAACGCGTACAACGCGACCTACAAGATTGCCAAGGAAGCCAAAGAGGCGCTGGAGAAACACTACCCGGACTTCCTCTTGAAGCAGGTCATCCGCCAGTGCACCAAGTTCGCGCAGGCCTCGAGCGAGGGAGTGCCCATCTTCGCCTACGACGCCGAGAGCAAGGGCGCGACGGACATCCAGGCGGTGCTCGACGAAGTGCGCGGGCGGATCGGCGAGCCGGTGCGGCTCAAGGCGGTCCCCGGGGAGCGCGGCGGCGACGTGGAGGCGCGATGAAGCGCGGGTTCGAGGAAAATGTCCCCAAGGTGCGGCCGCGCGTTCGGCTCGGCCGGGCGCCGGAGGACGAGGCGCAGGCGACTGGAGAGGAGAGCGCACCGCCTGCGGAGCAGCTTTCCGTAGCGCCGGACGATTCCGCACCGCCGCAGGTTTCGGCAGCACCGGAGGCTTCCGCAGCACCGGAGGCTTCCGCAGCACCGCAGGTTTCGGCAGCACCGCAGGCTTCCGCAGCACCGCAGGCTTCCGCAGAACCGCAGGGTTCGGCGGCACCGGAGGAGGCAGCGCCGTCGGCGGATTCCGCACGGGCGGGGCCGGCGGCTGGCGAGATCGTATCGCCGGAGGCCGCTCGCGACGTCGCCCCTGCGAGGCTCGCCGCGGTCGAGAGCGCGCCCGCGCCTGAGGCTGTGGCGCCACTACGAGTTGCCGCGCCGGTCGAGAGCGCACCGCCCGGTCGTGCGCCGGCGCCTCCGCGAGTTGCGGCGCCGGTCGAGAGCGCGCCGCCCGGTCGTGCGCCGGCGCCTCCCCAAGTTGCGGCGCCGGTCGAGCTGCCGCGCAAACTGCGCCGGCCTTCGACCGCTGCCGCGGTTGCGGAAGTCGCCGAGCTCGCGCGCGAGCTGACCGCCGATCTCAGCCGGGCCAGCGAGGAGAATGCGCGGCTCAAAGCGGACCTAGACGCCGCGCTGTCGGCGCTGCGGTCGGCAGCGGAAGAAGCGCGGGACCAGCGCGCGGAGATCGAGCGTCTCGCTGCGGAGTCGGAGAAGCGGGCAGCGGCATCGCGCGAGCTTCTCGGCGAAGTCGAGCTCCTGGAAGCGGAGCGCGACGGAGCGCTGTCGCAAGCTGCCCGGACTGCCCGCGAGCTCCGCGAGGAGAAGACGCGTGCTCTGCAGGCTGCGGCAGCGGCGGATGAGGCGCGGCGGGAAGCGGCGCAGGCGCGCGAATCGCTCCAGCGCCTTGCCGCAGATTTGCACGCGCGCGTCTCCGAGAGAGACGAAGCGCGCAAGGAGCTGCTCGCCCTGCGTGGAGAGCGCGACCGCTTGACCGAGGAGCTCGTCGCTGCCGCCGAGCAGGTGGACGAAGCGGCGCAGAGCCGCAGCGCGCTGGAGGAGATCCATCGCGCGCTCGCCGAGGCGCGCAGCCGGGCGCGTTGAGCTCAGCGAGCTGATCGCGCAGCCCGGCCGGTCAGCTCTCGGCCAGCGCTCCCCAGAACAAGAGTCGCGGCTGCACGAACAAGAACGGCCGATCGTCCGCGAGCTGCGGAATGATGCGGGCGGTAAACCTGTCGAGGAACCGCGCGTACTGTTCGGGCTTCAGCCGCTTCTGGTAGTCGGTCAACAGCGCGCCCCGCGTCCACTCCACCACTTCGTGCCGGCTCTCGAGAAGGTGCGCGTACACCTGCGTCCGCACGTGCTGGCGGACGAACCCGAGCTTGTGCAACCAGGCCGCGTACTGTTCCGGCGCGAGCAACCGGTCGCGCGCGCTGAAGCCACCGAGGAGCGGCCTGAACTCCGGCGACTGCGCGAGCTCGCGTGCGGTCTGGTGCGGGATGTCGTCGTCGCTCGCCGGCATCTGCACCGCGAGCTGTCCCGCGGGCGCGAGCATGGCGCGCAATCGCTTGAGGAGCGCCGGGTGATCCGGAACCCAGTGCAGCGCCGCGTTGCTGAAGATCAGATCGAACGGGCCTCCTTCGAAGCTTCTGATGTCTTGCTCGACGAAGGCGAGGCCCTGCGCCGCGGGCGTCTGGGCGAGCATCGCCCCCGACCGGTCGACCCCGAGGGTGCTCCCCGCCTTCAGCCGCTCGTGCAGGTGCAACGTCATGTCGCCGGTCCCGCAGCCGAGGTCGACGATCTGCATCCCCTGGCGCGGCTCCACTAGCGCGAGGAGGTCCTGGAACGGCTGGGCGCGCTCGCGCCGGAACCGCTCGTACTGCGCGGGATTCCACGAGTCATGCATGCCCGGATGGTAGAGCGGCTACCGCGGCAAATCACCTTCACTTCTCCGACAGGAAGTGAAGATGCAGCGGCACACTGCAGACGCCGAGCAAGAGGGCGAATGCGGCGCCCGCGCAGGCCTACAGGTGACTCGCGAGGAACTCGATGGCGCGGCGCTCCGCATAGAACCGCGGTGCCCACAGCGGCCCTTCGACGAACCCCAGGTGCCCGCCGAACGGCCACACTTCCAGCGTCACCGAGGGCGGCACCTTCGACGGCAGCGTCGAGGCGGGGATGAACGGATCATCCAGCGCCGACAGCAGCAACAAAGGCGTGCGCACGCGCGCAACGTACGGCCCGCTGCTGCTCCGCGCGTAATAGTCCTCGGCGCCGGCAAATCCGTGCACCGTCGCCGTCACCGCATCGTCGAACTCGAAGAGCGTCCGCGCCCGTCGCACCCGCTCGCCATCGTACGCGCCGGGAAACGTGCGCAGCTTCTCCAGCGCCTTTTTCTTCAACGTCCGCAAGAACCGCGTCCGGTAGATGCGCCGCCAGAACCCGGGACCGTCCAAGGTGCGACTGCAGGCCGCGAGATCGAACGGCACCGACAGCGCCGCGGCCGCCTTGATCTGCGAAGGCACCGCCTCGCCCTTCTCTCCCAGCCACTTGACGAGGACGTTGCCGCCCAAGGAACAGCCGGCGACGACCACCCGGTCCGACTCGCGCAGCGCGCGCACCACCAGTTCGCCGAAGTCGCCCGTCTCCCCCGAATGGTACGAGCGCAAGAGGCGATTCACGCTCCCGGAACAGGTGCGGAAGTTGAGCGCCAGCGCGCGCCAGCCGCGCTCCTTCGCGCGAAAGAGGAGCCCGCGCAGATAATGCGCGGAGGTGTTGCCCTCCAGGCCATGCAGCGCGAGCAAGAGCGGCGCCTCGCGCGGCCCGTGCAGGCGGTCGACATCGACGAAGTCGCCATCGTGCAGCTCCCAGCGCTCGCGTTCGAGAGGCACCGCCGGCGGCGGCCGGAAGAGCGGCCCGAACACGGTCATCGCGTCGGGCCCGGGGATCCAGCGCGCGGGCTCGTACTTCACGAGGGCAGCTCGCGTAAGAACCGCGCCATCCGGGCCGAGACCTCCTTGCCGCGCTCCTGCATGGGCAGATGCCCCACCGCCGGCATCCGTTCCACCGGCAGGAATTGTTCGAAGAAGGCCGGAAACGAGGGCGGCAAGAGCCCGTCCGCCTCGCCCCAGAGGATCAGCGCGGGCACGCGGATGGAGCGAAGGGTCTCGGCAGGAATGCCCGGCAGGTCCGACTGCATCTCGCCGACCAGATGCTGCACCGGCAAGGAGGACCAGTGTTGGGCGAGGCCGCGGGCGACCAGAAAGGCGAGCCGCGGCGGCCGCGCGTAGAGCTTCTTGTTCATCTCCAAGGCCGCGTGCATCGATCCGCCGCGAAACGCGCGCACCACCGAAAGCCGCGCTTCGCCCGCGAGCGGGGCGCCGGCCGGGTTCAGGCCGATGACGCCGCGGACGCGGTCCGGCTGCGCAGCCGCGGCGGCGAGCACCACCGCGCCGCCGAGGGAGCTGCCGGCAAGGACCAGCGGCTCACCGACGTAGTCCATCGCGACTTGCAGCATCGAGACAAAATCGCGCACGCCCGCGGGTCGCGCCCCCTTCGCAAGCCGGGCCCGGCCATGCCCGGGCATCTCCAGCAGCAAGACCCGCCGCGAAGCTCGAAGGAGCCCGCGCAGGATGGGCAAGAAGCCGGCGGCGTTTCCACCCAAACCATGCACGAGCAAGACCGGCGGCGCCGACCCTTTGCCTTCGCGCTCGTAGAGATGAGCCACGTGCTCGCCGTCACGCAATTCGTGCGAGCGGAAACCCATCCGCAGGAAGGCGCGGTGCGCCAAGAACCAGACCGCCGAGAGCGGAACAATCATGCGAAGAGCGCTTGTACCCGAAGCGGATGCAGGCCCGCTCGCGACGATCGCTCGTTCGCTCGCCTGCCAAACACAAGTACACGAGAGCTGCGCAGCACGCCCCGCAGGTCGTCCTTAGGTTGTGGAGCGAGATGGAGGAAGTGGCCCAACTGGAGCCGCGCCGCCTGGCGGACTTCCTTCGCGACCGCGCGGAGGACATCCTCGCGCATTGGGAAATCGAGGTCATGAAGGTCAAGTCGGCGCGGAAGCTGTCGCGGCCGCTCCTCCTCGATCATCTGCCCGACTTCCTCGCGGATCTGGCGCACTATGTCGACGATCTGCGTCACGGGAAGAACGATTCGCCGCCGGACGAGAACCCGCGCATCCACGCGCTCGAGCGGCTCGAAGTCGGCTACGACCTGGCCGAAGTGGTCGAGGAGTACTCGGTGCTCCGCCGCAGCATCACCGAGCTGGCCTTCGCCGAGCACGCGCCGGCGTTGCGTTCGGGGGAGTTGCCCCGGCTGCACGAGGCCATCGACCAGGCCATCTCCACGAGCGTCGTCCGGTACACCGAGGCGCGCGAGCGGACCCTGCGTGCGCTCGACCGCATCTCCAGCGCCGCGCTCGTCCACCACGACGTCGAGGCGCTCTTGCCGGGGACGCTCGACGCCTTCCTCGCCACCACCGCCGCGGTCGACACCGTCGCGCTTGCCCTGCGCGAGGACGGCGAGCTGCGCATCCGGGCTGCCTTCGGCTACCCGCCGCCCGGCCCGGTGGGAAAAATCTGCGCGCGCGATCATTTCTCCTCGCGGGTCGAGGCCACCCGCGCGCCGCTCTTCATCACCGACGCATGCTCGGATCCGCTGATCGGGACTTCGCCCACCTGCGCTCCGGGCACCCGCGCGCTCTACGGCGTTCCGCTCATTCTCGGCGAGGACATCCTCGGTGTCGCGGTGATGGGGTCGCGCAGCGCCTACGAGTTCTCGCAGGAGGATCAGTTCCTCTTCCGCACCATGGTCAACCGGGCTGCCACGCTGATCGCGCAGGCCCGTCTCGACCAGCAGCTCCGCGCCCACGTCGCCGAGCTCGAGGCGGTGATCGAGAGCATCCCGCAGGGGGTGTACGTCGGCAACGAGAAGGGCATCCGGAGGGCGAACCGGGCGGCGCTGCAGATGCTCGGCTTCGACTCCACCTCCGAGCTCGCCGAGAACCTGGAAACCCTCGCCAGCGACGCCGCCCCGCGCAGCGTCGACGGGAAGCCGCTGTTGCCGGAGGAGCGGGTCTTCAACCAGGCCCTGCTCGGGAAGAGCGCGCAGATCGAGATGCTGGTCAGGAACCGCAAGACGGGAAAGGATCTCGTGGTCCATTCCTCGGCCGCGCCGATCCGGATGGGGAAGACCACCATCGGCGCGGTGGCCGTGAACACCGACATCACCGAGCGGATCCAGAAGGAGCAGGTGCTGCGCGACGCGCTCGAGTACCGCGACCGCATGCTCGGAGTGCTCTCGCACGACCTGCGCAATCCGTTGAGCGTGATCGCGACCTCCACCTCACTCTTGCACATGGGCAATCTCGACGAAAAGCAGCGTCGCGCCGTCACGCGGGTGGCGGCGAACGCGAGCCGCATCGAGCGGATGGTGCACGATCTGCTCGACTACACGCGCTCGCGGCTGCCGCGCGGATTGCCGGTCACTCCGCAGCAGGGGGACTTGCGCGCCGTCTGCCAGCAGGTGGTGGAGAACATGCAGGTGCTCCATCCCGACCGGACCATCGTCCTCAAGGCTGCCGGCCCCGCGATGGGCACCTTCGATCCAGAGCGCGCCCTGCAAGCGATCTCGAACCTGCTCGCGAACGCGCTCCGCTACAGCCCCCCGGACGCGCAGGTGACGGTGTCGCTCGAGGCTGCTCCGGAGGGGCTCTGGCTCAGCGTGCACAACGCCGGAGAGCCGATTGCGCCCGAAGTGATGCCGCGGCTGTTCGATGCCTTCGCCCGCGGCGTCCCCGACGAGAGCGGCAGGAGCGCCGGGCTCGGCCTCGGGCTCTACATCGTGAAGCAGATCATGGAGGCGCACGGCGGCCGGGTGGAGGTGGTTTCCACCCGGGCGCAAGGGACGACCTTCAGGGTGCTCTGGCCCGGCGTGGTACACCCGGGCGCATGAACGGCAAGGTCGCGCTGGTCACGGGCGCTTCCGCTGGCATCGGCCTCGAGGTCTCGCGCAAGCTCGCTGCCTTGGGCGCGCGAGTGGCGATGGTCGCCCGCACCGAAGCCAGGCTTCGCGAGGCGAACATCCCCGGCTCGGAGGTGTTCCCGCTCGACGTCAAAGACCTCGACTCCCTGTCGCAGCTCCCTTCGCGCGTCGTCGAACGGATGGGCGCGCTCGACATCGTCGTCAACAACGCAGGACTCCACCACCGGGGGCCCGCGCTCGGCATCGCGCCGTCGGACCTCGCCGAGATGGTGACGGTCAACCTGAGCGCGCCGGTCGTCCTCACTCGCGCGGCGGTGCCGTGCATGAAGCGCGGGGGCAGCATCGTCAACGTCGCCTCGCTGGCCGGGATGGTGCCGATGCGCAACCAGGCCACCTACGGCGCGAGCAAGATGGGCTTGCGTTGCTTTTCCCGCGCGATGCGCGACGAGCTCATGCCGCAGGGCATCCGCGTCAGTTGCGTTTCGCCCGGCCCGGTCGACACCGGCTTTTTCGGCGAAGAGCTGGAACGGGTGAACGACATCACTTTCTCTCAGCCGATGAGCACCGCTGCCGAGGTCGCGGACGCGGTGCTCGCCTGCATCCAGGAAGGGACCGGTGAGATGGCGGTGCCTTGGATGTCCGGGAAGCTGTGCACGCTCGGCTATCTGTCGCCGAAGCTCCTCTCCGTTCTGCGGCCGGGGATGGAGCGCCGCGGCGCGAAGAACAAGGCGCGCTACATCGCGCGGAAGCGGGCCGGGAAGTAGGCATGTACGCCGCGCTCGGAATCTTCGGCGTGGTCCTCTCCACGCTGTTCTTGCCGCTTCCGGAAGAGCTCGCGCTGCTCGGGGCCGGGTACCTTGCGCACTCGGGCGCCTTGCCGCTCTGGGCAGCCTGGCTTTCATCCTGGGCGGGCATCGTGGTGGGCGACACCTCGTCGTACCTGCTCGGCCGCTCGTTTCTGCCCAGGCTGCTTCGCTCCCGCATCGGCAAGCGCTTCGTCTCGACCGACTTGCGCGAGTGGGCGGAGGGCCTGGTGGAACGGCATGGCTTTCGCGCCATCCTGCTCGGGCGCTTCTTGGTCGCGCTGCGTGGGCCGGTCTACCTGGCCATCGGCGCGGCCAAGTATCCGATGGCGAAGTTCGAGCTGTTGAACGGCGCGGTCGGCCTCGTGGAAGTGGCCATCCTGGTCGGGCTCGGCTACATGTTCGGGCGCTCCACCCGGGTCGAGCACCGCGCGATCTGGCTCGAGGTCGCGGTGGCCGTCGTGATGGCGTTGATCCTGCTCGTCCCGCCGATCGTGAAATGGCGGATGGTGAAGCGGCGCCGCGCCAGCCACTAGCGGACGCTTGGCCGGCCGAGGTGTTGCGTGAACCGCGGCCGATCCCGACTCTCCCGCACATGAGGATCTGGCCGGGAAGATCGTATCCGCTGGGCGCAACCTACGACGGGTCGGGCACCAACTTCGCCATCGCCTCCGAAGTGGCGACCCGGGTCGAGCTCTGTCTCTTCGACGAGACCGGCAACGAACAGCGCATCGATCTGCCCGAGCGCTCCGGCTTCGTCTTCCACGGCTACATGCCCAACACCAGCCCCGGCTGCCGGTACGGCTTTCGCGTGCACGGCCCCTGGGAACCGCAGAACGGCCACCGCTGCAACCCCGCGAAGCTCCTCCTCGACCCGTACGCGAAGGCGGTCGACGGCAACCCGCGCTGGGACGAGGCGGTCTATCCGTATTCCTTCAAGGAAGGCGACCTGAAGATCTCCGGCGCCGACAGCGCGGCGTTCATGCCGCGCTCGGTGGTGAGCGACCCCTTCTTCGACTGGAGCGACGATCGGCCGCCGCGCACTCCCTGGCACGAGACCATCGTCTACGAGGCGCACGTCAAGGGCATGACCATGCGCCACCCGGACGTGCCCGAAGAGCTGCGCGGCAAGTACGCGGGGCTGGGTTCCCCGGCCATCATCGACCATCTGCGCAAGCTCGGCATCACCGCCATCGAGCTCTTGCCGGTGCACCAGTTCGTCCATTCGCAGCACCTGCAGGACAAGAAGCTGCGCAATTACTGGGGCTACGATTCAATCTGCTATTTCGCGCCCCACAACGAATACTCCTCGCGCGGCCAGGACGGCCAGCAGGTGCAGGAGTTCAAGCAGATGGTGAA
>DASXHM010000298.1:0-8392 GCA_036488495.1 Myxococcales bacterium | reverse complement strand
CGCTCGCTGCTGAGGCAACTCGACGCGACTGTGCAACATACAGCCAAGCATGCCTTCCAACCGTTCGATGTCATCCCGCCTGCCCGGGCCCAACACAATATGCACGGCAAAGGCCTCCGATTGCGACTGCGCCAACGCCGTCAGGAGCCAGTGCTTGGCATTCGCATCTGAGGGCGGAAAGCGATAGCCGATGAAGACGATACAATCCGTTTCCGGCGCTAGTATAGCATTCTGCGCGCCGGCCCAAAGCTCTTCAAGCTTCGCCATTTTCGCCTGCTTGGTTGGCCCCGGACTTCCGATAGCAATTTCAGAATCGATGCAGTCCAAAGCATGATACGGATTCGACGTCGGAGTGATGCACTGCCCCTCATCCTTCCAATCGACACTGCCATGGAGTTTGAAGACGCGAACGAACGTACTGTCCGATGATGCGTACCTTGGCAGTATTTGAAGCTTGCTGCCCGGAACGGCAATATTTAGCAGCTCCAGAAAACAGTCATAGTTGAAGGTGATGATCGCATCATTCTCCGTAACGAGATCCCGGAGCCATCGCTTGTATGGCCAGTACTTCTCCGCATCGAGATCGATGTTTTGAGTAAAAGCATTGCTCTCCGCGGCCAGAAGCCGTCGTGCGGCGGCGGCGACGCGCGCGATGGCGGAAGCTTCTGGCTGCGATCCATAATCGAACAGCATGCTCCTGACGATTGGCTCAATCCGCCGGAACGCCCGGGAATCGGGCTTGGTTGCAGCAAGATCGATGATCTCGAGGAATTCCTCGGGGTCATACCAAAGCCGTTGACCGACGCCGTCGTCACGTTGCACGTGGCCGCGCTCGAAGCGGATTCCATGGTTGTAAAGCCGGTGCGCGGTCGTCGCGTAAACATCGAACAGCTTCCCAAAGCGCTCTCCGTAGGTGGCACGGAGGTTGTCGAGAGATTCAGGTAACAGTAGATCGCCAAGCAGGGGTCCGCCAAGGGGCTTACTGAAGCCGGCGCCGAGCACCCAAACCGTTCGTCCCATCGCGTGATTCTACTGCGGCGGCAGTGGGTATCTTCCTTTTTTTGGATGCAGTTCGCAGAGCACTCCTTTCTGGCACTCGGCGACTGACATTTTCTTTCAGGGAGTTCGACGTTCCGCGCCGCGATCGGAAGGGTGCGCGAGGCGAAGGGCAAACGCTATGCGATGACTATGGCGATCGGCGCTTAGCGCGCCGCGGTAAAATCAGCCAGGAGGTCGATGCTGGCGACAACCGGCGCGATTAAGTCGCGCAGCGGCGCTCTCGTCCAGCCTATGCGCAGAAGCCAGCCGCGCGGGGAGTCGAGCAGCTCTTCGGCGTCGGGTGCGCGCGAAGAACAGTTCACGTCGGGCTGCCCGAAGTGATGGCGGGCGTTGTCGATGACGTAGCGGATGGCGCGGACCAGTTCAGTGGGCGTGCGTAAGAGGCGCGAATGGAACCGATCGGCGAAGATGCTGCCGCGGCGAGCGAGGACGCGATTCAGCGCGCGTGTGAGCCGGACGCACAAGCCCTTGCAGACCGCGCGATAGGCAGGAAGTGCTGTCGGCCTCGACGATGAGATGGAGATGTTCGCCGAGTACCGCGAATCCGCCAGCCGCACGCCGTGCCGTCCGCGGGCCGCTTTGAACGCGTCGCGGATGGCGCGGAAGCGGGCCCTGGCGCGCAGGTTTGGAACGTCTTGCCGAACTTTCAGCGTCACGTGCACCGGGCTCGGGCGATTGAATGACGCGCGGGCGACGTGGCTGACCAGCGCGGTACGTCCCTTTGGTTTCCGTCCTGCGCCGCGGCGTTTGCCGCCGTGCTGACGGAAATTGATTTCGAGCTGTCGCGACATGATTCGGCAGAGTAACAGGAGGGTCTGACATGCTTGGCGTTCCCGATGCCGGGTGTGCCGCCGCGCCGGTAATGGCTCGCCCCCTCAGCGCGGCGGTGCACGTCGCCCTGCGCGCGAGCGCTGATGCCCCCACCTCCGCGCGGCGGTGATGGCTCCTCGCGCGCCGTGATCCACGGCTTCCCCCGCACGCGCCCGGTGCGAGGGTCAGCGGAGCCACGAAAGCTCGCGCTCTCGTCTCCTGCGCCGGTGCGTCCGCTGCTGACCAGCGGGCGCACCGGTGAACCTCGCGACCATGCGCCGCTGCCTATGGCAGCAGATCGGCGGCGACCGGTGGGCAGTCGAGGGTGCGCAAAAAGGCGATCAGGTTTGCGATGTTGCCGAGGTTCACGCCGGCGAGCTTCGGATCGAGCGTCCCCACCGTGCCGGCGTGGAGGCGCGGGCGGTTGTAAGCGTCGCGAAGGAAGTCGTCGAGTTGGGTGAATTGGCCGGCGTGGCCGAAGCGGGGACGCTGTCCCACGCCGCGGAGCGCCCCGGTGCGGAACGCGCCCACTGTGCCGGTCTCGGCAGAAACGGTGTCGAGGCGCGTCTGGCCGAAAACAATGTCGTCCGAGTACGCGCCGGCGCCGTTGAACGCGTCGCCGAGAAGGAGCTGCGAGCCTGCGCTGCGGCCGGCGTCGCTCGCTCCCGTCGCCGGCGACAGGCCGAGGTCGTGGAACGCGCCGTCGGAGAACGCCTGGCCGGAGTGGCAGGCGATGCAGCGCCCATTGACGAACTGCTGCGCGCCCGCCGACTCGGCCGCGGTGAGCGTGATTTCGCCGCGCGCCCAGCGGTCGAAGCGGGTGTCGGCGCAGGTCAGCTTGCGCTCGTACGCCTCGAGCGACTTGCCCACGTCGGAGAAGATCCGCTGCACGCCGTCCTGCTGCTCGGCGGTCATCGCGTTCCATGCCGGAAGTCCCGGCATCGCTCGCGCCGGCAGCGTGCCGAGGTCAGGGATGGGCCCGAAGATCGCCTCGTAGTCGGCGCGGTACGCGCTCAACACCAACGTCGCCACTTCGGTGCGGGAGAAGTCCATTTCGGCTGCGCCCTCGATCGCCTTGAGCGGCTGCGACCACGCGGAATCCGCGCGGCCGTCCCAGAACAGAAACGGAGTCAGCGCCACGGTGACGACCGACGGCGCGTGCCTCGTCCCGGTGTGTCCCAACACGCCCACCGAAACCTGCCGTGCATCGCTGAAGCCCTGCGCCGCCGAGTGGCAGCTCTGGCACGAGACCGTTCCGTCCGAGCTCATCCGCGCGTCGGCGAAGAGGCGCTGTCCCAAGGCGGCCGCCGCAGGAAGATCCGCTGCGAAGTTCGTCGGCGATGCCGGCAGCGCAGCGGCGCTCAACGCCATCGGCTCGAAAGGCGCTCCGACTCCTGTGCCGGCATCCGTCCCGCCGCCAATCGCGGTCCCGCCATCGGTCGCGCCGCCGGCCGTTCCCGCGTCGGTCGCGCCCGCGCTCGTGCCTGCGTCGTCGCCTGTCGTCGTTCCGTCGAGAGCGTTGGTTCCTGCGCCACCGCAACCCACCAAGAGCACCGCCACCGCCGCCGCCTGCAAGCGCATCATCCCGCCGCCTCCTCGCCCCCGAGTTGTCCCGGCTCCGACGAACGGGCACGCCTGCTTGTTCCCCGGCCAGGCCGGCCAAACATTTCTCAACAAATTTTCCTCAATCGAAGCGCGACGTCGCGACCCCCGCCGCGAAGCGCGAACCGCCCCGCGTCGCTACCCTGCGGCCAGGCGCGAACCGCCCGCGTCGCTACCCCTGTGCGAGCGGCAGCGTGAAGGAGAACTTCGACCCCTTGCCGAGCTCGCTCGACACCGACACTTCGCCGCCGTGCGCCTCGACGATGCTGCGGACGATGTTCAGCCCGAGCCCCAAGCCTTGCTCGCGCAGCCGCGAATCCTTCACGTCGCCGACCTGGTAGAGGCGGTCGAAGATCTTCTCCAAATGGGCGGCCGGAATGCCGCTGCCGTTGTCCTGCACCGACACCACGCAGAAGCCGCGTTCCGCCTCGGCGGAGACGACGATCTTCCCGCCGTCCCGGCAGTGCCTCTCCGCATTCGTCAACAGGTTGGTCAAGACCTGCAGGACCCGCTCGCGATCGCCGAGCACGTTGGGAATGCCGCGCGCCACCCGCTTGCGCAGGTTGAGCCGCCGCTCGAGGAAACGCGGAGCAAGCCCGGCGATGGCCTGGGTGACGACGCCGTCGAGATCGAACGGCTGCAGCGTCATCGACTCGCGGGTCAGTTCGAAGCGCGAGAAGTCGAGCAGCTCCTCGATGAATTGCCGCAGCCGCTTCCCGGAGCTGCGCGCCACTTGCAGGCATTGGCGCTGCTTCTCGTTGATCGGGCCCATCTTTTCGGCGAGCAGCAAGTCGTTGTAGCCGAGCATGGTCACGAGCGGCGAGCGCAGCTCGTGGGAGACGTTGGCGAGGAAATTGTCCTTGCGGCGGTCGGCCTCGCGCAGCCGCTCGTTGGCCTCGCGCAGCACCCGGGTGCGCTCTTCGATGGCCTGGTCCATCTTGCGCGCCTGCTCGCGCAACCGCTCGCGGGTGAGCGCGCGCTCGAGCGCGAGCGAGGCCTGAAGCGCAAACGCGGCCGCCACTTCCGCGCTGGCCGATTGGCCCTCGATGGGCGCGGCCAGCAAAAGCCCGAGCGGCGCATCGGACGCGCCCCGGAGCGGCGCCGCCAGAAGACCGTTCAAGCCCAACAGCTCGATCAACCGGTCGCGCACCGGCTTCGGCGCCCGCTTCCCCCAGATGGCGCGCAAGAGCGAATGAGGCCGCACCGAGACGACGTCCGGCGAGGCGAGCAACTCCGCCAGCATCGGCGAGCGATCGGGGTGGAACGGCCGCAGGTCCGCCACCCGCTTGACGCCGAGAAGGGCCAGCGCCTCGTCGGTCGCCGCCCGCTTGTGCGACATGCGCACCAGCGCAACCCCCGCCTGCTCGCACACGAACAGCGCGCTCTCGTAGCCGAGCTTGCGGAGCTCTTCGCAGATGGCCCGCTGGACGAGCTCCCGGTCGCTCTCGCGCCGAAGCCGCGCCGCAGCCAGAGCCAGAGCCGCGTGGCTGGCGCGAGCACGGGCCAACTCCTCCAATGTCCGCTCGCGGCTGCGCTCCTGGCCGAGCTGCAGCGCCGCCTCGTTTCCAACCCCGCGCAGTGCGCGCAGGTCCGAGCGGCGCGGCTCGCGGTCGAGCAGGAGCCGAAGCACGCCGAGCGGCTCGTCCTCGACGGAAAGCGGCACGTCGGCACACCAGATCGCCTGTGGCGCGAGGGTGCCGAGATCGAGCGCCTGCGCCACGTCGGGCGCGCACGGCGCCAGATGGACGGTCCGTTCGGGGATCTCCGCGTGCGAGAGCAGGCCCCGCTCGGCGAGCTGGCGAAGGGCCTTGGCCGTCTCTTCGCGCATCGCCTTGCGCAGCGGCAATGGCCCGCCGACCGCGGCCTGGACGAGCCGCGGCGCGCCTGTGGGATCGAGGCCGTTTCGCAACAACAACTCGCTCACCAGCGCCCCGCAAATGGCGGCTGCGTCGTCGACGATGCCCTGGTAGACGCGGCGCTCCACAGCCAGACGTTACCCCATTTGACTCTGCGCCTCTCGTGGCTTATCTCCCCGCGCCTCATCTCTCCCGAGGAGCGGTCGTGGACGTGACGAAGTTGGCGGTCGTCGGAGCAGGACAGATGGGCGCCGGCATCGCGCAGGTCGCCGCGCAAGCGGGGCTTTCGGTGGTGCTGATCGACGTGCAGGAAGCCTTCGTCCAGAAGGGCCTTCAAGGCATCAAAACGCAGCTCGACAAGGCGGTCCAGAAGGGCAAGCTGAAGGACGAAGACGCGAAGGCGACTTTCGGGCGGATCCGGGGTGGAATGCCGCAGGACGCGAAGGACGCCCAGTTCGCGGTCGAGGCGGTCACCGAGAACGAGACGGTCAAGCGCAAGGTGTTCGAGAGCCTTGCCGCGGCATTGCCCGAGACGGCCGTGCTGGCGACCAACACCTCCAGCATCCCCATCACCCGTATCGCGGCGGCGGTTCCACGGCCGGAACGCGTCATCGGCATGCACTTCATGAATCCGGTGCCGGTCATGCAGCTCGTCGAGATCATCCGCGGCGCGCAGACGAGCGACGAGACTTACGCTTTGACGAAAGCGCTCGCCGAGAAGATGGGCAAGACCACCGTCCTGTCGAAGGACATGCCGGGGTTCATCGTCAACCGCATCCTGATCCCGATGATCAACGAGGCCTGCTTCGCGCTCCAAGAAGGGCTCGCCACTGCGCAGGACATCGACACCGCGATGAAGCTCGGCACCAACGTTCCGATGGGGCCTCTCACCCTCGCCGACTTCATCGGCCTCGACACGGTGCTCTACATCGCGGAGGTGCTGCACAAAGGGCTCGGCGAGGACAAGTACCGGCCTGCGCCGCTCTTGCGGCAATACGTCGACGCCGGTTGGTTCGGGCGCAAATCCAAGCGCGGTTTCTACCAGTACTAGAGGAGCCGAAGTGTCCTACGAGACCCTGTCGATCGAGCGCGAAGAGCTGATCGCGACCATCACCATCAACCGGCCGAAGTCGATGAACGCGCTCAACTCGCAGACGCTGCGCGAATTGACGCAGGCGGTGCGCGAGTGCGCCGACTTCCGCGCGCTCATCCTCACCGGCTCGGGGGAGCGCGCGTTCGTAGCCGGCGCGGACATCTCCGAGATGGCGCCGATGGGACCCTGGCAGGCGCGCGAATTCAGCGAGCTCGGCCACGTGCTCACCGCGCTGATCGAGGACGTGCCTTGCGCGGTGATCGCGGCGGTCAACGGCTACGCGCTCGGCGGCGGTCTCGAGCTCGCCGTCGCTTGCGACCTCATCTTCGCGAGCGAGAACGCCAAGCTGGGGCTCCCCGAAGTGACGCTGGGCGTGACCCCCGGCTTCGGCGGAACGCAGCGGCTCGTTCGCCTCGTGGGCAAGCTGCGCGCCAAGGAGATGATCTTCAGCGGCGAGATGGTGGATGCGAAGCGCGCGGAGGCGATGGGGCTCGTCAACGGCGTGTTGCCGCGCGAGCAGCTACTCGCGCACTGCAAGAAGATCGCGCTGCGCATCGCGCAGAACGGGCCGCTCGCGGTGGGCCGCGCGAAGCGCCTGGTCGAGCGCGGCTACGACATGCCGCTCCGCGCCGCCAACCGCCAGGAAGCGGAAACCTTCGCGCTGCTCTTCGACACCGACGACCGCCGCGAAGGCATGCGCGCCTTCGTGGAAAAGCGCCCCGCCAAGTTCACCGGCAAGTAGGAGCTCAACGAGATGGACTTCAGCATCAGCGAAGATCAGCAAAGGCTCGTCGACACCGCCCGCAAGTTCACCCGCGAGAAGATCATCCCGGTCGCCGGCAAGCTCGACGAGCACGGCACCTTTCCCAAAGAGATCTTCGAAGAGGCCTGGGAGATCGGGTTGATGAACGCGGAAGTGCCGCAGGAGTACGGCGGCCTCGGCGCGTCCACGGTCGACCACGTGCTGATGGCGGAAGAGGTCAACTACGGCTGCGCCGGCATCGGCACCAGCATGTTCGGCAACAACCTTGGCGCCATGCCGCTCATCCTCGCCGGCACCGAAGAGCAGAAGAAGAAGTACCTGGGCTCGCTGACGGAAGCGCCCATCTTCGCCGCCTATGCCTGCAGCGAGCCGGACGCCGGCTCGGACGTCGCGGGCATGAAGACCAATGTCCGCAAGACAGGTGACGAGTGGGTGATGAACGGCGTCAAGCGGTGGATCACCAACGCCCGCTACGCCTCCTGGTTCACCGTCTTCGCCCGCACGGGAGACGTGAAGGACCGCCACAAGGGCATCAGTTGCTTCGTGGTGGACAAGGACGCTGCCGGCGTCTCCATCGGCAAGAAGGAAGACAAGCTCGGCCAGCGCGCGAGCGACACTTCCGACGTGATCTTCGAGGACGTGAAGCTCACCAAGGCGAACCTGGTCGGCGAGGAGGGGCAGGGCTTCAAGGTGGCGATGAAGACCTTCGACCGGAGCCGTCCGTGGATCGCGGCCGGCGCCTGCGGGATCATGCGACGCGCTCTCGACGAGAGCCGCCGGTACGCGCTCGAGCGCAAAGCTTTTGGCCAGCCCATCGCCCAATTCCAAGCCGTTCAATTCATGCTGGCGGAGATGGCGATGAAGTACGAAGCCACGCGCCTGTTGATGCTGAAAGCTTCGTGGAGCATCGGGCAGGGCAAGCTCGACGCGATTGAATCGTCGTACGCCAAGGCCTTCGGGGCGGACTCGGCGATGGCGGTCGCAACCGACGCCGTCCAGATCTTCGGGGGCTACGGCTATACCAAGGAGTACCCGGTCGAGAAGCTGATGCGCGACGCGAAGCTGCTGCAGATCTACGAAGGAACGTCGCAGATCCAGCGGATGGTCATCGCCCGGAACCTGCTCGCGCAGGGTCAGTGATAGACAAAGCGCCTGCCATGGACATCGAGCTCAGCGAAGAACAGAAACTGCTCCGGGACACCTGCCGCG
>DASXHM010000274.1:0-12959 GCA_036488495.1 Myxococcales bacterium | reverse complement strand
GCGCCGCATGCGGACCCGGCCAGGGTGAAGGTGCTGAGCGATCGGCTGACCAGCATCTACTCGCCGAGACATCGCGGAATCCTCTACGAGGCGTCGATCCTGCCGGGGTTCGATCCGATGATCGAAGAGGTGGCGCTGGGGAAATTGCACCGCGCCAAGGTCTCGGTCACGACCACGCTGTACGTGCCGCCCGAGCGCCGCGCGGTCATCGATCCGAAGATGCTGCGCAAGCTCGGCATCAAGCCTGCGGATCGGCTGAGCTGCCTGCGCTAGGATCCGCGCATGGACGGGGTCAGCCTTTCCGGAGAGCGCGTGCTCCTGCGCAAGAGCACGCCACACGACCACGCGGAGCTCGCGCGCATCTTCAGCGACCCGGCGGTGATGGAGTTCCTGCAAGGCCTGCAGAACGGGCCGGCGGGGTGGACGCTCGAGCAGGTGGCGCAGCGGGAAGCGACCTTCGAGCGTTTGCAGAAGCTCGGGAAGGCGCTGACGTTCGTGGTGGCGGACAAGCGCACCTCCCTGGTCCTCGGCACCTGCGGGTTCCACCTGCTCGCGGCTCTGAATCGGAGCGCGCAGTTCGGGATCATCCTGGACCGGCCCGGATGGGGCCGGGGCGTGGCGGCGGAATGCCACCTGCTCTGTTTCGGCTACGCCTTCGAAACGCTGGGGATGCACCGGATCGAGATGGAAACCGACGCGCGAAATGTGCGGATGCGGGGATTTCTCGCGGGCGTCGGCATCGGGCAGGAATTCGTCCGGAAGGAGTCGCTCTTCGAGGGCGGCGCGTTCTCCGATTCGGTGGGGTACGCGTGCTTCGATCGCGACTGGGCGAGGGTGAAGGATGCGCTGACAGAGAGGCGCGACGGGCAGCAGCGCTGACCGGCCGTGCGGCTCGGCTCGGTCGAGCTTGCTTCAGTCGGCGGGGGCGCGGTCGGCGCGGCTTCAGTCGGCGGCCGGCGCGGGGTCGGCGCGGCTTCAGTCGGCCGGGGCGGGGTCGGCCTGGCCGGTCGTGCGCGCCTTCTGGCTGACGACCACGCAGCCGATCACCACCGCGACCACGAGCAGCATGTCGCGCGAGATCGGCTCGCCCAACATCAAGGCTGACCAGATGAACGCAATCGGCGCCTGGAGGAGCTGAAGCTGTCCCACCCGGGCGACGCCGCCGCGGGCGAGCCCGCGATACCAGACGACGAAGCCGAGGAACATGCTGAAGCAGGAGACGTAGGCAAAGCCAATCCAGGCATCGAGGCCGGCGTGGGCCGGCCAAGGCCTTCCGCGCAGGTAGAGCGGGAGGCCGAAGGCGATCAGCGGAAACGCGATCAGAAGCGCCCAGCAGATGGTGCGAAAGCCGCCCATGCTGCGGGCAAGGATTCCTCCTTCCGCATAACCGACGGCGAGAATGGCGACGGCCAGGAGCGTGAGCACGTCGGCCGGGACGAGGTTGCCCGAGCCGTAATGAAGCGCATAGGCGATCACCGCGGAGGCGCCGACGACGCTCGCGGCCCAGAAGCGCTTCGGCACCCGCTCCTGTCCGCGCAAAACCCCCAGGGACGCGGTAGCGAGCGGGGTCATCGCGACAATCACCGAGCCGTGGCTCGCGGGGATCTGCCGGAGCGCCAGCGCGGTCAGAAGGGGAAAACCGATCACGACCGACAGCGCGATGACCGCGAGGTGCAACCAGGCGCTCTTGGGCGGCAGAGTGCGATCGAAGACCAAAATGGTGGTGCCGGCAAAGACGGCTGCCACGAGCGCGCGGCCCTGCGAGACGAAGACCGGGTCGAGGCCACGCATGGCGAGGCGCGTGAACGGCAGGCTGCCGCTGAAGGCGACGACGCCGAGCGCGCCTTCGAGCATTCCGAGCGGGAGAAGCCTTCGCACGCGGTCTTATAGTCCAACGCCGGCTCTTCCACGGGCAGCAAGCGACGCCGCCGCCCGGCGTGCTAAGGCGCTTTGCATGGCGAACGCGCTCATCCCCGATCGCGAAGTCTCCTTCCTGCTCGACGAGGTGCTGGACGTCTCGGCGCTGTGCACGCTGCCGGCGTTTGCGGAGCATTCTCGGGAGACGTTCGAGCTGTTCTTGAAGAGCTGCCGCGAGCTCGCGCGCGAAGTGCTTTTGCCGTCCTACCGGCCGATGGACGAGCTCGCGCCGCGCTTCGAGGGTGGGCGGGTGAAGATCCATCCGGCGATGCGGGAGATCTGGCCGCGCCTCGTCGAGCTCGGGATCCTCTCTGCGACGCGCGGCCCGGAGGTTGGCGGGCAACGCCTGCCGGCGACGGTGGCCATTCTCGGCAACGCGTATCTGATGGCCGCGAACCTTTCGGCCGTCGGCTACGCGGGCCTGACGACCGGCGCCGCGCACCTGCTCGAAACCTTCGGCGACGGCTTCTTGAAGCGCACCTTCATGGAGCGGATGTACGCGGGCGATTGGACGGGGACCATGGCCCTGACCGAGCCGCACGCAGGCTCGTCGCTGGCCGACGTCCAGACCCGTGCCGTTCCGACGGCGTTCGGCCACTATCTCTTGTCGGGCAGCAAGGTGTTCATCACCGGTGCCGACCAGGATCTGACCGAGAACGTGGTGCACCTCGTGCTGGCGCGGATCGAGGGAGCGCCGCTTGGCACCAAGGGCGTGTCGCTCTTCTGCGTCCCCCGGCTGCGCCCGACTGCGGATGGGCCGGAGGAGCCGGCTTCGCCGGCGACGGGCGGAGGCCGCAAGGCCGCAGCATTGGAGGAGGACAACGACGTCGCGACCGCGGGCGTCTTCCACAAGCTCGGCTGGCGCGGCATCCCGAGCTGCGCGATCAACTTCGGCGAGCGCGGGGATTGCCGCGGCTGGCTGGTCGGCAAGGCCGGGCGCGGCCTCAACCACATGTTCCAGATGATGAACGAGGCCCGGCTCGGCGTTGCCGCGCACGCAGCCGCCACGGCCAGCGTCGCCTACCAGGAGTCGCTCGAGTACGCGAAAGCGCGCCCGCAGGGGCGAAAGCCGCTGGCGAAGGACGCGACCACGCCTCAGGTGCCCATCGTCGAGCACGCCGACGTCCGCCGCATGCTGCTCCGGCAGAAGGCCATCGTCGAAGGCGCGCTGTCGCTCATCGTCACCGCCGCGCGCTATCACGATCTGGCGGAGTCGGACGAGAACGCGCGGTTGCTCTTGGATCTCTTGACGCCGGTCGCAAAGACGTTCGCGGCGGACCGCGGCTTCGAATCGAATGTCCTCTCGGTGCAGATCCACGGCGGCTACGGCTACACCAGCGAGTACCGGCCGGAGGCGTGGCTGCGGGACCAGAAGCTGAACTCCATCCACGAAGGAACGAGCGGCATTCAATCGCTCGACCTGCTCGGCCGCAAAGTGATGATGAACGGCGGCGCCGCGCTCCTCGCCTTCGCGCAGGAAGTGGAGGGCGCTCTTTCTCGCGCCGAGCGCGCCGGCGTCGACGAGAGCTGGCGTTCCGCGCTTCTTTCTGCCCTGCAGACGCTCGGGGACTTGACGCAGCACCTCGGCGCGGTCGGCCTGTCCGGCGACGTGGAAGCGATGCTCCGCCACAGCGCCGACTACCTCGAGCTGTTTTCAATCGTCGCGGTTGGCTGGCAATGGATGCTGCACGCAGCCGCCGCCAAGGAAGCGCGCGGCCCGGCGTCGGAGACGTTCTACGCGGGCAAGCTCGCCGCCGCGCAATACTGGTTCAACACCGAAATTCC
Organism: Myxococcales bacterium; assembly: GCA_036488495.1. GTDB lineage: Bacteria > Myxococcota > Myxococcia > Myxococcales > 40CM-4-68-19 > 40CM-4-68-19. Next base: position 9,257 of record DASXHM010000274.1, on the reverse strand, counting down.
CCGTGTCGCGCAACTCGCCGCGTTGTGCCGCTCCGGCGAAGACTCGTACGTGCGCATCCCGGTGGAAGGCTTTTGAGGGCCGGACGGCAGGACGTTCCTGTGCTTGTCCGCGTTTCACGGTCGGTCACGTGCTCGATGTCGGCGCCGAAAACGAGGACGAGGACGCGCACATGGCGTTGATCCTAACCAATGCAAGGGGTCGCCTGAATCGAGCATGTTCCGGGAGTGTCAGACCCCGCTGATACTCTGCCGAATCATGTCGCGACAGCTCCAAATCAAATTCCGGCGGCACGGTGGCAAACGTCGCGGGGCGGGGCGGAAACCGAAGGGACGTAGCGCGATGGTGAGCCACGTCGCGCGCGCGTCGTTCAATCGGCCGAGCCCGGTGCACGTGACGCTCAAGGTTCGGCAAGACGTCCCGAACCTTCGCGCCGGCGCGCGCTTTCGCGTCATTCGCGATGCGTTCAAAGCGGCGCGTGGCCGGAATGGCGTGCGGCTGGCGGAGTTCGCGGTCCTCGGCGAACATCTCCATCTGATCGTCGAGGCGGACAATAGCTTTCGTCTATCGCGAGGGCTGCAAGGGTTGTGCGTCCGCCTCAGCTGCGCGCTCAATCGGATCCTCGCTCGCCGCGGCCGCTTGTTCGCCGATCGCTTCCACTCGCGCGTCTTGCGCACGCCGACGGAATTGGTTCGGGCCATCCGCTACGTCATCGACAACGCGCGCCACCACTTCGGGCGGCCGGACGCGAGTTGCTCTTCTCGCGCATCCGGTTCGCTAGAGCTGCTCGAGGCTCCGGAGGGCTGGCTCCTGCGGACCGGATGGACAAGAGCGCCGCTGCGCGACCGCATCCCACCCGCCAATGCTGCTTTTGATCTCCTCGCCGAATTCATCGCCCTCCGATGAGGCGCGGAGTTCGAGGTCGCCCATGGCGGCGCCTTCTATCTCACCGAGCTGGACCGCCGACGCCTGACCGAGCACGAGAAGAACTGCAGTACAGGGGCTGAATGGCACGGTGCGCGCAGCGTAAAAGGCGGACCGCGCGATCTCGGGATGCTGCGGGACCGTCAGTAAGCGCGCGATGAGCGGGCGGGGGGCATCCTCGCGCCGGCGCGATTTCGAGGCGCGCCGCAGCTCCGCGACAAGCCCGCCACAGTGTGGGAGGGCGAGCCTTGCATGAGCGGCGCGCGAGGATGCCGCCCGCCGGCGACCACAACAGGAGCGTGCTCCTCCTCGTCCGCGTTTTCGTGGTCGCCGTTTGGTGATCGAGCACGTGCTCGTTTCGTGATCGAGCGCGTGGTCGATGCCGAAAACCCCGGACGGCCACCAGCACGCGCGGTTGACGCAGCCCGCGCGCTCCGCTACTTGTCGCGTGCCCCTCGCGGAGAGGGCGGCGCGACGTTTCGCCCACCTTGGGTGGCGCGCCCTAGAAATTCCACCCTAAGCCGCTGGGCTGCCGCCGAAGAAGGCGGCAGACGATTCCGCCCCGAAGGGGAATCGCGCGCTTTCACACGTGGGCAGGAGGATGTTCCACGTGGCGCAGCTCAACTGGGGAACTTTGGCGGTGCACGGCGCGGAGCCGCGCAAGAAGGCCTTCGATGCGGTGACGAACCCCATCGTCGCCTCGGCCACCTACGCGTTCGAGAACACCGCCGAGATCGCCCGCTACTTCGAAGGCGACCTCGACCGCGAGGAGTACGGCCGCTACGGCAACCCGACCGTCCGCGCCGCCGAGGCGAAGCTCGCGGCGCTGGAGGGCGCCGAGGACGCGGCGCTGTTCGGCAGCGGCATGGCGGCCGTCACCACCGCCTTGTTCGCCCTGGTCAAGAGCGGCGAGCACGTCATCCTCACCTCGGACGGCTACCGCAGGACGCGCCAGTTCGTCACCCAGATCCTGGGGCGGCTCGGGGTTACGCACACGCTGGTCGATCCGGGTGACGAGCGCGCCCTCCACGCGGCGCTGCGGCCGGGAAAGACGAAAGTGCTGATCGGCGAGTCGCCGACGAATCCGTACCTGCGCGTCGCCGACCTGTCCCTCTTCGCGCGCGCCCGCGACGCCTGCCCCGGCGCGAACCTGCTCGTGGACGCGACCTTCGCGACGCCCGTCAACCAGCGCCCGCTGGAGACGGGCGCCGACCTCGTGCTCCACTCCTGCACCAAGTACTTGGGCGGCCACAACGATCTGCTCGCGGGCTCCCTCGCCGGGCGCGCGGGGCTCGTGCAGATGATCAAGGACCTGCGCGGCGTCTTGGGCGCGGTGCTCGATCCGCAGAGCGCGTTCTTGCTGGTGAGAGGCCTGAAGACGCTTCCTTTGCGCGTGCGGCGCCAGAACGAAACTGCGCTGGCGGTGGCGCGGTTCCTCGAAGGCCATCCCCGCGTGAAGCAGGTGTTCTACCCGGGCCTCGAAAGCCATCCCGACCACCAGCTCGCGAAGAAGGTGATGAGCGGCTTCGGGGGCGTGGTCAGCTTCCGCGTCCGCGGGGATGCGCGGTTGACTTCCAAGGTGGTGGACGGCTGCAAGCTCGCCACCATCGCACCGTCCCTGGGCGCGCCGGAGACGCTGATCGAGCAACCCGCGTACATGTCATTCTTCGACAAAACCACCGAGGAGCGGGAGGCGATTGGCATCTATGATGACCTGGTGCGGCTCTCAGTGGGCCTGGAGGAGGCGGAAGACGTGATCGCGGACCTTCGGCAAGCATTGGACGGCGCGAAATGAAGGCGCTCCGGATCGGGCTCCTCGGCTGCGGCACCGTCGGCGGGGGAGTCGTCCAACTCCTCCACGAGAACGCGAGCTACCTCGCCACCCGCGCCGGCGCGCCGCTCGAGATCGCCAAAGTGCTGGTGCGCGACACCGACCGCGCTCGCGTGCAACAGCTCGACCGAAGCCTCCTCACCCGCAATCCCGAAGAGGTGCTGGGCGACCCTTCCATCGACGTGATGGTCGAGACCATGGGCGGCGTCGACCCGACCCGCAGCTTCGTCGAGCGCGCGCTCTCCCGCGGCCAGAGCGTCGTCACCGCCAACAAGATGCTGCTCGCGCTGCACGGCCCGGCGCTCCTCGAGCTGGCGGCAAAGCACGGCGCCGATCTCGCGTTCGAAGGTTCGGTCGGCGGCGGCATTCCCATCGTGCGCACCTTGCGGGAGGCGCTCGCGAGCGACTGGGTGGTGTCCTTGCGCGGCATCGTCAACGGCACCTGCAACTACATCCTCTCCCGCATGCGTGAAGACGGCGAGAGCTTCGAAGGCGCGCTTCGCGAGGCGCAGGCCAAAGGCTATGCCGAAGCCGAACCCTCGCTCGACGTCGACGGCCACGACGCAGCCCATAAGCTCGTGGTGCTGGCCATGCTCGCGTTCGGAGCGCGGGTCGACAGCGGCAGCGTTCCCACCGAAGGGATCCGCCGCATCGAGCCGGTCGATCACCGCTTCGCGGCGCGCTTCGGCTTCGCCATCAAACACCTCGCGCTCGGGCGCGATCTCGGCCACGCCATCGAGCTCTGCGTCCGGCCTTCGCTGGTCCGCGACGACTCGGTCCTGGCGAACGTGGGCGGAGTCTTGAACGCCATCGCGCTCGAAGGACGCGCGCTCGGGCCGTGCCTTCTCTCGGGGCGCGGCGCAGGCGATCTGCCGACGGCGGTCAGCGTGGTGGCGGACATCGTCGACGTGGCACGCGCGCGCGTCCAGGGCACCCAAGGCCTCGACACCCGGGCCATCCAACTCGCGGCCCGGCCGCTGTCGCCCCTGGCCGAATCGCGCTGCCGCCACTATTTGCGCTTCCCGGTCCGCGACGTGCCCGGCGTCCTGGCCCGCATCGCGGGTGCGTTGGGCGACTGTGGCGTGTCGATCGAGCAGATGGTTCAGGAAGGTCAGGGCCACGAGGCGTCAGTGCAGATCGTGCTCTTGACCCACGTCGCCCGGGAGCAGGACGTCGACGCAGCGCTCGCCCGCTTGCACGGTGCCGACTTCGCTGCCGCTCCGGCCTTGCGGCTGCACGTCGTGGAGTAAGCGCAAGCAAGCTTGCGCATACAGGCTCACCGCCCCACCTTGTGCGCGAGCACTGACTGTGGGGGGTGGGGATGCGGGGGAGCGCTTGGTTGGCCGCCTTTTTTGTGGCGGCGGCAGCATGTAGCGGACAGAGCGGCGGCGAGAGCGCGTCGGCGTCCACGCAGCCCCCCGCGGTTTCGCCTCCGGTGGCAGCTCCGCCACCCGCTCCGACGCCTTCGTTGACGGTCACCTTGTCGGGCGCGCCCGGCGGCCGCGTGGTCTCGACACCACCCGGGATCGACTGCCCGGGAACCTGCTCGATGACCGCTCCGGAAGGCACCTCGGTGACGCTGACGGCAGAGCCCGCCGACGGCCTCGAGCTGAGCGGCTGGGGCGGCATGTGCCAGAGCATCGGCGGCTGCACCGTGACGCTCACCGCCGACGCGGACGTCTCCGCGAGCTTCGTGCAAGTCCCCTTGCCCGCCATCTGCACCGGCCTTGCTCCCGACGTGCTGCCGGCTGCGACGCAGACGACGATCTCGGTTCTCGACTCCTGCACCCCGGGGCTCTCGACCGAAACTGGAGAGCTGGCGCTGATCGGCTTCGGCAACGGCAGCCGCACCACCGCGATCATCGACGTAGCGCAGCGGGCGCAGGTGATGATGCACACCGATCCGATGCAATCGTCCTCCTCGGCCGATTTCGTCGCGCAGCGCGCGAGCTTCATGGAGATCGTGCGGACCCCGCTCCCCAGCGACGGCACGGCGTCGGGCAGCCCGTCGCAGAACCTGGTCGTCGCCGCGTTCGACGCGAACACCTTCTCGCCGAGCACCACCTTCGTCGGGCGCTTGGTGATGGCGGCCATTCCGGTCGGCGGCAGCGTCGGGGCATCGGCCGGCGGCGCCATCCTCGCGGGCGACATCCTCAGCATCACCGCCGGGGGCGTCTCGGTGGCGCGTCATCAGATTTGCATGCTCGAGGTGACCGGGAACATCGCGTGGTGCAGCGATCGGGAAGCGGCCGGCCCGGTGTACGGCGCGGCGGTCGACCAATTCGGGCGCACGCTCGTGATCACCGGCGGCGACGCCCCCGGCAGCATCACCGCGCAGTGGTTCGACGGTTCGGGAAAGGCGCTGACGGGGGAGTTCCTGGTCATCGAAAACTTCACCGCCGGATCGGACACCTGGTTCGAGGGGCGCGCGCTGATCGGGGGCGGCCTCGTGGTGCGGCGCGTGGACCAATTGAACGACCCGGCCGGGCATCCGTACAGGACCGCGCAGTGGCTCTTTGCCATCGACGCGGGCAGTTCCGGCATGCGGGCGCCGCCCTCCTGGCTTCAGTCCAACACCGACATCGCCATCGCGCGGCGAGGCATGGGCTACGCGGTGCTGGCCATGGGCAAGCCTTCCGCGCCCTGCAACCAGACCATCCAGATGCTCGCCCCGGACGGGACCCGCTGCGGCAGCTTCACCCTGCCGCTCGCCGCCGGGAGCTGCCGGACCGAGGACGTCGCGCTCGGCCGTGACGGAACGCTGGTCGAAATCGTCCCGCGAGAGCTTCGCCCGGCGAACAGTTGCTCGTGGGCCTTCTGGCCGTCGGCGCTGCAGTAGTCGCGCGCGGCTTCCCGCCAACGTCTAGCGGTATGTGCTGAGGCAGCGCAGAACCTCCGCGACGCTCCAGGCCTGGGCGATGCAACCCCGCGGCAGGTGCGGCGGCTCGGCGTCGAAGATCTCCGCCAGCGTCCCGGCGCCGAAGGTCTGGAGCTGCGCATCGAACCCCGCCAAGAGCGGCCGCACGTCCTCGCCCGGATACACCTTGCGGACCGCGTCGACGAACGGTCCGATCAGCCACGCCCACACCGTCCCTTGGTGGTAGGCCGCGTCTCGGGTCGGCAGATCGCCGTCGTAGCGCGGCTTGTACGCGGGCTCGCGCGGGCCTAGGGAGCGCAGCCCGACCGGCGTCAACAGCTCCCGCCGGACCGACTCCAGGACCGGTTTCCAGCGAGCCTCGTCCAGCACCGGGTGCGGCAGCGAGATGGCAAAGATCTGATTCGGGCGCAGCGAAGCATCGTCCGGATCGACCACGTCCTTCAGCCGGCCCAGCCGCTCGTCGAAGAAGCGCTGGTTGAACGCGGTGCGCAGCCGGTCCGCCTCGGCGCCGCGCTTCCCGGTCCACGACTGATACAGCCGCAGAGCATTGTAGAAGAGCGCATTGATTTCGACCGCCTTGCCGCGCCGCGGGGTGACGACATAATCGCCGACCTTCGCGTCCATCCAGGTGAGCTGGTAGCCGGGGGCGCCCTGCCGCAAGAGTCCGTCCGCCGGATCGACGCCGATGCCGAAGCGCGTGCCTTCGAGGTGGGCCTCGACCATCTCGCTCAATTTGGGAAGCAACTCCTGAACGAGCGCGGGATCCTTGCTCGCCTCGGTGTAGCGATGGAGCGCGTGGAAGAACCACAAGGTCGCGTCCGCCGTGTGGTAGAGGCCTTGCGATTCTCCCTCGGGAAACAGGTTTGGAATCAATCCATCGCGGACGTGCGAGGCGAAGGTGCGCAAGATTCGCGCGGCGGTTTCGAACTGCCCCCGGGCAAGGCAGAGCCCGTCCAGGCTGATCATCGTGTCCCGGCCCCAGTCGGTGAACCAGTGGTAGCCGGCGATGACGGTGCGATCTTCGGCGGCTCCCGACACCTTGCGCACCACGAAGGCGTCCGCCGCCAGCGCGAGCTCTGCCACGAGCCCTTCCCGACCTTCGACGATGGCTCTTCGCCTCTGCACTTCCTCGTCGTGCAAGCGCGCCGCATCGAGCGCGGCCGCAGGCTCGACGGTGAGCGCGAGCGTCGCCTCTTCTCCCGCCGCGAGTGACAGTTGCAATTCGCAGGGCGAGACGAGCGGCCCTTGATGATCGTAACCGCGCGCCTCCTCCACCGCGTACCGCACCTCGCGCTCGCGCTTGTCTTCGACGAACTGCCCTTTCTCGGCGATGAAGCGGATGGGCATCGAGCTGCCGCGATCGATCTCGCAGACCTGCCCGTCGAAGTGCACCGGATAGCCGCGCGCGGGCGCATCCACCCGGCCCTCGTGCTTGCGCACCGACAGCCACGGCCGCACCGAGAAGGAGACGCTCTTCTTCGCGCGATACGTGACGACGGTCAGGTTGCGGCCGTGCGGCATCGAGATGCGCTTCTCCACCCCGACATAGGTCCACACCGGCAAGCCGTCCTCGAGCGCGAACTCCTGCAGGTCTTGGAAGTCGTCGAGCGGCCCGACCGCCAGCATGCGCCCGAGCGGCGGCGGCATCGCGGCGATGAGCGCGCCGTGAAAGCGCCGGGTCGGCTCTCCGGCGATGGTGCCGGACGCGTAGCCGCCGAGCCCATTCGGCACCAGCCACTCGAGCGAACGCAGCACATCTTGCGGATCGCCGCGCCGGTAGCAGACCCGCCGCGGCATCAGTACTCCCTGCGCCGGAGCAGGTAGTCGAGGCCGCCCGCGCGATACCAGCGAAAACCGTACGGCTCGAGCGAGATCTTGTGGCTCTTGCCTTCGCTGTCGCCGGTGGCGAAGAGGTTCACGAGCTTGTCCTCCTTGGTCCGAAGCCGCACCTCCTGCGGCTCGCCGGCGAGGTTGTGGACAATGACCATCGCGTTGTCGCGCCATTCGTAGCGCATCGCGAGGACCGCGCGGTTGCCCGTCTCGAGCACCTGGAAATCGCCCCAGCCGATCTCCGGGCACTCCTTGCGCATGCGGATGATCCGGCCGGTCCAACTGAGCATCGACTCGGGCTCGTACTTCTGCTGGGCGGCGTTCACGGTTTCGTAGCCGTACGGGCCTCCGGAGATGACCTTGGCGGCGAGCCTGCGCGCTTTCGAGAAGCCCGCGTTCGGTTCGCTCGACCATTGCATCGGGGTGCGGATGGCCTTTCGTTCCGGCAGCGAGAGGTCGTCGCCCATGCCGATCTCGTCCCCGTAACGGACGACCGGCGTGCCCGGCAAGCTGAAGAGGAGGCTGAGCGCGAGCCGGAGCCTTCGCTTGTCGTCCTTGAGCATCGGCGGAAGCCGCCTGCGGATGCCGCGGTCGTAGAGCTGCATCGACTTGTCGGGCGCGAACTCCTGGAAGACTTTCTCCCGCTGCGCCTCGGTCAGCCGGCCCAGGTCGAGCTCGTCGTTGTTGCGCAGAAACAGGCCCCACTGCGCGGTCTGCGGGCGGTCGTGGGTGGCCACGAGCGCGCGCTCGAGAGGGCCCTTGTCGTGCGCCGCCAGCGCGTAGAAGAGGTGCTGGTTGACGTCGAAGTTGAACATCATCTGCATCCGCTCGCCGACCTCGCCGAAGTATTCGAAGTTGGTGCGCGGCAGCACGTTCGCCTCGGCGAGGAGGATTGCGTCCTCGGTGCGCCAGCTCAAGAAGGCGCGCAAATCGCGGAGCATGTCGTACTGCTCGACCGGCTTCTGGCCCGGCCCCTTCTTGGAGATGACGAAGGGCACCGCGTCCATGCGGAAGCCGCTGACGCCGAGCTGCAGCCAGAAGCCCATGATCCGGCGGATCTCCGCCTGCACTTCCGGGTTCGAGGTGTTGAGGTCCGGCTGGAAGTCGTAGAAGCGGTGAAAATACCATTCGCCCGATTTCGGATCGTGCGACCAGGTCGACTTCTGCACCCCGGGAAAGACCATCCCTCGGTTCCAATCCTTGGGGCGCGTCTTCGACCAGACGTACCAGTCGCGCTTGCGCGAGGTCTTGGAGGCGCGCGCTTCCTTGAACCAGGGGTGCTCGTCGGAAGTGTGATTGACGACCAGATCGGCGATGACGCGGATGCCGCGCTGCTTTGCGGCGTGGGTGAATTCGACGAAGTCGCCGAGGGTGCCGTAGCGGGAATCGACCGCGTAGTAGTCGGAGACGTCGTAGCCGTCGTCGCGATCGGGCGAGGCGTAGAACGGCATCAGCCAGACCGCGCCGATGCCGAGGCTCGAGAGGTAATCGAGCCTGCGCTTGAGACCGCGAAAGTCGCCGGTGCCGTCGCCGTTCGAGTCCATGAACGTGCGGACGTCGCAGTTGTAGATGACGGTGTTCTTGTACCAGAGGTCGTCGATCACGTCCGGCTTGCGCTCGCGCATTCGGCTTCTCGTAGCAGACGCCGCGCAGCGGTCGCGCGCGGGGCAGCGAGGACTGTTCAGCACGCACTGCAATGGGTCGCCGGCGGGGGGCGCCCTCGCGCGCCGCTCATGCAAGGGGTCGCCGGCGGGGGCGCCCTCGCGCGCCGCTCATGCAAGGGGTCGCCGGCGGGG
>DASXHM010000269.1:0-38531 GCA_036488495.1 Myxococcales bacterium | reverse complement strand
CACAGCCAGATGTACTTGTCGTCGCCGCCGATGTAGAGCGGCGCCGAGCCGGTCTCGACGCCGCCGTTCGCGTCGTGATGCCACTCCACGATCGAGCCGCCGTGCGAGGTCGCGCTCGGGTTCGAGAGCTCGTCCCACTTGGGGAAGCGCCCGATCCAATCGGTCGGCCACATCGCCTGCCACCGATACCAACGCTCGTTGCCCTCGTCCTCCCAGAGCGTGGTCGGACCGGTGATCAGCGCCCGGCTATCCGAATACGTCTTGTAGACGTCGCCGAACTTCACCTCGAAGCGCGCCGCGAACTTGCCCTGCGCCACCGGGCTCGCCACCGCCTGCGCCTGCGCAGGCCGCGCGATCTGATCGTTGCACCACTGGTTCTGACCCGCGCTGCAATTGCCCGTGAACGACGCCTGGCCGTTCTCGAAGTCACCCTGCCAAATCACGTCCGCGCTCTGTGCGCTTGCTGCGAAGGCCGGAGCCAAGACCGCCATCGCCACCACCGTCCACTTACCCATGAGCGTCTCCTTGGTTGTCGTTTTCCAGCTGCACGGTCGACAACCAAGCCGGCGGGCTACCTCTTCCCGGCCTGGTGTACGAGCGGGTGCGCCGAAGCGTGCGGGCGAGCTCGTCCCGAGCGCCGCGCAGAAGGCGAACGACAGAGGGAAAACCATCTCGTGGATCGGGAGGCCGAGCGCTTGCTTCGGCACCGCGAATTTTTTTACGCAGTTGGGACCGCGTATGGTTCCGCGGTGCTCCGGAACTTCATCCTGACCGCTATTTCACTGTGCTGTTTCGCGGCCAACTCGCTGCTCGCCCGGATGGCGCTCAGGCCAGGGCTCATCGACCCGCCGTCGTACATGAACGTCCGGATGGGGTCGGGGTTCGTCGTCCTCGCGTTGCTCGCGCGGCGGGAGACGGGCGGCCAGAGCCTCTTGCGGCAGGGGAGCTTTCGCGGCGCCGGGTGGCTCGTCTTCTACGCGGTGACGTTCACCTTCGCGTACCTGCGCCTCGCGGCGAGCGTCGGGGCGCTGATCCTCTTCGGCGTCGTGCAGCTCACCATGACGTCGTACGGGCTCTTCCGCGGCGAGCGCCCGGGGCGGGTCGAATGGATGGGACACGCGCTCGCCTTCGGCGGCCTGCTCGCGCTCACCCTGCCGGGCATCACCGCTCCCGATCCGAAGGGCGCGCTCTTGATGACCTGCGCCGGCGTCGGCTGGGGCTTCTACTCGCTGCACGGACGCGCGGCGACGAGTCCAATCGCATCCAACGCGGGGCACTTCGTGCGGGCGTTTCCACTCACGCTCGCGGTGAGCGTTCTGACCCTGGGCAGCGCGCACATCGAAGCGCGCGGCGCGGCGCTGGCGTTGACGTCGGGCCTTTTGACGTCCGGGGTCGGCTACGTGATCTGGTACACCGCGCTGCGCTCGCTCACCAGCGCGCAAGCCGGCATCGTGCAACTCCTGGTTCCCGCGCTCGCCACCGCCGGCGGCGTCCTCCTGCTCGGCGAAACGCTCTCGCCGCGCCTCCTCGGAGCGGGCGCCGCCATCCTGATCGGAATTTTGATCTCGAAGTCGACGGCTACCGTCGCGGCGTGATGACGGCTACCGTCGCGGCGTGATGACGGCTACCGTCGCGGCGTGATGACCGCAACGGTCGCGGCGTGACGACCGCCGCGACTACAAGAACGCGACTGCGCAGAGGCTGACGGATGCGACCGCGACCCAGAGCGACACGCCGAGGAAGAGCGGCCGCGGCCCGACGGCCTGCAGCGAGCCGCGGGTGAGCCCGAGCCCGATCAAGAACAGCGTCACCACCAACGCCTGCCTCGCGCCCAAAGAGACGAGATGCCCCGCGGCGCGCAGCGCAGGCAGATAGGTGACCACCGCCGCCGCGGCGAGAAACCCGAGGATGAACCACGGCCGCCGCACCTTCTGCCTGGTCCCCTCCTGCTTCCAGACGTGTCCCGCGACCATCGTCAGCGGGACGATCCACAGCGCTCGGGCGAGCTTGACCGTGGTCGCGATTTCGACCGCCTTGCCGCCCCACGACACCGCCGCTCCGACCACTGAGCTCGTGTCGTGGATGGCGAGCGCGGCCCAGAGGCCGAACTGCGCGTCGGTCAGATGCAGAAGATGTCCGGCGAAGGGGAAGGCGAAGAGCGCGACCGCGTTCAAGAGGAAGACGGTCCCCAGCGCGACCGACACTTCGTGCTCGTCCGGCCGCAGCACCGGCACCATGGCCGCGATGGCGCTGCCGCCGCAGATGGCGGTCCCCACCGAAATGAGCGTCCCCACTGCGCCGCCGACGCGGAACCACCGCGACAGGAGCGCGCCGAGCGTGAGCGCGAAGACGATGCTCGCGACGGTGTACGCGGCGCCATGCGCTCCCGCCCGCAGGACGAGGCGGAGATCCATGCCGGCGCCGAGGCCGACCACCGCCAGCGGCAGAAGCTTGTGCGTCGCTTTGCGCGTTTGTGCCAGGTACGGATTGCCGAGCGCGACCGCGATGCCGATGCCCAAGAGGAGGCCCAAGCCCGGCGACATGAACGGGCAAGCGCAGAGCACCGCTCCGGCCGGAATGAGCAGGCGAGCGGCAGCACTCTTCGACGGGTGCGGCACAGTCGCACGCTTCGACGGCTGCGGCCCGATTGCGGCGGACGGCCGGACGGGCGCTGCCTGGCTGGAAGGCGCCGGGAGGATGGCTTCCATCCCCGAAACGATGGCGCCGATCGGCTCGAAAAGCTCGCGCGATCATCGCGCTCGCCATCAGGAAAGCTGATGGCTCTCCGCGGTCGCGAACCGGACGAACTCGCCGGCCACCCCGCCCACCTCACCGGCCGGCAGCACCCAGGAGAACGCGCGCGGAATGCGCAGGCCCGGAATCGAGAGGCTGCGCAGCGCCCCGCTCGCCAATTCCTTGCGCATGCTCACGCGGGAGAGAAAGCCGAGGCCGGCGCCGAGCGCGACCGCGGTCTTGATCGCCTCGGTGCTCGCGAGTTGCAAATCGCCTCGCCGCCACCGCCGCGCGCTCCCTGCCTTGCGCAGCGCGCGTTCGGTCACTGCCCGGGTGCCGGAGCCCGGCTCCCTCCACACCATCGGCACCTCCTCCAGATCGGACAGCCTGCGGACGCGAAGCGACGTCTGTCCCTGCCCGACCGTCGGCAACAGCTCGTCGGCCAGAAACGGGGTGAGCCGGATTCCGGCTGCCCGCGCATGCCCTTCGACGAGCCCCAAGGGAGCGCGCCCCGCTTTCACCCGCTCGAGCACCTCTTCGGTGTTGCCGACGTCGAGCCGCACCGAGAGGCCCGGCCGCGCCCGCGTGAAACCGACCAGGAGCGCCGGGAGCACGTAGGAGGCGACGGTCGTGCTCGCCGCCAGCACCAGCTCGCGCGGCGTGGCCGAGGTCTGCGCCGACACCGCGGCCGATGCCTCGTCGAGGATCTGCCGGAGCCGCTGCGCGTGCGCGAAGAGCACGCGGCCGCGGTCGTTCAAGGTCATGCCGCGCGGCGTGCGCTCGAACAGCGGCGCCCCGCACTGCTCTTCGAGCTGCCGCACCTGCGCGGTCACCGCCGGCTGGGAGAGGAAGAGCGCCCGCGCCGCCACCGAAATCTTCCCCAGCGTGGCCACCACGCGAAACGTCTCCAGCCGTCTGGGGTCGAGCTCACGCGTCACGAGGCCGCGCAGCTTGCCACACTCCTCCGCGTCCGGGAGGCCGTCCGCCGCGAGGCGCAATCGAGACGGCCGCCGGATATCGCGCGCGACGAAAATCGGACATGCGCCTGCCGGCCGGAGCGGACAGCGTCAATGCTTGCGAAAACACATATTGCTTCAACAATCTTCATCCGCGCGGCCGGCCGTGCGCGCGCTTGCAGCCAGTTTCCTGGATGAATCGGCCAGCTTCCGGCGGCCACGGCGGAAGAGCGTCGGCGCGATTGCCGGCCATTAACCGATCGCGCGGCCACGATTCTGTTGACGGTCGGCCGCAATTTGGGCATTGAGAGGGTGGGGACCCGAAAGGACGCCGTGAACCGCAAGACATCGGTCGAAGACCTCCGGTCTTTGATTCATGATGCCCTCGTCGCCGTGTTTTCTCCGATGGCCGACGAAATCCCTCCCGAGCTGAGCGAAGCGTGGGAAGCGCCGCAACTGCGCAACGCCGTGCGCCTCTTTCAAGAGGCATATGTCCGCCGCGCTTTGAAACGCGCAAACGGCAACCGCGAAGTGGCCGCCGCCACCATCGGCATCGGCTACAGCACGCTCAAGACCAAGCTGCACCGGACCAAGGACAGCTTGGGCGCGGGCGCGCGAGCCGCCGGGCTCACCCGCCGGCTCAAGGGCTCGGCATCGACGCGGAAGAAGGTCGACATGGGCTGCAGGGTGGACGGTTGCCCGAACCGCTCGCGCGGACCGCGCTTCGGCTACATGTGCGAGCAGCACTCCAAGCTGCCGAAGAAGGCCCAACAGGCGGCGCGCGACGCCTGGAACGAGAAGCACCTGGCCTGAAAAAGGGCCTCCGCCGCGGCGGGGGGTGGCTGTTATGGTGTGGAGCGGAAGGAGCGCTGCGCGTGTCGCGCAGCCTCCCAAGGAGCTCCCATGACCGCCCTCGTTCTCGCCGCCTTGCTCGCCGCCGCCCCGGAAGCGAAGCCCGCAACTCCCGCACCGGCCGCCGCGGCCGCCGCGCAGCCCGCGCGCACCCTCAAGCTCGCCGTCACCAAGAAGGGATTCGTTCCCGACAAGATCAAGGTGAAGAAGGGCGAGCCGCTCCGCCTTCTCGTCACCCGCAAGACCGAAGAGACCTGCGCCACCGAGATCGAGATCGAAGACACCAAGATCAGCCAGGACCTGCCGCTCAACAAGGAAGTCGAAGTGGACTACACGCCGCAGAAGAGCGGCGAGGTCCGCTACGCCTGCTCGATGGGAATGGTCAGCGGCGTCCTGCTCGTCGAATAGCTTTCTCAGCGCCGCCTGCCGGCGCTCGGCGTCCGGTCCTTCGGGGCCGGCGCTTCCCACCAGAACCGCCCCATGCGCGGATCCTCGCCCGGCGCGACCGGGCGGATGCAGGGCGCGCAGTCGATCGACGGGTACCCGCGGACGTGCAGCGTGTGGATGGGGATTGCGTGGCTGCGGGCAAAGCCCCACACGTCCTCGTCGGTCCACCGCGCGAGCGGATTGATTTTGACGATGCCGCCGTGTTCCTCGTCCAGCTCGACCACTTCCACCCGGACCGCGGAATCCGCGCGGCGCGAACCGGTGAACCACGCCTTCCGTCCAGAGAGCGCGCGCCCGAGCGGCTCGTCCTTGCGGATGGCGCAGCACTCGATGCGGTCCTTCACGCTTTGGCGGAAGGAGAAGAACCCCTTCTCGCGCTCGAGCCGTTCCACCGCCGCCCGGTCGGGAAACCAGGTCTCGATCTCGATGCCATATCGCTGACGCACCTCCTCCATCGCCTCGAAGGTCTCGGGCGGCAGCCTCCCGGTGTCGAGGGTGACGACCTTCAAACCCGGCGCGTGCAACGAGGCGAGGTGGACGAGGATCACGTCCTGGATGGAGAAGGTGGTGGCGATGACGCCGTCCGGGCCGATGCGCCGCTCCGCCCACGCAAGCAGCTCCTCGACCGAACCACGCGCGGCAACTTCCTCGGCTTCGGCGGCGAGCTCCCTGGTTGCGGCATCCCCGGTGGTCTTCATCGAACGCTCCGCCCGGCGGACCGGGCTGTCGAAAAGCGAAACGGCCCTCATGCAAGACGGTGGCCGTACTGTTGCGTAGGCAACCATGCGGCTGCCTCAAATTTTTTTGCCCTCAACAGATCGGATTATCGCGATGCGTCACGAATCGTTTGAAGCACCCGATTTCCGCCTCGCGCCGGGTTCCGGCGGCGCTGAAAACTTCGCACCGCAGCGCCTCCCTGAGCATCCAACCTGACGTCGTCGGCGGATTTTCATCAACGAATCCGCGCAGGAGCGGCGCCTCAGCGGTAGAGCCGTCGTCCTTCCGTGCCGGCAACGCAGCGCAGCAGCACTTTTTCTTGCGGGCAACAGCGCTATCGGTTGCCTGCAACAGCACAGTAATTTTGCAGGATTACTTGCTAGGGGCCGGATCTTTGGCCGTCGTGGCTCGACGGCGGGACTTTACAAGAGTGTAGGGATGCGTGTGAAATGCGTCCTCGATCACGTCAGCTGAAGGGGGTCTTCCTGGAGAGGCCATTCTTGGAGCGCCTTCGTGCATCAGGCGGCACGGAAGGCGACGCAACGCATTCGGAGCCGGTGAGCTTTGCTTCGCCGTCCAACCGGCTGCGGTTCGCCGAACTGGTCCAAGCAGCCCTGTTCGATACCGTCGGAGAAGGGCTCCTTCTCACCACCTCCGGCCGGGTCGATGCGCTGAACCGCATCGGCGCCGAGCTCCTGTCCGTCGACCGGCAGATGGCCATCGGCGCGCGGGTCGAAGCGCTCTGGCCGTGTCTTGCGCGCATGCTCGAGGGCGAGGCCGGAGTGGCCGACGAGCCGCTCACCATCGACAACAAGCGGCTCCTCTTCACCGTCCGTTACGTCGGCGAGGCGCAGCAGAGACTCGCCGTGGTCCGCATCGTCGAGGCGCTCCCGCTCGAGCGCCGGGTGGAGTCGGTCGCGAAGTCGGCCGATCTCGCCGGCATGATCGGCGAAAGCGCCGGCATCGTCGCGGTCCGCAAGCTGGCGCAGATCGCGGCCCAGAGCAATTCCAGCGTCCTCGTCGAAGGCGAGTCCGGCGCGGGCAAGGAAGTCGTGGCGCAGGCCATCCACAGTCTGGGGCCGCGCAAGTCGGCTCCGTTCGTCGCCGTGCACTGCGCCGCCATCCCGGCGGACCTGCTCGAGAGCGAGCTCTTCGGGCACGACGCGGGCGCCTTCACCGGCGCGAACCGCCGCGGCAGCCCCGGCAAGTTCGAGGTCGCCGAGGGCGGCACCCTGCTCCTCGACGACGTCGCCGATCTTCCGCTGCACATGCAGGCGAAGCTGCTCCGCGTGCTGCAGGAAAAGACGGTGGTGCGCCTGGGCAGCAGCCGCTCGCGCCGGGTGGACGTGCACGTCGTCGCCACCTCCAACCAGACGCTCCGCGCGGCGGTGGATGCCGGACGTTTCCGCGCCGACCTCTTCTATCGTCTGAACGTGCTCCACATCGTCATCCCGCCATTGCGCGAGCGGCCAGAGGACATCGGCCTTCTCGCCGAGCACTTCTTGCGCAAGTACGCGCAGGCCCACGGCCGCGCGCTGCAGACCCTCGGGCCCGAGGCGCTGCGGGCGCTCCACGCGTACTCGTGGCCAGGCAACATCCGCGAGCTCGAGCACTGGATTGAAAGCGAGATCCACTTCGCTCCGCCGCGGGCCACCCGCCTCGAGCGGCTCACCCGCGCGCCCACCGTCTCGGACGCCTCGCGCCCCACTCCGGCCATCGTGCGGCCGCTGCGCGATGTGGAGCGGGAAGTCATCGTCTCCGCGCTCTCGGCAGCGGGCGACGACGTGAGCTGCGCCGCCCGCGAGCTGGGCATCTCGCGCGGGAAGCTCTACCGCAAGCTGCGCCAATACGGACTCGACGACGCCTCGCGCGATTCGTAGAGATTTAACTCAATCAATTCGCGCCCTTATCGCGGCGTGTTCCGAAATGGAACACGCCGTTTTTTTTCGCCTTGCGCGGCGATCCGCGAGTGACAGGTGCCCCTCTTGCGCCGCGATCGCGACTGCCAAAAACTTGACGTGTTCCGAAACGGAACACGCGACCGGTGGTTCGGAACAGAGCCTTTGAACGGCCGTCCGCGTCAAGCATTCCGCCGCGATATTTGATCCCTGATTCCATTACTGATTTCTTTTTCAGTCCGACTCTCGCCGGGTGGCACGGCCGTTGCTCAATAGGCCCCCGCATCCTGCTGCCTACCCCTGTAGGCCGCGGGATCTGACCCGGGGTAACTACATGAGTGGTTCCTACAGAGCATCACGAAGCGGAGTACGGCATTTCGCCATCCTCACCCTTTGCTGCGCAGTCGCTGGCCTGTCGACTCGCGCTTCTGCCGACAGCATCCCGACCGGCGCTCCTGGCCCCAGCTTCATTCCCGCTGGCATGACGAAGTTCTCGCAGCCGATGCCGCGGTTCGACGTCCAGCCGCGCAAGGCCGTCAGCACCCTCACCCCTGCTCCGACGGAGCAGGCCAACACCACCCCGCAGCCGGTTCGCATCGGCGTCGGCGGTTGCACTGACGCCGCCAGCTGCGGCCAGGGCCCGATCGAAGGTCGTCCGGGCACTGCAATCTGGGCGCACCAGGGCTTTACCCGCTTCCCGCCGGCCGTTGCCGTCGAGATGACCCAGGCGGGCGCACTTCAGGCTGGTAACCCGTGGTGCTCGGCCACGCAGGGCGAGCCCTGCTACGATCCGGGCGTTGCCTCGCAGTTCAACTCCAGCCTGTCGCCGGCGAGCGGTCCGATCCTCCCGCGGTTCCACAAGCTCCTCCCGAACCAGTCGGCTGCCTCGCTCTGGACGTTCCAGGGCACGCTGCCTCCGAAGCTCGTTCAGGGCCGCTACGGCGAGCCCATTCTGTTCCGCGAGCACAACGAGCTGCCGGCCGACAACAACAACGGCAAGTTCACGTTCGGCATCAACACCATCTCGACGCACGAGCACAACGGGCACCACGGCGCCGAGAACGACGGCTTCACCGGCGCGTACTTCTACCCCGGCCAGTTCTATGACTACTTCTGGCCGATCGTGCTCGCGGGCCTGAACACCATCAACACTGGCGCTACCGACCCGATGGCCTCGTCGCCGGACGACGCCGGTGGCCGCATCAACGTGCCGGGCGACTGGCACGAGACGATGTCGACCCACTGGTTCCACGACCACATGTTCAGCTTCACTTCGCAGAACGTGTACAAGGGCAACGCCGCAATGTTCAACATCTACTCGGGCCTCGATCGCGGCAACGAGTCGATCGCGGACGGCGTCAACCTCCAGCTGCCCTCGGGCACGATCAAGTCGTGGGGCAACCTCGAGTACGACGTGAACCTGATGATTGCAGACAAGGCGTGGGAGAACGTCCCCACCGCCCAGCTGTACTTCAACATCTTCAACTTCGACGGCTTCATCGGCGACCGCATGACCGTCAACCTCGTCGACAATCCGTTCATGGAAGTCGAAGCTCGTAAGTACCGCTTCCGCATCCTCAACGCGTCGGTGTCGCGCTTCTTCAAGATCGCGCTCAGCGACGGCTCGCAGTTCCAGTGGATCGCCAACGACGGCAACCTCTTCCCGGCGTCGATCCCCAGCACCGAGCTCGACGAGCAGGGCATCGCCGAGCGTTACGACATCGTGGTCGACTTCTCCAAGTACCCGGTTGGCACCAAGGTGTACTTCGTGAACCTCTGCGAGCACCAGGACGGCAAGAAGCCCTCGAAGGACCTCTCGCTCGCGGACGCTCTCGCCGGCAAGTCGGCGGATCCGGCCGTTGGCAAGTTCCTCGAGTTCCGCGTCGTCCGCCAGCCGACCATCGCTGACGTCAGCCAGCCGAAGATGGGCATCGCGTACCCGATGATCCCGAACCCGGTTCGCCCGGCCATCGTCAACACCCGCACCTTCGAGTTCGGCTCGGGTGGATCCGTGCAGTTCGGCGCCAATGGCCCGAACCCGAAGTCGACCCCGCCTCCGGCCTCGCCCTGGGGCGTCAAGACCGACAACAACGCCACCTACGCTGCTGACTTCGCCCGCGTCTCCGCTGTCCCGAACTTCTCGGGCGGCACCGAGACCTGGACGCTCAAGAACGGCGGCGGCGGATGGGATCACCCGATCCACATCCACTTCGAGGAAGGCACCATCAAGAGCCGCAATGGCGCTGCTGCCAACGTTCCGATCTGGGAGCGCGGCCGCAAGGACGTGTACCGCCTGCGTCCGTCGGGCACCTTGACCCTCGACATGCAGTTCCGCGACTGGGGCGGCATGTTCATGGAGCACTGCCACAACACCGTCCACGAAGACAACGCGATGCTCGTTCGGTGGGAAATCGACAACAGCGGCGCTCCGTTCGTCCGCACGCTGCCGACCCCGGTTCCGACCCCGAACGGCGTTGGGTTCTTCACCGCCACCAAGCAGTACATCGAGCCCACTGCGTGCCCGGGCCAGGTGAACTGCGGCGTCACGACGCTGCCGTAACTGGGTGCCTGACATGATCAACAAACTTGCACATTCTTTGGAGAACACGATGAAGATCAATCGCACCCTCTCATGGCTCGCCGGCGCAGTGCTGGCGTGCGGCCTCCTGGCGGCGCCGTCCGCCAAGGCGCAGACCACCACGGCGAAGACGGTTGCCGTCAACAGCACCTCGGCAAGCGGCATCACCGTGACCGGCAATGCCGTCTACACGACGACATACATCGCCGACCTGTCGAACCCGGCAGGCACCACGGACACGATGGAGGTCGACCTCGACGCGACGGCGTTGACGGCGAAGGACGCGGCCGGCAACACCTACTCGTTGAACACCTGCCAGGCCCGCCTCACCCGCCTGGTGCTCAGCAAGGACGCCGTGTCAGTGACCTGCGCGGCCGTTCGTCAGGACGGCAAGACCGGCACCATCGTCGCGAACGGTACGCTCACGTTCTCTTCGACGCACGTCCTCACCGGCGCCACCGTCACCGTCACCACCCTGTAAGAAATGGGAGCCCACACGACAATGAAGTCTTCATCCTGGGGCTCCCTCGCTGTTGTGCTGCTCGCCGCCCTCGGTCTTCCGAGGGCGGCGACAGCCGCTAGCGCTTGGGGCGCAGATTACTTCCCGAACTCCGAGCTCACCACGCAGGACGGCAAGGTCGTGCACTTCTACGACGACATGCTGAAAGGCAAGGCAGTCGCAATCAATCTCATCTACACCCGCTGCACCGCCAACTGCCCGCTGGAGACCGCGAAGCTGGCGCAGGTGCAAAAAATTCTGAAGGACCGGGTCGGCAAGGACATCTTCTTCATCTCCGTCAGCATCGACCCGAAGCACGACACGCCGGAAGCGATGAAGAAGTACATGCAGAAGTTCCACGTCGGACCGGGCTGGACCTTCCTCACCGGCAAGAAGGAAGACCTCCGCGAGATCAGCCACAAGCTCGGCCTCTCCTCGATGACCGACGCAGCCAACCGCGACGGCCACCAGCCGAGCCTGATGATCGGCTACGAGCCGACCGGCTCCTGGATGCTCAACTCCGCGGTCGACAACCCGCGCTTCCTCGCCGGCGTCATGACCAAGTTCCTCGACGAGTCGATGCGCCGCCAGGGAGTCCTCGCGCAGCAGACCGCCAAGGATCTGGCGCCGAAGCCGGTTCCCACGGCCGCGGATTCGGACGTCCACGCCGACCCCGGGCAGCTCGCCTTCATCTCCAAGTGCAGCGCCTGCCACACCCTCGGCGCCGGCGACTCGGTGGGGCCGGACCTGCTCAACGTGGTGGCCCAGCGCGACCGCGTCTGGCTGACCAACTACATGCTGGAGCCGGATCGCATGCTGGCACAGCGCGACCCGATCGCGCTCTCGCT
This sequence comes from Myxococcales bacterium, assembly GCA_036488495.1. Taxonomy (GTDB): domain Bacteria; phylum Myxococcota; class Myxococcia; order Myxococcales; family 40CM-4-68-19; genus 40CM-4-68-19. The sequence goes on along the minus strand of DASXHM010000269.1, from coordinate 27,003 downwards.
GTTCGAGAAATACAAGACGGTGCGGATGCCGAACCTCGGGCTCTCGCTCGAGAACGTGGATCAAATCATCCATTACATTTCCAAGGAAAGCCGCGCGCAGACGGAGCACGCTTCCGCGCGCTGAAGGTGTGAGCCGGGCGCCGCCGAGCCCACACTCGGCGCGCCTGGGATTCTCGGGAACAAGCTGAAAAAATCTGTTGGCACTAGACGTATGTCTGATTTAGAAATGTTTAGTTTCGTATACCGTAACTAAAGCGGAGCGCAGCGGTTCGCGCCCCGTTTGCAGCAAAGCGAAGCCAGGAAGACCCGAAGGCTTCGCGTCGGTGGTGATGGTGGTCGGAAGGGCGTCGCGCGGTGGGCGGGCAGTCGCTGTCGCAGCAGGTGTAGCGGGGGCGGTCCGCAGCATCCGTGGGGGCACGGAAAAATCCGAATCGAACAATTTCCCCGTTCGCTCGGCGGCGTCGTGCCGTCGCGCGCGGAAACGGGGGCGGACACCTCGCGTGTCCGCAATGGACGCTCGTCTGTTTGACCACAAGGGGTTTTCACAAATGAACCGGATGGAAGAGCTGCACACCGCACGGCCACGCGCCGCGGCCCAACGAGTCGGAAGGAAGACCTTGACCCTGGCGCCGCTTCTCGCGGCCTTGCTCGGCGCGGGAGCCGCGAGCGCGCAGACCTCGGCCTCGCCGACGCCTCAATTCGACTCGCTCGGCTTCATCCAGGCGGCCACGCTCTCGAGCACGATGTGCCCGAGCCTGCCGCAGCTCCTCTGGGGCGGAACGGTGACGGTCAACGGCATCGTCATGACCGTGCCCTGCAACACCATCTTGCAGATGCCCGCCAACACCATCACCTGGGCGCAGCTCTTCGACGCCGGCGTGCAGCAGCCGGTCCCCGCGACTGAGCGTTCGCTGAACGGTTCCCCACAGGTTCCCGCGCACTCCGCGACCTGCGACAACACCCCGGAAGGGACGACGCCGCAGACCTTCGCTCCTGGCTGCCAGACTGGTCTCGCGATCGCCGATCTCCAGGCGAACTTCACGGGCACAGGAGGCCTTTTACCGACGCCGTTCCCGTCCTTTGAAATCCACGCGGTCGGCAACATCGTGCCGAACGCGGCGGGCGTCGATCAGTACATCATCGGCCTGATCGTCCCCATCTCGCAGGAGGGGCTCAACGCCGGCGCCGGCAAGATCCAGTGCATCGACTACACCAACGGCTGGCTCTACGTGGGCGGCTCGCCGCTCACCCCGGGCACCACCGCCTGCACCGCGGCGAACGGCACCAAGATCGAGATCAACGATCCGATCGGCCGCTACGGTATTCCGCACAGCCCGGACCCGCGCTTTTCTGCGGACGTGAACAACACCACCGTCCACGCCGGCACCGGCTACCCGATGTGCGTTCCGCGCGTCGCTCCCCCTGCGGTCGATCCGCTCTGCCCCATCGCCAACCGCCCTCTCAACGGCGACTTGCGCGTCATCGCTGACGGCGCCGTCGCCGGCGGCGGCAACACCCGCATCGCGCCGCCCGACCGGTTCCTTGCGAACGGCGCGCCGGTGAAGATCCTCAACTTCCCGCCGCCTCCCGGGCAGTCGTTCGCGGACCCGACCGGGTTCCCGGACTCGCGCCAGCAGGCGCCGTTCATGGTCGGCGACTTCATCACCTGGTCAGGTACGCTCGCGAAGGACGCGACCGGCACCACCCAGAGCCTGCGCGGCCAGTACGTCTCGGCCAACACCGTCGTCGCGAACGTCGCCATCTTCACCTACGGCGGCAGCCAGCCCGCCTACGTCAGCGTCGAGGAGCTGCTCCTCGGCACCGGCGGCACTCCTGAGTTCGGCATCCGCGGCGAGTTCACCACCCGCATCTTCGTCACCGGCTTCACCACCGACACGCTCAACCTCGTCGACCTCAACGCCATCGACGTGAACCCCTGCACCGGCGTCGAGACGCTGCGCCTCTTGGGCACGCTCGACCCGCTCGCGCAGCCGGTCAAGGGCCGCTGGCGCTTCCACGTCCTCGGCGGCCAGTTCATGCCGCCCACCCGCGAGATGCTCGCGGTCTCGCACACCGGCACCACGGTGGCGACTGCGCCGGGCGCCGGCGGCCTCGCCAACGGCCTCGGGTCGGGTCAGTACCGGGTCCCGAACTTCACCTTCATCTTCCCTGAGAACGTCGTCATCGGCGAGCCGATCCTCTCCAACAACTTCCAGGACTTCCCGTTCCTGACCCACGGCTCGGGCCCGTACGGCGGCGTCGGCACCAACCCCATCGTCGGTCAGCTCACGCCGTGGCCGGGTTCGCAGGTTCCCGCCGCCGTCAGCTGCTCGCCGGCCGGCACCGCTCCGATCGTCAGCGCCGGCGTCGACTTCGCGGTGGGCACTGGCCTCGTCGAGGCGCTCGCCGGAACCCTGACGCAGGACCCGAACGCCACCCTGCCGACCATCACCTGGGCGCAGACGGCAGGCCCGGCGGTGGTCCTCACCAACGGCAACACCCTCACCCCGACCTTCACCACTCCGGCGGTCGCCGCCGGCGCCTCGGTGAGGCTGAGCTTCCGCCTGACCGTGACCGACACCTTCGGCACCACCACCTCGACGGTCAACGTCACCGTGCTCGGCACCGTCACCGACGCGCTCACCGCGGTGGGCGTCACCTACCGGTTCCCGGCAACCCTCGGCCAAGGCGTCACTGCTTGCGTCGGCGGCGGCTGCGGTCAGACGCACAAGGTCGGCGACAAGGGCGGCCTCTTGAAGCTCACCGCCACCGACTCGATCAACTCGGCCTCCATCGCGGTCTACGCGGTCGGCTTCGGGTTCCTCGAGATCGACCCGATCGCCGGCCTGCCGGCCTACTCGCTCGACCTCTCCGGCACCGCGATCCCGAACTTCGTCACCTTCCGCACCAGCCTCGGCGCCGAAGCCACCGTTCAGTTCGCTGCCTTCGTCCTCAAGTAGCCAACGGCCCAACTCGGACACAGGAAAACGACAATGACCTTTAACGAGACCAGGCCGTCAGAGCGCACGCCCGCCCCGCGAGGGCTGGCGGCGACTCTGGCAAAAGCCCTCTGGGCGCTGCCTTTCGCGCTCCTCGTCGCCAGTACCGCGGCGGGGGCGAGCAACGGCTCGCCGAACCTGACCGCACCCCCACCCCTCAACACCCTGCCGATCCCGCAGCCGAACGCCCTGGGCACGTACGTGAAGGACGTCCAGGCGGCGGTGAACCTGGGCAAGGCGCTGTTCTGGGACATGCAGGTCGGCTCCGACGGAGTGCAGGCTTGCGCGAGCTGCCACTTCCACGCCGGCGCTGATGCCCGCACCAAGAACACCGTCAACCCGGGACCGGACGGCACCTTCGGCCTCGTCCCCGGCCCGAACGCGACCGTCGACGCGACCATGTTCCCCTTGCACAAGGTGGACAACGTCAACGACCGCACCACTTGGTTCAGCGACACGAACGACGTGATCGGCTCGGCAGGTGTCTTCGACGGCCAGTTCCTCGGCGTGCTGCTCGGATCGGCCGTGGAAAACAGCAACCCGGTGGCCGACCCGACCTACCACGTCGGCACCCACAACACGCGGCGCCAGACCGGCCGCAACGCGCCGAGCGTCATCAACGCCGTCTACAACTACGCGAACTTCTGGGACGGCCGCGCCAACAACACCTTCAACGGCCAAAACCCGTGGGGCGACGCCGACGTCAACGCGCGCGTCTTCACCGCCACTCCCGGGACCGTGGTCGGCACCACGATGGCGCCCACCCAGATCCACCTGGAGAACTCCAGCCTCGCCTCGCAGGCGGTTGGTCCCCCCGGAAGCGACGTGGAAATGTCTCTCACCGGCCGGACGTTCCCTGACATCGGGAAGAAGCTGCTCGCGCTCCGTCCGCTGGCCGGCCAGGCCGTCCACGCGGCCGACGGCGTGCTCGGTACGCGTTCGCGGTCGAACGCGCGCTGGGCCCGCCCGGGCCTCGAGCAGACCTACACGCAGATGGTCAAAGCCGCCTTCAACGAGCAGCTCTGGAACGTGACCTCGCAGGTCGTCACCATCGACTCGACCGGCCCGCACGTGGTGGCCCGACCGAGCCGGCTCGCGGCCAACCAGTACACCCAGATGCAGGCCAACTTCTCGCTCTTCTTCGGCCTCGCCATCCAGATGTACGAGTCGACGCTGATCTCGGACCAGACGCCCTTCGACAAGTTCCAGGCGGGCGACTCCACCGCGATGAGCTACTCGGCGCAGCAGGGCATGTCGATCTTCTACGCGCCCTTCGAGCAGGGCTTCGGTGGCGGAAGCTGCTTCAACTGCCACGCGGGGCCCGAGTTCACCAAGGCGTCGGTGTCGAACGTCGGCGCCAAGGAGATCGACGGAAGCCAGATCGAGGACCTGGTCGAGCACATGGAGCTCGAGAACGGCAACGGCGCGTTCTACGACTCCGGGTTCTACAACATCGGCGTCCGCCCCGAGACCGAGGACGTGGGCCGCGGCGGAAACGATGGGCTCGGCTTCCCGCTCTCGTTCACCGCTCGCGCGCTCTTGAACGACAACGGCCACACGCTGCCCTTCCCGACTCCCGCGTTGTTCTGCGGCGTGAACGTGAAGCCCTGCCCGCAGCAGCGTCAGGCGGTCGTCGGGTCGTTCAAGACGCCGACCTTGCGCAACGTCGAGTTGACCGGCCCGTACTTCCACAATGGCGGCCAGGCGACCTTGATGCAGGTGGTCGACTTCTACACCCGCGGCGGCGACTTCCACGACCAGAACCTCGACAACCTGGACGCCGAGATGGACGACCTCAGCGACGGCATGAACGAGACCGCCAAGCAGCACCTGGTGGACTTCCTGCTCTCCCTCACCGACGAACGCGTGCGGTGGGAGCAGGCGCCGTTCGACCATCCCGAGCTCTTCGTTTCGAGCGGCTCGCCGGGAGACAGCTCGACGGTCACCTGCCCGAACGGGGCGGCGACTTGCGACACTCTCGTGCGGCTCCCGCCGATTGGCGCCAACGGGCGTCAAGCGGAAGGCCTTCCGGCCCTGGGCACGTTCCTCGGCCTGGACCCCCACTCCCACTAAGCCCGCGACCAAACGCACATGGAGACTTCCGTGAAACGAATCCAACAACTGTTCGCGCTTGGCGTCAGCGTCGCGGTGCTCGCGAGCCAGGCATGCAACTCGTCGCCTCCGGGCGGCGGGTCCACTAGCGGCACGGCGGCGGTCAAAGGGACCGCCGCCAGCTCCGCGGTCACCGTCGCAGGGACGCTCGCCTTCAACCTGCCTCCGGCCGCGGTCCCCGGCGTGTCCACGCCCCTCGAGGTGCAGTTCCGCGACTCGACGGGCGCCTTGCTCGACACCTCCGACACGGTGACGATGAAGGCCACGGTCACGGTCGGAGGCGCGACCTCGTCCGCGGGCGGGACCGCCGCGGCAGTGCACGGCGTCGCGACCGTCAACGTCGCCTTGACCCCGGCGGGAACCTGGACGGTCACCGCGTCGTCGTCGCAGTTGACGGTGACCACCGCGGCCATCACCACCACCGTCAAGGGGACGTACTCCGAAGACGACGCCAAGACGGCGGGCACGAGCGTCAACGCGTCCGCTTCCACGGCGCAGAACATCAGCCCGAACGTGCCCATCTTCGGCACGCTCGGCGGCGGCGAAGTGCACTACTACAAGTTCGCGGGCAAGGCCGGTCAGCTCTTCGCAGCTGAAGGCTTCGCCAACCGTCTGGACCAGGCGAACTGGGACAGTGCGCTGCGCATCCGCTTGATCGCGCCGGACGGCACGACCGAGCTGGCTCGCAGCAGCGGCTTCGGCGGCGACGCCAACGCCTTCGACACCGGCGTCGGCCTCTCGCTCCCGACCACGGGCACGTACTACCTCGCCTGCGACCAGGACCAGGGCGGCTTCGCCTCCGGCAAGTTCGGCGTGCTGTTCACGATCTACAAGCTGCCGACCGGCGCGGTCTTCCAAACCGAAACCGAGGCGGTGGGAGCGACTGGCACGAACGACACCATCGCGACCGCGCAAGCGTTGGTTCCCGGCATCATGTACGGCCACTACGACAACGCCACCGGCAACGTGACCACCTCCGACTTCTACAAGATCTCGGTCACGGCGGCGGCGCGGCTCCAGCTCGAGCTGTTCTCGTCGCGGTTGGGCGCGTTCGGCGGCGGCAAGATGTGGGACGGCGCGCTGCAGCTCCAGAACTCGGCCGGCACGGTGCTGGCGAGGAGCGACAACGCGGCCTTCCTCGACCCGCGGATCGACTACACGGTGACGACGGCCGGGACGTATTACGTGAAGGTCAGCCGCTCCGAGTACTCGACCAATACGGCGAACTCGACCTACGCCCTGCAGTTCGGCACCGCAGCGTTCACTTCGACCGCTGAAACGGCGGCGACGAGCACCACCACGGCAACCGCTCCGGCCATCGTCTACGGCACCAACTACATCGGATCGTTCACGGCGGCGGGAACCCAGTACTTCGGGTTCACCGGCGCCAAGGGCGATGTGGTGCGGCTGGTGTTGAACGACAAGTCGTCGCTCCAAAGCGTCACCCTGGGCGCAAGCGCGGCGGCCGCGACGACCACCGTCACGGCGGCGGGCCTCACCTCGGGTCTGATCGCCAGCCCGAGCGGAACCGCCCCTACGGTCCCGCCCGGAACCGCGGCGGTCATTCCGGTGGCGGTGGCGTCGCCGGTGGTGGTGATTCCGGCGGCGAGCTCGACGGTTGCGTCGACGGCTGGCGTCAATGCGGTGCTTCTCTCGACCGACGGCGTCACCGCGTTGCCGGCCGGCGTCGCCAGCTCGACCGCGACGGAGAGCCTGCTCAACACCCGCCAGACCATCCTGCAGGCGGCCGGCAAGTACTACGTCAAGGTCACCAGCACGGCGGCCGGCTCGTTCGGCATCCGGGTCGAGAACGTCGCCACGACGCTCTCGGAAGTGGAACCGAACGACACCATCGCGACCGGCACCGCCTTCGGCACCAACACCTGGGCCTCGGGCGTCATCGCCAGCGCGACCGACGTGGACCACTTCAAGATCCACGGCGAAGCCGGTCAACTCGTCTCCGTCGGCATCCTGGCGGCGGCGCCGGGCGGCATCGGCACCAGCGCGGGTGACTGGGGATCGTCCTTGATCCCGATCGTCGAAATCCACGACACCGCCGGCAACCTGCTCGCGACCACGGCGGCGGACCGCAAGGGCCAGACGAACTTCGCCGACAGCATCCTCGCTCCCGAGGAGATGACGTCGACGGTGTTCCGTGCGCCTGCCGGTGCGGACTACGACGTGACCGTGCGCGACGCCGACGGCCAGGGCGGAGCGAAGTTCTTCTACGCCCTGCACCTCCGGAAGAACCAGTGAGGATCACCTCCCTGACTCACTGGTTGTTGGTCCTGGCCCTCTCGTCGGCCGCCCTGCCTTGCGCAGCGGCGGCCGGCGCGGGGGGTCGGGATGCTCACGCCACGGTGTCGGTGAAGTTCGCGCCGCTCTTCAACACCATGACGCGGTTCAAGCCGAAGAAGTTGGTGAACCTGCGGTTCAAGGCGGTCGATGCGAAGACCGGTGCGGCCATCGCCAAGGATCAGATCATCTTCCGGCTCCGCCAGGGTTATGGCGTCACCAAGGTCACGGCGGTGTCGGCGAAGCAGGTGAAGCCGGGTGTGTTCGAGCTGCCGTTCAAGCCCGAAGGGCCGGGTCAGTATGCGGTGCTCGCCTACGTTCGCGGCGCGACCGCGGGCGAGATTGCGCCGGTCCGGCTGGGCGTCATCGGCCTCGCTGACGGCCTGGTCGAAGTGCCGGCCAGCGAAGATGCGGAAGTGCAGCGGCGCGCGCACGCGATGGGCTACCACGCGACGCGCTAGCAGACGAAAGGTGCGGCCTTGAAGAAGATTCTCGTTTCCCTGGCGCTGGCAGCGACGCTCGCGGCGATCTATCTCGTCAAGGGCGGCGCTCCGGCGCAACCGGCTGGTGCGGCGCCTGCGGTCACTGCCGCGGGCGTCGCGGTCACCGGAAGGCGTCCCGGGATCGTCTTCGAGGACCGGAGCCATTTCCAGGCGTATCAGTCGGCGACCATCGAGGCGATTGCCGAGAACGAGCAATTGGTCGAGCAGCGGATGGGGATCGGCGACACCGAGCCGATCGTGTTCAACGTTCGCGAGCGCGGATCCCACTCGGCGCGGACGGGCGCGCACCTGCGGGCGCAGGTGTACCGCGGCAGCGACGCGCCGGTCGAAGTCCCGGTCAAGGAAGACGGCAAGGGCAAGTACGAAGTCGCCTTCACTCCCCAGGCGCCGGGACAGTTCAACGTCGTGCTCAGCGAGGACGGGACGCCGATCGGGGCACGGAAAGTCGGCGTGGTCGGTGTCACCGGCGCCGACAACTCGCTCACCGACCCGCTCAAGCTCGACGAAGCCGATCCGCAGACGTTTCGCGCCCGGACTCCAGGACGCATGCACACCCGTTAGACTCCCCGAATGTCCAACCTGGTGCGGGCGGCTGTGGTGGTGCTGGTGGGTTTCGCGATCGCGTGCGGGGGAGCGAGCGCTCCTTCGGACAGCGGTTCCTCGGCCGGCAGCACGGCGGACTCGGGCACTGCAAACGATGCCGGCACGGTTGCGTCAGACGCGGGCGCCTCTGACGCGGGCACCACGATTTCCGACGCAGGAACGGGCTTGCCCGATGCCGGTGCGGCGCCTCCGGATGCGGGGACCATCGGCGGCGGTGGAGGAGGCGGCGGGATCATCGCGCCTCCAGGCGGCGACGGGCCTTCGCAGTTCCTCTTCAACTCGAGCGGCACGACGCTGTCGGCGGACATCAACTTCGACGCGCTGAAGAACACCGCGCCGGGCGGCATCGCCATCGGAAAGACACGCACGGCGCTGGAGTTCGTCTTCAACAACAGCAAGAAGACCGACCTCGTCATCTCGTCGATCTCGATCGTCGGCGCGGCCGCTGGTGACTTCTCCGTCTCCGCGAACGACGTCGCGGCGGCGGAGGCGGCGCCGTTGCCGGCGAACAAGAACGCCTCTGTCCTGCTCAACGTGACCTTCAGCCCGGCTGCCGAAGGCGCGCGCACCGCCGCGCTGCAGGTCGTCTCCAACGCCGGCACCGCCACCGCCAATCTGTCGGGCACCGGGCTGCGCGACGCGCCGGAGATCTCGCCGATCGGGCCGCTGTCGTTCGTCGCGGGTTCGGCGTTCCAGACCGTCACCGTCCGCAACCTGGGCGGGCAGGCGCTGATCGTGAGCGACTTGCAGATCCAGGGCGACACGTCCTCTGCGTTCCAGTTCGACGTCGCCAACGCGGGCCAAAGCAACTGCCATCCCGGCGTGGCCATCTCGCCGCTCGGCGATTGCCTGATCGCGGTCGGCTTGACCGCGGGCGCGACCCCACCGGCTTCGGCGAAGCTCGTCCTCTTGTCGAACGACCCGGCCACGCCGGAGCTGGATGTGCCGCTGACGCTCACGCCGTAAAGGCCCCTCAGCGCCAGGAGGGGCCGACGAGCGCGGCGGTGTGGCGGGCGATGACCAGGTCCTCGTCGGTCGGCACCACCAGCGCCGTGCAGGCGGAGCGTGCCGTCGAGATGCGGCCTGTGCCGGCGGCGTTGGCGGCGTCGTCCAACCAGAGCCCGAGGTGGCCGAGGCCGCGGCAGATGTCCGCGCGGACCTCGGCGGCGTTCTCGCCGATGCCGCCGGTGAAGACGAGCGTGTCGAGACCGCCGAGGACCGCGGCGAAGGCGCCGATGGCCTTGCGGCAGGAGAGCGCGAACATCTCCACCGCGAGCGCGGCCCGCGGATCGCTCGCGCGGCCGTGCAGGAGCTCGCGCATGTCGGAGGTGACGCCGGAGATTCCGCGCAGCCCGGACTCACGCTCGAACAGGCGCTCGAGCGCGTTCAGGTCGAGCCCCTTCGCCAAGAGGTAGAGGGCGACGCCTGGATCGAGATCGCCCGTGCGGGTGCCCATGATGATGCCGGCAGCGGGCGTGAACGCCATGGTGGTGTCGACGCAACGGCCGTCGTCGAGCGCGGCCAGGCTGGCTCCATTGCCCAGGTGCGCGACCACGGCGCGGCGGCCGAGATTGTCTCCGAGCTTCGCGACGATGAATTCGTAGGAAAGCCCGTGGAAGCCGTAGCGGCGGACCCCTTCGTCGTGCAGCTCCTGCGTCAGCGGCAGCCTCTTCGCCCGTTCGGGCAAGCTCCAATGGAAATGCGTGTCGAAGCAGGCCACCTGCGGGAGCTGCGGGAAGAGCCTTTGCGCCTCTTCGATGGCGTCGAGCGCCTTCGGCAGGTGCAGGGGCGCGAAGGGGATCAAGGAGCGCAAGGAAGCGATCAGGGGTTGGTCGATGAGGGTGGGCTCGTGGTGGCGCGGCCCGCCGTGCACGAGCCGGTGACCCACCGCCTGTGGCTCGACCGGACCGAGCGCGCGCAACGCTTCGCGCAGGCTGTCCGCGGTTTGCGCCTTGGCGATCTGCCGCTCGCCGTCGTAGGCCGCGAGCTTGAGGGTCGAGGAGCCCGCGTTGACGCAGAGGACGTTCATGCTTCGCTCCGCTAGTTCGCCATCACGGTTTGCTCGGGGGCCTTCGTCACTTGGAGAAGTTCCAGTCGCGAATTTCGGGGAGGTCTTCGAAGTGCTCGCGGACGTACGCGGTGTGCCGCGTCAGCATCGCCTCGCATTCTTGGAGGAGCGCGTCCGCCTCGGGCGGGGTGCGGCGGGCGCGGCGCAGCGCTTCCATGCAGAGGTGGAAGCGGCTCATGCCGTTCAAGACCACCATGTCGAAGGGCGTGGTGGTGGTGCCCTCCTCGCGATAGCCGCGGACGTGGAAGCGGCCAGCGTCGCGACGGCCGTGCAAGAGCGCGTGGATGACGTTGGAATATCCGTGGAAGGCGAAGACGACGTGGCCGTCCTTGGTGAAGAGGCGCTCGAACTTCTCCTCCGCCATTCCGTGCGGGTGCTCCGAGGGCGAGGCGACGGAGAAGAGGTCGACCACGTTCACCACCCGCACCGAGAGCGAAGGCGCCTTCTTGCGCAGCCACCACGCGGCCGCCACCGTCTCCAGCGTGGGGATGTCGCCGGCGCAGGCGAGCACCACGTCCGGATCGCCGCCGCCGTTCCCTGCCCAGTCCCACACCGAGGCGCCTTCGGCGCAGTGCTTGCGTGCGTCGGTCAAGGAGAGGAATTGAAGCTGGGGCTGCTTGTCGATGACGATCAGGTTCACGTAGTTCTTGCTCGCGAGGCAGTGCTCGGCGGTGGAAAGCAGGCAGTTGGCGTCGGGCGGCAGGTAGACGCGGACCACCTCGCCTTGCTTGGAGACGAGGGTGTCGATGAAGCCCGGGCCCTGGTGTGAGAAGCCGTTGTGGTCGTTGCGCCAGCAGGTGGAGGTGAGGAGCACGTTCAACGACGCAATCGGCGCCCGCCAGGGGAGCTTCTGGCACATCTCCAGCCACTTCGCGTGCTGCGTGGCCATCGAGGCGACGATCATCGCGAACGCCTCGTAGGTGACGAACATGCCGTGGCGGCCGGTCAGGAGATACCCTTCGAGCCAGCCTTCGCAGTTGTGCTCGCTCAGCACCTCGAAGACGCGGCCGTCGCGGGAGAGGTTCTCGTCGTTCGGCTCCATCCGCTCCATCCAGCAGCGCCTGGTCACTTCCAGGATGGCGCCGAGCCGATTCGAGAGCAGCTCGTCGGGCGAGAAGAGGCGGAAGTTGTCCGGGTTCTGGCGGAACACTTCCCGGAGCCATTCGCCGAGCTGCCTTGTCGACTCGCGGCTTTCCACTGCGGGCGCGGTGATGCGCAGCGACTGCGGTTCGAGCGGCGGCAAGGAGAGCGGCCGCAAGAGCTTGCCGCCATTCGAATGCTGGGTCTTGCTGATCCGCTTGTCGCCTTCCGGAATCAGCGCTGCGAGCGCCTGCGCGGGTCTGCCATCCGGATCGAACAGCTCGCCGGGCCGATAGCTGCGCAGCCAGCGTTCGAGCTGCGCCAGATGTTCCGGCTCCTCGCGCACGTTCGCGAGCGGCACCTGGTGGGCGCGGAAGGTGCCCTCGACCTGCTCGCCGTCGACCACCTTCGGTCCGGTCCAACCTTTTGGCGTGCGCAGCACGATCAACGGCCAGCGCGGCCGGCCGTTTTGCGGCGCCTTTTGGATCTCACGGATGCGGTCGTGGCAGCCGAACAGCGTCTCGGCGAAGGCTGCGTGGACCTTCGCGGGATCGTCGCCTTCGACTTCGCGCACCTCATACCCGTGGCCTTCGAGGAGGCTGCGGAGCTCCTCGCGAGGCTTGCGCGCGAGCACGGTGGGGTTTGCGATCTTGTAGCCGTTGAGATGCAGGATGGGCAGCACCGCGCCGTCGCGCCGCGGGTTCAAGAAGCTGATGCCTTTCCAGGAGCCTTCGAGCGGCCCGGTCTCGGCCTCGCCGTCGCCGACGATGGCGGCCACCAGCAGATCGCGGTTGTCGAAGGCCGCGCCGAACGCGTGGGTGAGCACGTACCCGAGCTCGCCGCCCTCGTGGATGGAGCCGGGGACGGGCGGGCTCACGTGGCTTGGGACGCCGCCGGGAGTGGAAAATTGGCGGAAGAGCTTCAAGAGTCCGGCGCCGTCGCGCGTGACGTCGGGATAGATTTCGCTCCAGGCGCCTTCCAGCCAGGCATTGGCGATGGCTGCCGGACCGCCGTGGCCGGGGCCGATCAAGAGCAGCACGTCCTGCCTTCGCTTCTGGATCAGGCGATTCAGATGCGCCCAGATCAAATTGATGCCCGGCGACGTTCCCCAATGGCCGAGCAGGCGCGGCTTGATGTGCTCTTTCTGCAGCGGCTCGCGCAACAGGGCGTTTGCCTGCAAGTAGATCTGACCGATGGTCAGGTAGTTGGCCGCCCGCCACCACGTATCGAGAAGCTGCAGCTCATCCTGGGCAAGCGGCATGGGAAGGCGCCTCCTTGAAAGGGCGGCTAGTTTGCCAACGCGCGTGCGAATGCGCGAGCCGGCTCGCCACGCCGGTGGACGTCAAGCTGACTTGACATCGTGTCGAGATTACGCGACAGGGAGCGGCCATGCGTGCCCTCCTCGTCGTGACCGCGCTCGCCGCCGCAATGCCGCTGCGGGCGCAGACGGTGAATTGCAGCAGCCTTCCTCATCCGGTGTGGCTGGAGATCGGAGATACCCAGGAGCAGTTGATCAAGACGCTGGGCGCGCACCTCGCGAGCTCGACGGCGCATCCGCTGACGCTCGTCTACCATACCAATGGTTCGTGCACGAACGTCGCGGACGCGTACGCCCAGCCGCCGAACAAGCTGACCGTGACCATGAATTACGTTCCAGCAGGATTCAATCCTGCAACCGCCTCACCAACCTGCGTCAACGACATCGCCGGCGGGCACGTCATCGACGTCGCCAACTCCGCGCTGTTCGTCTCGAGCTGCACGTCCGCGCCGCCGAAGCCCGCCAACGTGTCGGTGGTCCAGGGACCGATCCAGGCCTATACGCTGGTGGTCCCGAACGGCTCGTCGCAGACGGCCATCACCGCCGAAGAGGCCTACATGGTCTTCGGGTTCGGCAACAACGACGGCTTCGGCCCCGCCACTCCGCTCAGCCCCTGGAACGACACCGCCTTCATGTTCACCCGGCCGAGCACCAAGAGCACGCTGCTCACCTGGGTTGCGTCCTTGAGCGTCCCGGGCAGCGACGCCGCGCACACCTTCACGCCGGCGAAGTTCCTCGGCACCCCGGAGCCCGCCTCTACCGACGTGGTCAGCCACGTCACCACCTCCACCAGCCCCGAAAAGACCATCGGCCTCCTCGGCGCGGAGGTCTTCGACGCAAATCCGACCGCGCTCAAGGAGCTGGCCTTTCAATGGTGGGGCCAGACGCACGCGTACTATCCGGACTCGACGCTGGGCGCGCACGACAAGAAGAACCTGCGCGACGGCCACTACGCCATCTGGTCGCCGACCTTTTGGATCGAGAATCTGGACGCGCAGGGCGCGCCCGCCAACCCGGACGCCGACTTCGTCATCCAGCTCATTCTCGGTCAGCAGCAGACGTTGGAAACCAATCCGCTCCTCGACGTCGTGTCGGTCGGCCTGGTTCCTTCCTGTGCCATGGCGGTCAATCGCACTGTCGAGGGAGGCCCGTTGAGCGTCTTCAACCCGGCGCCGTCCTGCTCCTGCTTCTACGAGGCCAACGTGCCGGGCGGCCACAGCGCGTGCGCCACCTGCTCCGCAACCACTCCTTGCCAGAGCGGCACCTGCCGCGCCGGCTTCTGCGAGGCACGCTGATGAAAGCCGCCATCGTCGCATTGGTCCTCGCCTGCGCTGCCTGCGGGAGCAGCAACGACACCACCGCGCCCGACTCGGGCACGCCGGACGCAGGCGTTGGCCAGGCCGCTTGCGTCGCAAACCCGGTGACCAGCACCGACATCCTCAATGCCTGCACCGATGCCGGGTTCGTGGACAAGAAGCCGGTCATCCCGAACCTCTTGCCGGACGGAGGGCTGCCGCCGCTCCAATGAGAGGCGGATTCGGGCCGGCCCCGCTCCAATGAGAATGAGATGGTTCGGCGTTGCAGCGATCCTGGGCGCCTGGCCCTGCCACGGACAGGTTTTCCCCGTGGACGTGTCCGGCGTGCAGCTCGACGTGACAGGCTTCGTCCAGACGGACGCCACGCTCTTCGATCAGAGCGCCGAGGACGAGCTCGATCCGGCCACGCGCCAGCCGCTGAACAGCGAGCGCATCGATGTCCGCCGCGGCCACGTGCGGCTGGACGCGAAAAAGAGTTTCGTCGGGGCCGCGCTCGAAGTGGACGCGAACACCGTCCACGGATCACAGGTGCAGATCATCGCCGCCGAGGTGCTGGCGCAATTGGGCGGCCCGGACGCGGAGCGGTTTCCGACGCTCCTCTTGTCGCTCGGCCTGACCCGCATTCCCTTCGGTTACGAGACGCTGCAGCACGATCTGCTGCGCCCCTTTCTCGAGCAGTCGAGCGTCGTGCGCGCATTGTTTCCCGGGTCGTACGCACCCGGGCTCCGGGGCCGCGGCGCGTTCCGCTTCCTGCGTTACGACCTCGCCGTGCTGGCGGGAGAACCCATCGGCGCAGCCGCGTTTGCGGCGCAGTCCCCGGCGCACTCCGTCGACTTCGTCGGCAGGGTCGGCGTCGACACCGAGATCGTGAGCGGCCTCACTTTCGAGGCGGGGATCTCCGGCCTCGACGGCAAAGGCTTCCATCCGGGCACCCCGACGACCAAGGATCAGATCGTCTGGCGCGACGACAACGCCGACGGCCAGGTCCAGCTTCCAGAGATTCAGGTCATCCCGGGCAGCGCGGGCGAACCGTCGAGCAGCTTCCGCCGCTTCGCCTTCGGCGCCGATGCGCACCTGTCCTTGCGGCTGCCCTTCGCACGATTCGTGGCAGGCGGCGAATTGATCTGGTCGCAGAACCTCGACCGCGCCCTCTTCGTGGCCGACCCCGTCGCGACGGGCAGAAACCAGCGCGGAACCGGTTATTCGGCAAGCGTGGTCCTCCAGGAGTTGCCGCACGGGCTCGCAACCGGTGCGCGCTACGATCGCTACGACCCGGACGCGGACGCCGCCGACGCCAACGGCGGGGCGCGCGTTCCCTTCGACGCGAGCATCTCGACGCTCGCGCTGATGGCCTCCATCCGCATCGAGACCGTGCTGCGCCTCCTCGTCGAATACGATCTCAACCACAACGCCTTCGGCCGTGGGCAGAACGGCGCGCCCGCCTCGCTCGCCGCCAATGCGCTGACTGCCCGCGCGGAGCTGGCCTTTTGACGCGCGCCCTCTTCCTGCTCGCGCTCGCGAGCGCCTGCGGCGGCGGCACCGACGAGAGCGGGCTTTCGGCGTGGCTGCGCATCCAGGGTGCGCAGTTCGTTGCCGGTCCGTTGCCGAGTCCCGCGGCCGGGCCCGCGGTCCTGAGCGCTTCGATCAACCGCCCCGACATCGCTCCGGGGCTGCAGGATCGCGCGCTCGCCATCGTCAGTGATCCGAGCGCTTCCGGAATCCTCATCGGCATCCAAGGGGACGCCGGGTATTGGGTGCTGCCGGCCGGACCGCCCGACGTGCAACAAAGCAATCAATTGAAGAATCAGGTGCCGCTAGCCTTCTCGCCGCTTCTTCCGTCCGGACAATTCCAGCTCCTCGTCGAAGCCGTGTCGGCATCCGGCGCAGTCGGCCCGCCCGCAGCCATCACGCTGCACACCCAGGACGATACCGTCGCGCCGGCAGGGCTTGCCTTCACCCTCTCCTGGGACACCGAAGCCGACCTCGATCTGCACGTGGTGGATCCGAGCGGTCAGGAGATCTACTGGAACGCCATCGCCCTCGAGGGCGGCGTCCTCGACTTCGATTCCAACCAGAGCTGCATCATCGACGGCCGCCGTCGCGAGCGAATCTCGTGGGCAAGCGCGCCGCCGAGCGGCCAGTACCAGGTGCGCGTCGACACCCCCTCCTTGTGCGCGGCGCCGACGGCGCATTGGTTCGTGCAAGCGCAGCTCGGCGGGCAGGTCCTGCGCAGCGTGCAGGGTCAATCGACGCACTTTGATACGCGCGGCCTGCACGCCCGCGGCGCCGGGTTGCTCGTCCTCGAGGTGGACGTTCCATGAGGCTCGCGGTGGCGCTGGCTCTCTGCGCCTTCGGCGCGCTGGCGCAAGAGCTGGAAGGAAGCGTCGAGGGCGAGCGCAGGAAGGACGCCGGGGAAATCGGAATGCGAGCCTCGGAAGCGAGGGATCTGGCTGGCTCGCACGGCGATGCCGTGGTTGCCGCGCAGATGCTGCCCGGCATTGCGCGGGAGCCGGCGGGGTCGGGGCAGCTCGTCGTCTGGGGCGCCCTGCCCGCCGAGACGCGGCTCGCAATCGACGGCATCGACGTGCCTGCGCTTTACCACGGGGGAGGGCTGCGCTCGGTGGTCCCGACGGAGCTCGTCCGCCGCATCGACCTGTTGCCGGCTGCGTTCGGGGCAAGCTGGGGCCGGGCGCTGGGCGGGGTCCTCGACGTCGAGATGGCGGCGCCCGAGACCGCGAGCGCCCGCGCCGCGGCGGATCCGCTCGATGCCCACGCAGCGGCGAGCGCCACCTTCGCAGCGGGCCGCGCCTTCGCCGGCGTCCGCTACTCGCTCCTCGATCGCATTCTCGGACCGCACCTGTCGGAGACGGCGCGCGAAGTGTTTCCGCTGCCGCGCTATCTCGACGGCCAGCTCGTCGCATCGTTCGACTTGCGCGCGCACGAAACGCTGGAAGTCCTGCTCTTCGGCTCCTCCGATACGGAATCGCGCAGCGTCGGACAAGGCGCGTTCGCGCGCGGCGACGACAATCTCGACCGGTGGGGCCGGCTGGGCCTGCGCTACCGCCGCCAGCTCGACGACGGCGCCGATACGACCATCGTGGCCTGGGCCGGCGATCAGGTGACTTCGCTCGGCTCGTTCGCGGACCTCGGGTTCTCCGGTCAGACGAGCTGGGCGCAGAGCGCAGGACTGCGCGCGGCCTACCGGATGCCGCTCGGCGATGTCTCTGACGTGTCGTTTGGCGTCGACGGGATCTTCACCCGCACACACCTGCGGCGAAACGGCTCCTTGACCACCCCCGCCCGCGAAGGTGACGTGCGCGCCTTCGGCGAGCCGCCGGGAGTGGACGTCGCTTTCGACGACTGGACGGTCGGACAGGGCGACGTGGCGCTGTTTCTCGAGAGCAACCTGAGCTTCGGCGATTTCACGATCAGTCCAGGGTTCCGCGCAGTGGCCATCGCCAGCGACGTGAGCGCGCTGGTGCCGCTGGTGCCGACGACGGCGCCGCTTGGCTCGTCCCAGCTCGAGATCTTGCCGGAGCCGCGCCTTCAAGTCGCGTACCGCGCATCCGACCGCTTGCGCGTCTTCGCCGCCGCGGGCCTGCACCACCAAGCGCCCGCGCCTGAAGATCTGAGCGCGACCTTCGGAGCGCCTACCCTCACCTCCTCGTCGGCAGTGCACATCGCCGCCGGCGCGGCCTATCGGATCGCCAACCATTGGACTTCGGAGGCGACGGGCTATCTGCGCCTGCTCGACGACTTGCCCACCCGCAGCCCGCGGCCGACCCCGCTGCTGGCGCAGGCTTTTGTCGAGCAAGGCACGGGAAAGGCTTACGGAGTGCAGGCCGTGCTGCGCTGGCAGGGGGCTTCCGGCTGGAGCGGCTTTTTCTCGGCGCTCGTCTCGCGCAGCGAGCGGCAGGACGTGCCGGGCGGTCCGACACGGCTCTTCGACTTCGACCAGCCGCTGGCGCTGACCGCAGCCGGATCGTGGCGGCTCGGCCGGAACATCCTGGGTGCGCGCGTCCGCTATGCGAGCGGATTTCCGCGCACGCCCGTCCAAGGCTCGTTCTTCGACGTGCAGCAGGGGCGCGAGGAGCCCCTCTTCGGCGCGCAGAACAGCGAACGGCTGCCGGCCTTCTTCGCCTTGGACCTGAGCGCGGCGCGCACGTTCAGCTTGGGCGCCGGGCGGACGTTGCGCGTCTATGTGGAACTCGAAAACGCCACCGCGCACGCGAACGCCGAGGACTACGTCTACAGCAGCGACTGGTCGACGCGCGGAATCGTCGAAGGCCTGCCGCCGCTCGCGCTGCTCGGCGCGGAGATTGTGTTGTGAGGCGCGCGTGCCTGCTCGTGCTGGCCGCGTGCGCGCCCGATTTGGGACCGCCCGAATACCTCGTCGACCGTCCGCGCGTCATCGCGGTGCAAGCGAGCCCGGCGGAGGTGGCGCCCGGGCAGGCTGCGACGTTTCGCGTGCTGGCGGTCGGCCCGGACGGCCCGCTCGATGCGTCTGCGGCTGCGTGGGGATTGTGCACAGCGCCGCTTCCCCTGACAGAGACCGGCACAGTGGCCTCCGCCTGCGCGGGCGATCTCCCAGTCGTTGCCCGAGGATCGAACCCGACCCTCTCCACTTCACCGGATGCATGCAGCCTCTTCGGTCCCATCGCAACCTCTGAGACGCACCGTGCTCGCAATCCGGACGCGACCGGCGGCTTCTATCAGCCGATGCGGGTGCAGACGGAGGGCGCCACCGCCTTCGCGCAAGAGCGGCTGCTCTGTCCGCTGGCGCAGGCGACGCTGCCCGTCGCCCTCGATTTTCAGCGCCGCTACACGCCCAACCAGAACCCGACCATCGAACGCTTCGCCGCCTCGATCCCGCTGGACGCGGTCCCAAAAGGAACCCACGTCGAACTGACAGTGACGGTGGGCACCGCGTCGATGGAAGTGTTCCCGCTCTTCGAGCCCGCGCCGCAAGCGTTGGTGGACACCTCCGAAACGCTGACCGTCTCCTGGTATGCGACTGCCGGCGCGCTCTTGGAGGCGCAGACGACGGTGGAAGGAGTGTCCGCGCAGAACGAGTGGATTGCGCCGTCCACAGGCGGGCGCACGTTTCTCTGGGCGGTGTTGCACGACAGCCGCGGCGGCGTGGACATGGCGCAACTCGCCCCGCAGGTCGCGCCATGAGCCTACTTGCCGATCATGACCTCGGTGGACTTGATGATCACCGTCACCGCATCGCCGGCCTGCAGCGCCAGGCGTTCGGCGGAACCTTTGCTGATTTCGGAAACCATCTCCTGCCCGGCGACGTCGAGGATGACCTCGGCCATGATGGCGCCGAGCTTGACGGTCTTCACCTTCGCCTTGAGCTGATTGCGAGCGCTGAGTTCCATGCGCCGAAACCTACTCCTTCGGATCGCGGCTTGCGAGGCCGCTGCCAGGCAATCTTCTGCGCCGCCGAGCTGTTCCCCGAGATAACCCCACGCGCGCCGCAGTCACCTTGCGACGCTCAATCCGCCGTCGGCAGCTCCGCGACGATTGCGCCGGACCTTTGCGTCGCGTACCCGCCGATGCTGGCCAGCTCGCGGCGGAACTCGCCGGACGAAAGCGTTTCCATCAGCCTCGTCACCCGATGATCTCCGAGGAAGTCCTTGGGCAGCGCCAGGTCGAAGCGCTCGGAGGAGAGCGGGACGAAGTCGAGACCGAGCGCCAACGCCGCGCCGCAGGTCACGACTGCGGCGTCGGCCGCGCCACTCGCGACCGCGCCGGCAGCTTCGAGATGGCCCGGCGCGATCCGGTCGTACCCGTGGATGTCGCGCGGGCGCACTCCCGCATCGGCGAGCAATCTATCGAGGAGTCTGCGCGCCCCGGCGCTTTCGTCCCGGTTGATGAAGCGCACGCGCTTGCCCGCGAGATGAGCGACATCCCGGATGCGCCGCGGGTTGCCGGCCGCCACCGCGATTCCCTCCTCGATCTGCGCGACCGTCACCACCACCATCGAGCGGCCCGAGAAGGCGCGGCGCACGAAGGGAATGTTGTATTCGCCTGAATCGCGGTCGAACAGGTGAGCGCCGGCAACGTGCACTTCGGACCGCTCCAGCGCCGAGAGCGCAGCCCCGCTCGTCGCCTCCAGCCAGACGCTGCGGGAGCCGGGCGCGTTGCGCTCGGTGCGGTCGGCGAGGAGACCGAGCGCCGGATCGCAGCCTGCCAAGAGCAGGTTTTCGCTCAGGCGCTGCGGATCGATGAGCGCCTTGAGCCGGACCGGCCCACGTTTCCGCGCCGAGGAGAGCACCGCGTCCGCGGCCACGGTCAGGTCGCGCGCGCGCTGCTGCGGATCGAGCCTGTGCGCCACCCACCGCCCCGCGACCGAGCCGACCACGACGCGCGGCGAAGCCTTGCTCGTCGCAGGCCGCATCGGGTGCGCCAAGGCGGCCCGGAATTCGCCGCCCGCCTCGTGCAGCGCGAACAGCTCCTCGACCCGGCAGCCGAGCAGCCGCGCCAGGAGCAGCGCGATGGCCGTGGATGGGACCGAGTGCCCGCTTTCAATGGAAACCAGCGTCTGGCGGGAAAGCCCGGTGAGCCGCGCCAGCTCTTGCTGGGTGAAGCCGCGCTGGATGCGGAACTGCTTCAGGCTCGCGCGCACTTTCATGGGCCATAGGTACACCACATCGTGCGCGCGGTTCTTGGCGCCGTAGCGGCATCGCTCCACCGCCGCCGATGCGAGGTCGCCAGGCGAAACAGCCTTGGCTACAGTCGGAGGCCCTTCGACACGAACACGCGCTCGAGCAACTCGAAGAGGCCCTGCACGGCGATGGCGAGCAGCGCTGCGGGTGCGGCGCCTTCGAGGATGATGCTGGTGTCCGCGAGGCGGATGCCGGTGAGGATGGGCTGCCCGTAGCCGCCGGCGCCGATCAGCGCGCCCAAGGTGGCGGTGCCGACGCTGATGACCGCTGCGATCTGGATGCCGGAGAGGATCGCCGGCGACGCCATTGGCAATTCGACCCTGCGCAGGCGCGCGAACGGCGGAAGACCGAGCGCTTCGGCGGATTCGCGCAGCTCTCTGGGAATGCCGGTCAGGCCCTGGTGCGCGCCGCGGACGATGGGCAGAAGCGCATAGAGGAAAAGCGCAGCGATGGCCGGCCAGGTGCCGATGCCGAGGAGCGGAATCATGAAGACCAGGATCGCGAGCGACGGGATGGTCTGCAAAAGCCCGGTCAGGCCGAGCACCACCTTGCCAAGCCGCCTGCGCCGCGCAGCGAGAATTCCCAACGGAATGCCGAAGAGCGCGGCGCCGAAGAGCGACACGCCAACCAGGAAGAGATGCTCCTTGGTGCGCCGCACGATCCGCAGCGCCCTGCTCTCTTCGTGGCTGACGGCGGCTCCCCCGAAACGGCGCTGCACGAACTGCGCTGCCGCCTCGGTCTCGGAGAGGTGACGCAGCCGGACCGCGGCGTTGAGATCGATCATCGTCTGTTGATCGATGGCTCCTTCCAGGGCGTGCAGGGCCGGCAGGTCCGCGCGGCTCAGCAAGACGGCGCGGTAATCGGGGAATGCGTGGGCGTCGTCTTCGAGGAGGACGAGGCCGTACGCCTCGATCTCGGCGTCGGTCGAGTAGAGATCGGTCGCGTCGATCTTGCCTTCCTTCATCGCCCGGTAAGCGAGATCGTGATCGAGGCCGGTGGGCTGGGCCGCCAGGTGATACGCCTCGCGAATCCGGGGCCAGCCGTCCTTGCGCTGCATGAATTCGTTGGAGAAGCCGAGGCGCAGGTTCGGGTGCCGCGCAAGGTCCGAGAGCTTGTGCAAGCCGAGCCGGGCGGCAGTCTCCTTGCGCACACCAATCGCGTAGGTGTTGGAGAAACCGAGCGGCTTCGACATGCGCAGCCCCTGCTTGCGCAATCCTTCCTCGACGGGCGCGCCGTGGAGAAGCTCCTCCGCGAGAGTGCCGGTGTATTCGGGGTAGACGTCGATGTCGCCGCCGATCAGCGCGTCGAAGAGCACGCGGGTCCCGCCGAGCTCGCGCTTGTGCTCCGCCGGAACGCCTTGGTGCTCCAGGGTCTGCCGCACGATTTCGCCGAGGATGACCGACTCGGTGAACTGCTTCGAGCCGACGGTCACCGCGAGCAGGAGCGCGAAGAGCATCTAGGTCAGCCCGCGCTGCGCGTGGACGAAGCGCTCGACGAAGGGAGTCTTCGGAGCATTGACCAGGTCTTCAATCTTGCCTTCCTGCTCAATGCGGCCGTCGTGGAGAAGGAGGACGCGGCCGCCGAAGAACGCCGCCTCGCCGAGATCGTGGGTGACCAGCATGACCGTCTTGTGCAGCCTCGCGAAGACGTCGCGGAGATCGTTTTGCAAGTCGAAGCGCGTGATCGGATCGAGCGCGCCGAGCGGCTCGTCGAGCAGCATCACCGGCGGGTCGAGCATCAGCGCGCGCATCAGGCCCACCCGCTGCGCCTGGCCGCCGGAGAGCTGCGCGGGATAGCGCGAGAGCAATTCGAACGGCAGCCGCACCAGCGCCGACAGCTCCCGCAGCCGCGTCTCGATGCGCGCGGTTTCCCAGTGAAGATGACGGGCGACGAGGGCGATGTTGCTGGCGGCGGTGAGGTGCGGGAAGAGGCCGCCGCCCTGGACGACGTAGCCGAGCTGCAAGCGGTCTTCTTCCCGGAGCGGGCGGCCGCGAAAGAGCACTTCTCCCTCGATGGGCACGACCAGGCCGTTCAAGAGCTTGAGCAAGGTCGACTTGCCGCCGCCGCTCGTGCCGAGCAGCACGGTGGTGGTTCCTTCTTCGAACGCGAGGTCGAACGGCCCGATCGGATTGGCCCGGCCGTACTGCATCCGCGCGCGGCGCAAGACGAAGAGGGTCGTGCTCACGCTGCCGTGTATACCGTCAGGCGGCGCTGGCGTCTCTGAGCGCGTCGATCGCCGCCGGCGCGCCCAACACCAGCAGGCGATCGCCTTTGGCCGGTCTGCACCCAGGCTTGATCTCCTCCACCCGGCGATCCTTCGCGCGGCGGAGCGCCAGAACGACCACGCCGAAGCGCTCGCGGACCTGGGAAGTGTGCAAGGGAACGTCGCGCAACGCGGCGGGGAGCGCGATCTCCTCGATGCGGCGATCGGCGGGAAGCTCGAAGAAGTCTTCGGCTTCGTCTTCGCCTTCGAAGCGGACCACGCGGGTGAGGAGCACGTCGCGGCGCAGCACTTCGGCATCGAGCGCGCCGAGGAGCGCGCGGCGGGTGACGATGCCCGCGAGCCGGTCCCCTTCGACCACCGGCAGTTCGCCCCACGGCGCGGTCCACAGCTTCTGCGCCAGGTCGAGCAGCGAATCCTGGGGCGACACGGCGGACACTTCGCGGGCGCAGTCGCCGGCGGTGGTGTTCGGCAGGCGCTCTTTTGGCCAGAGCCGTTTCAAGTCGTTCAGGTCGAGCGCGCGCAGCGGCGTGCCGGGGACGTAGACGACCCGCACGTCGGGCTCGGAGAGCTTGGCGAGCGCGTCTTCCAGCGATGCGGAAGCGTCCACCTGGGGCGGATCCATGGTGAGGATGTCCCGCGCCGCCACCGCGTGCGCGAGCCGCTGGGTGAGGCTGCCGCGCCAGGGGATGCCGCGACGGCGCAGCTCTTCGGTGTAGACGGAGTCCTCGCGGAGCCTGCGCGACAAGAGCGCTGCGATGGCGGTCGAGGCAAGGAGCGGGATGACGAGCGAGTAATCGCCGGACAATTCGAAGGCGAGCGTCGCGGCCATCAGCGGGGCGTGGGTGGTGGCGGCGACCATGGTGGCCATTCCGGCGAGCGCGTATCCGCCGGCCTCCGCCGCCGAGGCGCGCGCGGCGAAGAGGTGCGGGACCGCCGTTCCGACGAGGCCCCCCAGCGCCGCGCCGAGGAACATCGAAGGGGTGAAGACGCCGCCCGGTGCGCCGGAGCTGACCGAGAAGATGGTGGCGGCGGCTTTCGCGACCAAGAGCGCCGCCAGGATGAGACCGACGAGCTTTGCGTCCAAGATCAGTTGGATGGCCTCGTAGCCGTTGCCGGTGACCTGCGGAAAGACGATGGCCAGGGCGCCGACGAGCACTCCGCCGAGCGCGCCCAAGAGGAGGCGCGGCACCGGGATGCGGCGGGCGACCCGTTCGGCCGCGGAGAGCGCCGCCAAGAACGACGGTCCGCAGATGCCGGCGAGGACGCCGAGCGCGCAGTAGGCGACGAGCTCCTCCTCGCTGACCAGGCCGAACTTGCGCACCCCGTAGATCGGGCCGCCCCCGATGGCGAGGCGGGTGAGCGTCGTCGCAACCGCGGTCGCCGCTGCCACCGGAACCAGGATGTCGACGCCGATCACGCCCGTGACGATCTCGATCACGAACAGCACCGCCGCGAACGGCGTGTTGTAGGCCGCGGCGAATCCCGCGCCCGTGCCGGCGGCGATCAGCATCCGCGTCTCTCGGCCGGAGAGCCCGAAGGCGCGGCCGAGCACGGATCCGGAGCCGCCGCCGAACTGGATGATCGGTCCTTCGCGGCCGATCGATTCGCCGGTGCACAGCGCGGCCAAGGACGCCGCCGCCTTGAGCAAGACGGCAGGCAGGCGGATCTGCCCGCGGCCGAGCGCGACCGACTCGAGGATGACCGCGACGCCGTGGCCTCCGGGGGCGCGGGTGGCAAGCAAGCTGATCGCGGCCGCCACGGTTCCCCCGACGGCAGGGAGCGCAAGCCGGTAGAGAAACGGCAGCCGGGCGAAGCCCTTCAGGATGTCGGGTGTGCCCAGGATGGCGTCGACCGCGTGGTGCAGGACCAGCCGAAAGACGATGGCGAACCCGGCGGCGAGCGCGCCGACGAGCAACACGGCCAATGGATATCGCGCCTTCACTTTTCGACGAACGCGCGGGCCACGAGCAGGCCGCCGATGACGAGCAGCGCGACCGAGACTACCCGCTCGAACTTGTGCTGCGGCACCTCGTGCAAGAGGCGCTTGCCGAGGAAGGTGCCGGCCACCACGCCGGCGGTGCCGATGGCGGCGGGCAGCGCCGCCTGGGGCAGATCGTGAAAGCGGAGCGCGACGTAGATGGGCGCGCGGACCACGTCGACGATCAGCGCGGCGGCGGTGGCGGTGGCGACGAACGCCTCTTTGGAGATGTCGAAGCCGAGCAAGGCCGCCGCGCGCAGGCCGCCCTGCTCTCCGGTGAGTCCGCCGAAGAACCCGGAGAGCGCGCCGCCCGCGTACGCTCCGCGCTTGCCGAACTTCACCTTGCCGGACAAGCCGGTGATGCCGAAGAGGCCGGCGAGGATGAGGAGGACCGCGAAGACGATGGTGATGGCCCGGCTGGTCACCGATTGATGCGCGAGGCTTCCCAAGAGCGCGCCGGCCGCGCTGGTGAAACCGAAGCGCTTCAAGATCTTGCGGTCGATGGACTTGCGCAGGCCGTAGCAGCGGATGGCGTTGAAGGCCACGTGCGGCGCGGTGACGGCGAGGACGGCGATGCGCATGTCCGCCTCGAACGAGAGGAGCGGCGTGAGCACGCTGTCCACCCCCGCGCCCACCACCGCCGCGCCTACGCCGACGATGGCAGCCGCCACTGCGAAGACGGCCGCGAACCAGGGGGGCATCCGGCTTTGCGTAGCATTTCACGCTGCGCGCCGCGGAGAGGGGCGCGCAGCGCTGTCCACAAGACGGCAGGCGATCAGTGCGTCTGCGGCTGCAATTCGACCTTCACCCAGCCGGGGCTGCGGGTATCGAAGGCTTTGTAGGCTTCGATGGCGCTCATCAGCGGCTCCTGCTTGGTGAGGAGCTTCTGCGGCTCGATGGTGCCGTTCTTCACCATCTCGACGAGCATGGGCAGGTATTTGCGGTGCGGGCAGTTTCCCATCCGCAGGGTGAGGTTCTTGTTCATCGCCATCCCGAGCGGAAAGCGCCGCGCGGTGGGCGGATAGACGCCGATGACCGAGAGCGTGCCGGCCTTGGCGAGGGCCATCGTCGCCCACAACGGCACGATCGAGGGCGCATTGCCGGGATGCCAGTTGTCGCCCTTCTCGTTGGTCTTCGGGGCCACTTCGGCGACCTCGTCCTTCAAGGCCGCGAGCTGGGCCTTCTCGAGCGCCTTCGCTCCCGGACTGCCCTTCTCGGGGAGGTTGGCGTCGATGCCCACCGCGTCGATGGCGCAGTCCGGGCCGATGCCGCCGGTCAATTCCATCAGCGTCGCGACCGGATCCTCCTTGGAGAAGTCGATCACTTCCGCTCCCTGGGCCTTGGCTGCTTCCAGTCGATCGGGAATGCAGTCCACCGCGAAGACGCGGCCCGCGTGCATCAGCTTCGCGGAGGCAATGCAGAGCTGCCCGACCGGCCCGCAGCCGAACACCACCACCGACTTGCCGGGCGTGATGCCAGCGATGTCGGCGCCGAACCAGGCGGTGGGAAAGATGTCGGAGAGGACAATGGCGTCTTCGTCGCTGACCTCGTCCGGCAGCTTGACGCAGCTCACGTTGGCGAACGGCACCCGCGCGAACTCCGCCTGGAGCCCATCGAAGGGGCCGCTCGGCGCTGGCCCGCCGAAGAAGGCCGTTCCCGCCTGGCGGCCGTTGGGGTTGGCGACGTCGCACTGCGAATAATGGCCGGAGCGGCAATACGAACAACTGCCGCAAGCGATGGTCGAGCCGATCACCACCCGATCGCCCTTGCGCAGGTTGCGTACTCCTTCGCCGACCTCCTCGACGACGCCGACGCCTTCGTGGCCGAGGATGG
>DASXHM010000237.1:0-4387 GCA_036488495.1 Myxococcales bacterium | reverse complement strand
GGCCGGTGCCGGCGAACATGAGCATCGTGTACGCCAGTGCCCCGTTGCCCGCTCCGATGCCCGCGATCGCCAGCACGAGGAAGAACCCCGCGATGAACGCGCACCCGCGGGCGCCGTTGGCGGGCGTCGTCGGCGCGGGTACCGGCCCCTGGTAGGGCACCAGCTTCCGGCCCGCCCTGACCAGGGCCTCCCGCAGCTCCGCGGTGAGCTTCGGGTCAATGACCACCGTGGCGCTGTCGATGTGCCTGAACACCCCGCGCACGGTGCCGTCGCCCTGACGCGCGATCGCCGCGTCCGCACCGTCCATATTCGCCATCGCCGCCTTTACCGGAGACACTCCAGGCGAAACGTCCCCTTTGCATCCACGATAACCAAGCAACGCAAGCGGCAACACTCCCTGAACGGTGCTAAGAGCGGACGCTAACGAAGCCGAGCCGTGTGCCGGACGGTCATCCCGGTCGTCAAGCAGCTCTTGGGGTGGGGGGTCGTCCCCCCGGGGACTACTGCTTCGAGAGGTTGGCCGCGCCGCCGCGCAGCACGTACTTCTGGATCTTGCCGGTGGCGGTCTTGGGCAGCTCGGTCACCAGATTCACCACTTTCGGCACCTTGAAGTGGGCGAGCTTCTCGCGCAGGAACGCGCGCAAGTCTTCGGCCGTCGCGGTCTGTCCTTGGCGGAGGATGACGAACGCGTGCGGCGCCTCTCCCCACCGCTCATCGGGCAACCCGACCACCGCCGCTTCCTGCACCGCGGGATGTGCGAGCAGGGCGCCTTCCACTTCGATGGAGGAGATGTTCTCGCCGCCGCTGATGATCACGTCCTTCAAGCGATCGCGGATCTCGACGTAGCCGTCCGGATGCACGACCGCCGCGTCGCCGCTGCGAAACCACCCGCCGCGGAGCGCCTTCTCGGAAGCTTCGGGGTCTTTGTAATAACCGGTCATCACCGCGTTGCCGCGGACCACGATTTCCCCCAGCGTCGCGCCGTCCGGAGGCACTTCACGGTCGTTCTCGTCGACCACCCGCAATTCTCCGGAAGTGACCAGCTCCACGCCCTGCCGCGCCTTCACCACCGACAGCTCGTTCGGGGGAAGCTGGGCGTGGTGCGGCTGCGGCTCGCAGACGGTGATGAACGGCGCGGTCTCGGTCAGACCGTAGACGTGCAGGATGGTCCAGCCGAGCTCGCCTTCGACGCGCGCGATGGTCGCGGGTGCAGGCGGAGCGCCGGCGGTGAGCACGACCACGCCGCGGGGGGCGTCCTTGCGCAGGCTCTCGGGCGCGTTCGCGACCCCGATCAGGACCGTCGGCGCCGCGCACAGCATCGTGATGCGCTCGCCTTTCAAGGCCTCGAAGATCTTGGGCGGCTCGACCCGCCGCAGGCAGACGTGGGCGGCGCCGGCCGCGGTGACGGTCCAGGTGAAGGTCCAGCCGTTGGCGTGGAACATCGGCAGCGTCCACAGGTACCGATCGCCGCTGGTCATGTGCACGTGCACGAGCGTTCCGACGCTGTTCACCCAGGCGTTGCGGTGGGTGATCATCACGCCCTTCGGGCGGGCGGTGGTTCCGCTCGTGTAGTTGATGGTCAAGAGATCGCCTTCGGCGATCTGCGGCCGTTCGAAGTGCGGAGGCGACTCCGAAAGCAGCGTCTCGTAGTCGAGAAAGCCGTTGCGGGTGCCTTCGAGCGCGACGAAGTGGCGGACGCCGGGAAGCTGATCGCGGATGTTTGCGACCATCTCCAGATAATCAGCGTGAACGCAAAGCACCGTCGCGCCCGAGTGGTTGACGATGTACGAGAAGTCGTCGGCGGTGAGGCGGTAGTTGATCGGCACCAACACCGCGCCGAGCTGCGGCACCGCGTAGAACGATTCGAGCTGCGCGTGCGTGTTGGGCGCGATGTAGGCGACCCGGTCTCCGCGCTGCACGCCGAGCTTCGCAAGCGCCGCCGACCAGCGGTCGCAGCGGTCGAAGAACTGCTCGTAGGTGAGCCGCAGATTCCCGTCGACCACCGCTTCGCGATTGCCGTACAGCCGCCGGGCGCGGCGCGCGAACTCGAGCGGAGTGAGAGGTGTCTCCATGCCTCGCTGTTACCTTCCAGCGGCGCGGCCGACAAGCCCCCGTGCGTCAGCGCGATCGGCAGCGACTGAGGCGCCGGCCGTCACCCGCGTCAACGCGCCTGGACTTCGCCGTCGCGCAGCTCGAGCTCGGGGGCGTACTCGCCTTTCTCCTCCCGGACCCACCAAGCGCCGGTGCGGCGCTTTTCGGCCGGCGTCGTGAACCAGTATTGCCAGAGCACGGTCCGGACGTAGCGCGGCGGCTTGCCGTGGAACGGGTCGGAACGAAAGAGCCGCAGGACTTCCGGCGACCCTTGCAGGAGCTTCTCCGCCGCGCGCAGCACCCACGGGTCGCGCTGCCAATCTGCGAGCGAGGCGAACCACAAATTCCATTCGAAGCGCGGTTGGTAGGGCGCGAAGATTCCCGGCGCTTCCTTCGGATCCTGCGGCTTGTAGCGAAATGGATACGCCGTGTAATGCACGCCGTCGTTCGAGCCTTGGAACTCGATCTCGAAGCGGTTCTCGGTCATCACCGCGAAGAGCCCGTAGCGGTTGGCGATGCGGAACGGTTCGAGAGCGATGGCCGGATAGAGCAGCGGCTGGGGCACGAAGCGCTGGAGGCCGGGCGCGAGGGTGATGGTGACGAAGAGCAGGATGCCCAACACCGCGCGCTCCAGCAGCGAGGGCTTCTTCGCCGGGACCGGGTTTTGCCGCCGGAACAGCTCGTCGTCGAGCAGGAACACGCCCAGGAACAGCACGATGTAATTCAGGAACGCGTAGTTGCCGG
This sequence comes from Myxococcales bacterium, assembly GCA_036488495.1. Classification (GTDB taxonomy): domain Bacteria; phylum Myxococcota; class Myxococcia; order Myxococcales; family 40CM-4-68-19; genus 40CM-4-68-19. The sequence continues at coordinate 1,552 of DASXHM010000237.1, read as the reverse complement.
TGACGATGATCAGGATCTGGAAGGGCGTGACTACGAAGAAGCAAAGCCTGCGAAACGGCTTCGGCAGGAACGCGAAAAAGACCAACAGCAATTCCAGCACGAAGACGACCACCACCGAGGCTGCGTGAAACCAATGGGGCAGTTCCTGTTGCACGTACCAGCCGAGAAAGCTCGGAAGCGGGCTGTTCTCGTAATAGTGATCCATCGCGGTGAGCGTGCGCCACTGCACGTCGTGCGAGAGCAGCTTGACCACGCCCGACTCGAAGTAGATGCGAAACCATTCCCACAGAAGCAGGAAGACCGAGAGCTTCGAAGGCGGGTCGTCCGTTCCCAGACCGGGCTTCCAACCACGCGGTGCGAGGAAGAGCGAGATGAAGCCGGCCTCGAGGAGCATGCCGTCCGACTGGTAGGAGGAGAACTCCTGCGCGGCGGCGACGAAGCTCAAGAAACAAACCAGCGCGACTGCGATGCAGAGGCGTGGAGCGCGGTTGCAGATGAGGAGCACCGAGGCGAGCGCGCCAGCGGCAACCAGCGTGAGCAGGGCGGCGTTGCCGTTCGCGAGCCAGAGCACGGTCGGCGCGGACCACAAGGTGGCGAGCGAGAAGCCGCGCAGGTAGTCGCGCGCGGGAAGGATGCCGTTCGGGCCGATCAGCCCCGTGATCTGGAAGGCGAGCGAATAGAACGCCGAGAGGAAGATGAACCCCAAGGCCCGAAGCCAGATCCATCGCGGCCACAGCACCGGCCTAAGATGCCTTGCCGAACCGCTCGTGCAAGCTCGAAGCGGTTCAGCCAGTCATCAGCGCACCCTCGAAGGCAAGCCGGCTCGCTTCCGGCACCTTCGGCCCCACCCGGGCGACCAGGAAGTTGTACGGCGAGTACGCAACCTCGGGCTCGTCGGTCCGATACCGGCGAAAGCCGGCGCTCTCGAAGAGGTTCAAGAGCGCGGCGCGGCACCCGGAGAGTCCGAGCCCGCGCGCTTCGACATCCCAGTGCCAGGCGAGGCCTTCGCCGATGACGATCTGCCGGTCGAGACGCCCTCCTTCCAACATGCCGGCGAGCAACCCACGGCCAAGTCCGGCGCCGCGCACCCCGCGCGCCACTTCGAGAACGCCGAGCTCGCGCACGTCCGAAAGCGGCTGCCAGCGGCGCTGGTATTCGTCGCCGTCGAAGACGATGGGCAGGTAGGGCAGGTCGACCGCGTAGCCGACCAGGACCGCGCCATCCAGCGCGGCCGTCACTACCGCCCCGAGCGTCAGGACTTCCGTCAGCATGGCGCGGAGCTGCGGGCTGCGCGTGACCGCGCAAAACCCGGGAGCGATGTCGACGGCCGACGGATCCGCGAGCCTTCGGATCTCCATGTGAAGAGCCTAGCCGGATGCAGGCGGCCGGCCTGCAGGATTATCCTGCATTCTTGCAGGCCAATTTCTGCGAAAGGGACGGCAATGCTGGCTTGGGACGAGCTGCGTTTCTTCCTCGCCGTCTGTCGCGAGGGTTCGTACGCGGGCGCCGCGCGGAGGCTGCGGGTGGACGAGACCACGGTGGGACGGCGGGT
>DASXHM010000233.1:0-17382 GCA_036488495.1 Myxococcales bacterium | reverse complement strand
ACCTACAACATCGACCTGCGGCTCTCCGCGCTGGTGCCGGGCTTCATCGAGAAGGCGCTCGCCGAGTCCAACGCGATCTTGCTCTATCTCGCGCGCGGCACGCGGCTGTTGCCGGAGGACGTCCGCACCCAAGCGCTGGTGCAGCAGTGGATGTTCTTCGAGCAGAACCAGGTCGAGTCGTCCATCGGCATCCCGCGCTTCTTGCGCAAGCAAGGGAAGGATCCCGACGCGGTGGGCGAGCACTACCTGCCGCGCGCCAAGGCGGCGCTGAAGGTGCTCGAGCAGCACCTCTTGATGCGGCACTGGCTCGTCGGCGAGGCGTATTCCGTCGCGGACGTCGCGATGTTCGCCTACTCGCACATGGCGCCCGACGCAGGACACGATCTGTCGCACTATCCGGCGCTGTCTGCGTGGATGGCGCGGGTTCGCGCGCAGCCGGGCTGGTTCGGGCTGGAGTAGTCCTAGACCTTCGCGGCGTGCAGCTTTTCCGCGCGGGCCTTGAAGTTTGCGAGCAGCCCCGGAAGCTGTTGCTCCGCGAGCGCCTTCTCGATGAAGCCCGGCACCAGCGCGGAGAGCCGCAGGTCGATGTTGTAGGTCGCGTCCGTCGTGTTCGGTTGAGCGCCCGGCTTCAGCACCCACGAGCCGTCGTTGCCCTTCATCATCTCGCCCTTGACCATGGTCCAGCGCAAGAGGTTCGGGCGCTCCGCCGTGTGCTTGAGCGTGTAGTTGATGACCTTGGCCTTGATGTCGACCGTGTAGGTCACTTCCTTGATGGCGCCCTGACCGCCGTTGACGATGACCTTCTTCACCTCGGGCAAGAACTCCGGGTACTTCTCGTAGTCGGCCACCACGTCGAAGAACTGCTCCGGCGAGACGTTGACGGTGACGGTCTTGCTGGCCTGCGCCATGTGCGGGCTCCCGCGGTTTCTCGAAGAGGACGGCGGACCTTATCACCGCGGCGCGGCGGCGGGAGCGGCCGAACGCGTCCGCGCCATTGACTCGCCGCTCGATTCCGGGTCTGTAGGCCGCCCCATGCGAGCGCAGTTGGTGCGGACGGCCGTCCTCGAGATCTACGAGCAGGTACGGCGCGAGGGGGCGCGGGCCGACCAGGCGCTGCAGCGGGTGTTGCGGCGCGAAAAGCAGCTTCGCTCGGTGGAGCGGCGCGCCGTCTCGGACGCGGTCTACGGGCTCTTGCGGCTGCAGGGGCGCGTCGACGATCTGCTGGGGCGGGCGCTTGCGACGAGGGCCTCGGCTTTGGCGAAGCTGGCAACGCCGACGCAGCACTTGCTCAGGTACGCCGGCTATCTCGTCATTGGCGAACGGCAGAGCCCGGAGAGCGCGGTTGGTCTGGCCGGCCCCGAAATCGCGCCGTATCGGTGGGTGCTCGATCTGTTGCAAGACCCCGCGGCGCTGGGCTCGGCGAGCGACCCCGTCGACGCGCTCGCGGCCGAGACTTCGCTGCCTCGATGGCTCGCCGCGCTTTGGCAGGCGCAGCTCGGAACCGGAGAGACGCGCGCGCTCGCGGACGCGCTCAACCAGCGCGCGCCGTTGACCGTCCGCGCGAACCTCTTGAAGAACACCCGCGAAGAGCTGTTGGCGACGCTCGCGGCCGAGGGACATCCGGCGCAGCCGACGCCAAAATCTCCCTGGGGGCTCACCTTCATTGGACGCACCAACGTATTTGCGCTGAAGGCTTTCAAGGCCGGGCTCTTCGAAGTGCAGGACGAAGGTAGCCAGTTGATCGCGCTCGCCTGCCAGGCGCGACCAGGGCAGCTCGTCGTCGACGCCTGCGCGGGTGCGGGCGGGAAGACGCTGGCGCTCGCCGCGGAGATGCACAACAAGGGGCGGCTCGTCGCGTGCGACCGCGATGCGCGCAGGCTCGACGAGCTGCGTCCGCGTGCGCGGCGCGCGGGCATGCACAACTGGGAGGCGCGCGGAGCTCCGGAAGGGCCGGCCGGCGAAGCGCGCATCGCCGATTTGATCAAGCAGGCGGACGTGGTCTTGGTGGACGCACCCTGCAGCGGGCTGGGGGCGCTGCGGCGCAATCCGGACGCGCGCTGGCGGCTGGACCAGGGCGAGGTGGACAGCTTCCCGCCGCGGCAGCTCCAGATCCTGCAGCGGTATTCACGGCTGGTGAAACCGGGCGGGCGGCTCGTCTATGCGACGTGCTCCATCAACCGGCGTGAGAACGAGGACGTCACCCAGCGCTTCTTGGAGAGCGAGAAGGAGTTCGAGGAAGCCGCGCCGCAAACGCAGCTTCTTCCGCACCGCGACGGCACCGACGGGTTCTACATCGCGCCGCTCCGCCGCAAGGCCTGACGGCTATGCGCTGCGCTGCGCGAACAGCACGCCCGCGATCACCACCAAGGCCCCGAGTACGAACGCGACCGTGATGTGCTCGCCGAGGAAGATGTGCGCGAGCAGTGCGGTCGCGAGCGGTTGCAGGTTGCTGAAGATCGCCACCCGCGCCGCCGCCAGATGCGCGAGCGCCCAGTACCAGATCAGATAGGAGACGACGCTGGTCGCGACGATCAGGTAGACGACGCCGAGCCACGCCTGCGCGGATGCGTGCACCACCTGCTGCCACTGCACGAGCACCGCCGGCACGCCGATGGGCAAGAAGAGGATGGTGCCGGCGATGATGGTCCAGGAGATGGTTGCCAAAGCACCAAACTGCGACGAGAGCTCGCGGCCCTCGGCTGTGTAGATGGACCAGGCCACCACCGCGACCGCGATGAGCAGGTCGCCGAAGAGTGGCCCGCGCGACAGATCGAGGCCGTGCTCGAGCAGAACGAAGACGGTTCCCGCCAGCGCGACCGCGGTTCCGAGGGCGGTGCGCCAGCCGGGGAATTCGCCGAGCAGCGCCTGGGCGAGCAAGAGCACGAAGAGCGGCGTCAGCGTGTAGAGAAGCGCTGCGTGCGCGGCGGTCGATTTCTGCAGGCCGTAGAGGAAGAACGCCTGGTTGACCGGCACGCCCAAGAACGCCAACACCAGGAGCTTCTTCCGCGCCGCCCGCGGCGGCATCCGTTGCCCGCGCGGCTTCAGCCGGAGCAAGAGGAGCGCGAGGCAGATGGATGCGCCGACAAAGCGGAACAGCCCGAGCGGCAGCGCCGGAATCTCGGTGAGCGCGCGCTTTCCAATCAGGTACGTGCCGGCCGAAAGCAACGTCTGGACGACGAGCCCTCCGTAGAGGAGCGCTGTCTTGGGGCGAGCGCGGGCGTGCATCGGGCGCCCCGATCTGCGAGCATCGCGCGGCTATGTCAACGAATTCTCGCGGAGTCGTGGTGACCGGCGCGGCCGGCGACATGGGCGGCGCGGTGTGCAAGCGCCTCCTCGACGACGGCTACGAAGTGATGGCGCTGGTGCGGCGATCTTCGGATGCGGTCGACGAGCGCGCCAAGAAGCACGCAGCCGATCTCGGGCAAGAGAGCGAAGTGGAGGCAGCTTACGAGGCGGCGCGCTCCGCATTCGGAGCGGTGTGGGGCAGCGTTCACTGCGCGGGCGGCTGGGCGGGGGGCACCGTCTCCGCGACGACGGTCGAAACCTACGACCGGATGATGAGCATGAACTTGCGCTCGGCTTTCTTGTGCTGCCGCGCGGCGATGCGGCGCATGAGCGGGCAAGGGCGCATCGTCAACGTCTCGGCCTACACGGCGGCGGCGTTGCACGGCATCTCCGGCTCGGCGGCATACGCTGCGTCGAAGGCGGGGATCATCGCGCTGACCAAGGCCATCGCGGAAGAAGCGCAAGCAGATCTCCGCGCAAACTGTATCGCGCCGGGGACGCTCTTGACCTCCAAGAACGCGGCAGGAATGCCGAAGAGCGATTCATCCGGGTGGATTCCGCTCACGCAAATCGCAGACTCGATCGCGTACTTGCTCTCGCCCGACGCCCCGAACGGCGCAGTGCTGACGTTCCCCTCGCGCTGAAGCTGCGCGGCTTTACCGTGGCGGCAAACCGGGAACCGGCCGCGGCGGCCGCGCGCCGTTGACGCCATCTTGGTTCTGCTCCGGCGGGCGATGGGTCAGCGGATCCTCGGGCGGATGCGGGACGGTGCGATGCTCGGGCACGCCCTGCTTCCGCGAGGGCTCTCGAACGGCTTCGCGCGGAAGGAAGCCATCACCGTTCTGGGCAGGCCGGATCGGCGGCTCCGCTACCGCGGGCGGCTGCGTCCGCTCCGAAGTCGAGGGGATCGCTTCGGCGCGCGGTGCGACGACGACGGGCGCGGCTTCTCGGGCTGCGCTCGACCGGCGCCAAAGCAGGAATGCCACGCCGGCAGCCGCAAGTACCAGAAGCAGCCAGGCAGCCTTTCGCGCCTTCGGTTGAACGTCGCTCATCGGGGGAACCTACAACCGGCCCGCCAGAGGCATTCCGCAGAAAGAGGCTCGATTCCAAGCCGTACGGGCAGATTCGGGCGCTTGTCCGTACCCTCGGGCACGTGGTGAGAAAGCGCGCCCTTCCTTCTTGGAGAAGACGACATGCGCCCGTGGGCTTTGACCTTCATCGCCGCACTGCTCGCCGTTCCCGCCCTGGCCGCGCCCGCGGCAGGCCCGGCCGACGGCGTCGACGCGTTCTACGGCTCGTACCAGACCGCATTCGAGATGGCGCTGCCGCCCCACTACGGGACGAGCCCGCAAATTTCGCTCTCCTACAACTCGGCCGCCGGTGTCGGCTTCACCGGCCTCGGTTGGTCGCTGTCGGGTTTTCCGACCATCGAGCGCGCGAGCCCCGGCGGCGGCGCGCCGCGCTACGACGGCAACGACGTTTACCTCTATGAAGGCCAGCCGCTCGTGCCGTGCGCGGCAGGCAGCGTGAGCCCGAGCTGCACGAGCGGCGGCACCCACAGCACCCGCATCGAGAGCTACCAGCGGTTCACGCTCTCGGGAAACACCTGGACCATCACCGCCAAGGACGGCTCGTCGTTCACGCTGCAGCCGATTCTGTGGATGAACACGACGGTCTTCCGCTTTGGCGTGTCGACCGCGCAGGACATCAGCGGCAACCAGGTCCAGTACGGGTGGAGCTGCGACGGCAACGAATGCTACCCGGGCTCGATCTCCTACAATTCGGTGCTGGCGAGCTTCATCTACGAGCAGCGCCCCGACGTCTACACCTACGCGAACGGCCGCGGGCTCATCACCGTCTCGCGCCGGCTCAAGACGGTCAGCGTGACGGTCTCCGGACGAATGCTCCGCGCGTACCAGCTCACCTACGGCGCCGGCTCGACGCAGCGTTCGCGTCTCTCGACGATCCGCACCTACGGCACCGACGCGTCTGTCGACGCTGCCGGCAACTGCACCGGCAGCTCGGTCCTCGGACTCTCCGTCGGCTGGACGAACGCCGCGGACGGCTGGGTGGCGGAGCAGGGCTTCGATACCGGCGCGAGCGGCGATTTCATCTTCAACCGCTTCAGCGACCAGCGCGGTTACGGCACCTTCGACGGCGACAACTGGCCCACCTTCCAGTTCGCCGACGTGGATGGCGACGGGCGTCAGGACGCCTGCATCCGGATGGACTACGGCCTCCACTGCTATCTTGCGAACGGCCACGGCTTCTCGTACAGCGCGGGCTTCGAGACGCGCATCTTCACCAACGCGGGCGCGAACAGCGAGGACAACTGGAGCACCCTCCACTTCGCGGACGTCACCGGCGACGGCAAGGCGGACGCATGCTTCCGCCGCGACCAGGGCCTGCAGTGCTGTCCTTCGAACGGAACCACCTTCGATTGCACGAACTACCCCGGCTTCACCACCAGCTACTTCGCCAACGCCACGGGCTTCGACGCCGACAATTGGAAGACCCTGCAGTTTGCGGACGTGAACGGCGACGGCAAGGCGGACGCGTGCCTGCGCCGCGACAGCGGCATGCAGTGCCTGCTCTCCACCGGCACGGGCTTCGTCTACAGCGCCGCCTACGACACGACCTTGCTCGCGAACGCGAGCGGCTTCGACGAGGACAACTGGGCCACCATCCAATTCCCGGACATCGACGGTGACGGCAAGGCGGATCTCGCCGTCCGTCTCGATACCGGCATCCGCTTCTGGCTCTCCACCGGCAACGGCTTCGTCGATCCGCCCGCCACCTCGTCGCCCATCTTCCAGAACAACATGGATCAGCGCGGGCAGGGCGCGTTCGACGCAGACAACTGGCGCAACATCGTCTTCGTCGACGTCAACGGCGACGGCAAGGCCGACGTCTGCGGCCGGATGGATTTCGGCGTCCAGTGCTACCTCTCGACGGGTTCGTCGTTCGTCTACTCGGCGGCGTGGGACAGCGGGGCGTTCGGCAACAACGTCAACACCCACGGCATCGGCGCGTTCGACAGCGACAACGTCTACAGCTTCCGGATGGCCGACGTGAACGGCGACGGCAGGCCGGACGCGTGCATCCGGCTGGACTCCGGCCTCACCTGCGTCATCAACACCGGCAACGGCTTCGTCGCCATGTCGCAGTACGACAGCTTCGCCACCGGCCAGGCCATCTTCAAGATGGGCACCGACCAGCGCGGGTACGGGACGTTCGACGCGGACAACACGGGCTCGCTGCAGTTCGTGGACGTCAAGGGTGACGGGAAGGCCGACCCCTGCATCCGCATGGACTACGGCGTCCACTGCGTGACCGGCGCGGCGCAGCCGGAGCTCGTCACCTCCATCACCAACAGCGCGGGCGGCACCACCACCATCGAGTACGCGCCGTCGAGCGCGTGGCCGAACACCAACAACCCGCCGCTCGTCGAGACGGTGAGCGCGATCAACAACTATCCGGGCCGCGGGCCGTCGAGCCGCACCACCTTCCGCTACGCGTCCGGCCTCTACGACGCCCAGGAGCGCAGGTTTCTCGGCTTCGGCTACGTGCAAAGGACGCTGCCGCAGCTCGGCAATGAAGCCACCGCGCCGTACGACGAGACCTGGTACCGGCAGGATTACGGATCGGTCTCGAAGCCCTCGCGCGAGGACTTCACCGACGGCCAGCAACACCTGATCTCGTCCGAGACGCACACCTACGCGGTGAATGGATCGACGCTGCCGTACACCTCGGTCGAAACCGAGACCTGGCACACCGAATACGACGGCACTGGCATCGGCTGCGCATCGTGGCCGTGCGCCCACGGGCGCCGCGTCGTGACCACGCGCAACTGGGACAACGACGGCAACCCGTTCGAAGAAATCAACTACGGCGATTACGACGTGGCCGGCGACGAGCGCACCGTCCGCATCATCTTCGAGCCGAACCGGAGCGCGTACATCCTCGGGCGGCCCGCGCTGACCGACACCTTCAACGGCGTCGGCGAGAGCGGAGCGATGCTGGCGCGCTCGGTCATCTATTATGACAATGCGCCGGACTGGACCATCCCGCCTGCGTTCGGGCGGCCCACCACGAGCCTCCTCTGGTACGACCAGACCGGCGGTTACGTGGGGAGCAACTCCGCCTACGACGCGCGCGGCAATCTGATCTCGCAGACGAATGCCGTCGGCGCGCGGACGTCCTTCACCATCGACGCGCAATACGGGCGCTTCGTCGTCGCCACCACCACGCCGAACGGCGCGACGGCCACCGCCACCTGGGACCCTGTCTGCGGAGTCAAGACGCAGGTCGTGGACGGCGCGGGCAATGCCGCGAACATGCAATACGACGCCTTCTGCCGGCTCGTCCGCGAGGACCTGCCGGGCGGCCGCTTCACCATCCACCGCTACAACGACAGCGGCTCGCCGACGGCGCAGTACCGCGAGATCGAGAGCAACAGCCTGGATGGCGCGACTCCGTCCATCGGCCGCGAGTACTACGACGGGCTGAACCGGGTCTGGCGACGCGAGGGCACGGGACCGTCCGGGCTGTGGATCTGGAAGGACACCGATTTCGACGCCCGCGGAAACACTGCGCGGCAGAGCGCCGCGTATTACTCGAACGCGCTCCCCAACTGGACGAGCTTCGCGTACGACGCGATGGGACGGACCACCTCCATCGTCAATCCGGACGGAACCGCCAGCACGACGTCCTACGATCACCAATCGTCGCTTTCGACCAACGAGCTCGGCCAGCAGGTGTTGCAGATCTTCGACGCCGCCGGGCACTGCGTCGAGCGGCGCGAAAGCGGCGGCCCGTCGGGCTGGGCAATCACGCGTTACTCGTTCGACGTGCGCGGCAACCTGAGCGGCATGACCGACGCGGCGGGGAACACCTGGACGTATGGGTACGATTCGTTCAACCATCGCCTCTTCAGCAACGACCCCGATCACGGCTACTGGACCTACGGCTACGACGGCGCCGGCCGCCAGGTGAGCCAGGTCGACGCCGACGGCCAGACCACCAACATCGAATACGACACCAGCGACCGCGTGATCGCGCGGACCACGCGCGCCGGTCTCGCCGGACAGTTGCGAACGACCTGGGCGTTCGACGAAGCGCGCCCCGGCTATTCGAACTTCGGCCACATCACCACCATGGTCGATCAATGGGGCACCACCACCTACGATTACGACGTTGCGGGCAACACGGTCCGGACCATCCGTTCGCAGGACGGCGCGACCTATACGGTGCAGTCGGGTTACTCGACGGCGGGCCAGCTTCTCTGGACGCAATATCCGGACGGCGATTCCATCGGCAATGCAGGAGTGCCCTACCGGTACGACGCCGCCGGCCGCAACGTCTCCATCCCCGGCTTCGTCAACGCGGCCACCTACGACGCCGAGGGCCACATCCTCCAGCAGCAGAACGCCAACGGCACCGTCAGCAATTGGAGCTATTCCACCAGGAACTGGCTCAATACGCTCCGCACCACCTCGCCCAGCGCGACGTTGCAGGACCTGACCTATACGCGCAACGCCATCGGGCGGACCACGCAGGTGATGAGCTCGTTGCCCAATGAATCGTGGAGCTACGGGTACGACGGGCGCAACCAGCTTCTCTCGGTCACGGCGATGACGGCGGCCGGTCCGGTGTCGTCGCCGTACAACCAGAGCTTCAGCTACGACGTCATCGGCAACATGACGTACAACTCGCGCGTCGGCACGTACACCTATCCGGCGGCGGGCAGCGCGCGGCCGCATGCGCAGCTCACCGCCGGCCCGTATGCCTATTCGTACGACGCCAACGGCAATACGTTGTCGGGCGCAAACCGCACCTTCGACTGGAGCGGCGACAACCAGCCGGTGCGGGTGAACGGCATCACTTACGCCTACGACGGTCTGGGGCGGCGGGTTCGCAGCCTCAACAACGGCGTTCCCACCGTCTTCGTCGCCGACGACTACGAGCAGACATCGGGTGTGGCCACCAAGTACGTGAGCTTCGCCGGACGGCTCGCCGCGAAGCGCGTGGGCGCGGTCAGCTACTGGATCCATGCCGACGACAAGAACTCCGTCCAGTCGATTACCGACGCCTCCGGCGCGCAGGTGCAGCGCTTCGACTACTACGGGTACGGCGAGCGTCTGCAGACGGCGACGGGCCATCCGGAGACGCGCAGCTTCACCGGCCAGCGCCAGGACGAGACCGGCCTCATCTACCTGCATGCGCGGTATTACGATCCGGTCGTCGGCCGCTTCATCTCGCCCGACCCGACGCTGCCGACCGACGGCTCGATCGGGCTCAATCGCTATGCGTATGCGAGCAACGATCCGGTCAACCTGGTCGACATCGACGGACTCGGCTCGTTCTGGCACGAGCTCGGACGCGTGCTGCACCAGACCGGGCACTTCTTCGCCGGGATGTCGCGCATGCCGGTGGTGGGCGGGCTCTTCCAACTTCCGGTGATGATTGGTTACGCCGTTTCGGGGCATTTCGACATGGCGGCGCGCATGTTCGCGGTCAGCGTCGTCCAGGACTTCGCCGCAGTGCTGACGGTGGCGACGGGAGGCGGCGCGACGCCGGTCGCGGCCTGGCTGGTGGTGTCGGAAAACTTCGCGATCGGAGCGGGCTCGGCGGCGATGACCGCGGTCATCGAAGGCAAGCACGGGCGCGGCATCTACCAGGCGGCGCTGTGGGGCGGCACTGCGTCGGCGGGTTCGGCGGCGCTGGCGTACGTCATTCCCGATCAGAACTTCGGCTCGGAGGACGGCGGCAAGGTGATCGCGGGCACCTCCGGACGCGCGTCGGAAGAGCAACTCCCGAACGGGTCGTTCCACATCGAGATCACCGGCATGACCACCAACGACGGCTACCAAGCGGGACATCCCATCCAAGGGTTGTTGCAGGACATCAAGGACATCAGCTCCGATCGCATCGGCAAGCTCGACCGAACCGAGAGGGGCGTGATGAAGTTCCTCTCCGACAACGGCGCCGCGCCGGGCGCGACCAGCGTCACCGGCCACAGCCTCGGCGCTTGGGATGCGCTTGGGCTCGCGCGGAACGGCGCCGTCGGTCACGTCCTCACGTTCGGGACTCCCGGCCTCGCCGCCAACGTCACCTTCAACAACATCCCCGGCGTTCACATGCGCATCATCACCGGCATGTTCGATCCGGTGTCGATCTCCTACTACACGCCGGCGGCCATCATCGTGCAGTGGAGCACGGGCGGCAGGTGGGGCGGGCCCAGCACCTGGTGTCACGTCTCCAATTGCTATGGAATGACGGTTGCCGACATGCCGCCCAACTAACGGCCGCGTGAAGTCGATCCGCTGAGCGCGCGCGCGGTGCGAGCCAACCCCTCGCGCCCCGCCCGCGCCAGCGGCGTCCCCTCGAACTTTTGCCGCGCTTCTTCCGGCGTCAGCGCGAGAATCTCGTCCGCGGCCAGTGAGGGAGTGCGCGGCGTCAGTTGCACGAGCTTGCGCGGCGGCGGGTGGCGGTTCCACGGGCACACTTCCTGGCAGACGTCGCACCCGAACAGCCGGTTGCCGAAACGTTCCGTCAGTTCGGGCGCGATCGGCCCGCGGTGCTCGATGGTGTGGAAGGCGATGCACTTGCGCGCATCCACGTAGCGCGGTTCGGGAAACGCCTGCGTCGGACACGCGGGCATGCACAGCGCGCAGTCGCCGCAGCGGTCCGGATGCGGCGCATCGGGCTCGAAGGCAAGATCGGTGACGAGCGCGCTCAAGAGCAGCCAGGACCCGAGCCGCTCGTGAATCAAACAGCCGTTCTTTCCAATCCAACCAATGCCCGCTTCCTGCGCCCAATACTTTTCCAGGATCGCGCCGGTATCGGTTTCGCTATAAACGTCGGCGCCGTACGAGCGCAGCCACTCGGCGAGCCTGCGCAAGGGCTTGCGAAAGACGTTGTGGTAGTCGCGGCCGCGCGCATACCGGGCGACGACCAGCTCACCCGGCCGCGGCTGCGGATCTTCGACGGCCGGCGCATACGAAACCGCGAGCACGATCACGCTGCGCGCATTCGGCACCAGGAACGATGGATCGAGCCGCTCGTCGCGCCGCCTGCGCACGTAGTCGAGCGATGCATCCCAGCCGTTCGCGAACCACTTGTCGAGGCGGGAAGGATCCACCTTGTGCGCCCGGGCGATGCCGCACAAGTCGAAGCCGAGCTCTTTCGCGCGCGCCTTGAGCTGCGGCGCGGAGACGCGGATGTCGGGCTCGCCTTGCATGCTTGCGGGAAAGTAACGCAAAAGACCGCCATGGACCGTGTCTTCCGCGTCATCTGCGCGCTCGTCGCAGGAGCGCAGCTCTTCTTTGCCGCCATCGCCGCCCAGGTGGTCTTTCCCCGCGAGGTGGCGGCGCTGCCGCGAGACGAGCCCCGCCGGACCCTCGCTGCAAACCTGGTCGGAGGCATGCTCGCCCGGTTGGATGCGGCGGTGATCGCGCTCAGCGCCGTGGCCCTGGCGCTGGCCCTCGTAAGCGGGCGCAGGCGGCTTGCCCTGTTGCCACTCATCGCAGGGCTCTGCGCAGCGGCCTCGGCGTTCTGGATCACGCCGCAAATCCACGCGCTGCGCGGTGCCGGACAAACCGCGACCCCGCGCTTCGGAATGCTCCACGGCGTCTCTTCCTCGCTCTTGCTGCTGGAGATGATCCTGCTCGCGATCGCGGCCTTTTTCGGTTAGATCGCGGCGCCATGTCGACTCAAGTGACGCTCATCCCCGGCGACGGGATCGGGCCGGAAGTGGTGAACGCCGCCGTCGAGGTGATCGAATCCGCGGGCGCGAAGCTCGACTGGGAACGCGCGGCCGCGGGCGCGGGGGCGGTGGCGACGCACGGAACGCCCATCCCCGCGCAGACGCTCGAGAGCATCCGCCGGAACAAGCTCGCTCTGAAGGGCCCGCTGGCCACGCCCATCGGCGAGGGATTTCGCAGCGTGAACGTTGCGCTGCGCAAGGAATTCGAGCTCTACGCCAACGTCCGCCCCGCGCGCAGCTTCGCGGGCGTCGACACCCGCTACACCGGCGTGGATCTGGTGGTCATCCGCGAGAACACCCAAGGGCTCTATTCGGGTGTCGAGCACTACATCGACGACGAGCACAGCGCGGCAGAGAGCATCAGCATCATCACCCGCAAGGGCTCGGAGCGCATCGTCCAGTACGCCTTCGAGTTCGCAAAGAAGAACAACCGCCGCAAAGTGACGCTGGTCCACAAGGCCAACATCCTCAAGGCGACGAGCGGGCTCTTCTTGGAAACCGGCCGTCAGGTGGCGGCGCGCCACGGCGACATCGAGTTCAAGGAGATGATCGTCGACAACTGCGCCATGCAGCTCGTCAAGAACCCGCTGCAGTTCGACGTCATCGTCACCACCAACTTGTTCGGCGACATCTTGAGCGACTTGACGAGCGGCCTGATCGGCGGCCTCGGGCTCACCGCGGGCGCGAACATCGGCAAGAGCGCGGGCATCTTCGAAGCCGTCCACGGCACTGCGCCGGACATCGCGGGCAAAGGCATGGCGAACCCCACGGCGGTGATGCTCGCCGGCGTGATGCTGCTCGAGCACATCGGCGAGCGCACCGCGGCGAACCGACTGGTGACGGCGGTGCGGGAAGCGATTGCGTCGAAGGAAGCGATCACGCCGGACCTGGGCGGCTCCGCCACCACGCGGATGTTCACCCAGGCGGTGCTCAAGCGGCTGAAGTGACGCCGACGTCGCGGCGCTGGCAGCGGATTGCCGGGTGACTCCTCAGCCCGGGTCGAACGGATCCACGACGTCGACGCCGGTGGTTTCGAAATCGCGCGTGTTCCGGGTAACAACGGTCATGTCGTGCACGAACGCCGTCGCGGCCAAGAGGCCGTCGACGAGCGGAAGCCGGCCCCCCGCATTGAGGCGCCCCCACTGATCGGCGATCTGGGCGTCGACGGCCAGGATACGGTCCGCGTAGCGCTCTTCGAGCGCATGCAGCCACCGCTCGAGACTGACCGCCGTGGCGAGGTCGGTGCGTCGCTTGCTTTCGACACCCTGGCGCAGTTCGCCGAGTACCATGACCGATGTGTACAGCTCATCCGCGACTGCGCTGTCGAACCAAGCGCGGACATGCCGGCTGGCGCGCTCACGCTTGCGCATCTCCGAGAGGACATTCGTATCGAGCAAGTATTTCAGAGGCGAACCCGCCGCACCTTCTTGCGGGAGCGCTTGATCGGCCCTGGGTCGGGCATCGTCAAGAGAAACTCCTTGAAGTCCATTCGTGGTGGCGCGAGGAGCGCAGTGCGCAGGAGTTCGCGATGCTCTGCCTCCGCCGAGCGCCCGTGACGGGCCGCGCGTGTTTTCAGCTCCCGCACGACGGCGTCTTCGACATTGCGGACCACCAGTTGCGCCATGCTATCAATGATAGCATTCGACGTGCACACGTCAACCTCGCAGCGGCGACGTCAATCCACGGCCGCGTCGGACAACCAGACGGCCGAGTCGTGTTCGGACACGGCGAGAGGCGTGAGGTCGCGGCCGAAGCAGGGGCCGCTGCAGCAGGCGCCGGTCGCCGGATCGAACAGCGCGCCGTGGGCCTGGCATTCGATGGCGCCGCCGCCGGTGAAGAGCCGTCCGTCTCCGCGATCGACCGGCTCGCCGCGGTGCGGGCAGAAATTCAAGTACGCGCGGACGGTCCCGTCTGAAACGCGCACCGCGAAGCCCTCCCGCTGCACTGGCCCGAATCGTCCCGCGACCGTCCCGAGATCGAACCGCACCGAACCCCCGGCGCGCAGCTCCGACGAATCGAACAGCTTCACGGAATCCACGGCACTTCCGGAGCGCCGCTGCGGATGTTCGCGGCCCGGGCCATGGTGAAGAGCAGATCGGACAGCCGGTTCAGGTACGCGAGCGCCTCGGCCGAAACTGCCTCGCTGCGCGAGAGCGAAACCGCGCCGCGCTCAGCCCTCCGGCAGACGGTCCGCGCCAGGTGCAGGAGCGCTCCCGCGCGCGAGCCGGCCGGCAAGACGAAATGCGTCTGCGGCGGCAGCTCGGCGGTCAGCCGATCGATCTGCTGCTCGAGGCGGGTGGCGTGCTCCGCGGAGATGCGCGGCACCGACTTGGGCGCCTTGGACAAGTCCGGCGTGGCCAGCTCCGACCCGAGCGTGAACAGCTCGCTCTGCAGCGCCACCACGAGCTCGCGCAGGTCGCCGGAAAGCTCCTCTCTCGCGACGCCCAAGACGGAGTTCAGCTCGTCGACGTCGCCGTACACCGCCACCCGCAAGTCGTCCTTGCGCACCCGCGGACCGCCGAAAAGGCCTGTCGAACCGTCGTCGCCCCGACGCGTGTAGATCTTTGCCACGTTGCCTCCGAAGCCCGCTTGTAGGATAGCAGCGGAGATGGAGGCCCGCGGATGAAACGGCTGCTCGTGCTCGCGCTTTTGGTCGCGGCCTGCGGCGGCATGAAGGATCCCGCGTCCGTGGCCGACAACTTCGTCGACAAGTACTACGTCGAGTCCGACCAGGACCGCGCCCTGCAGTTCACCACCGGCATCGCCACCATGCGCTTGAAAGACGAGCTCAACCTCACCGCGGAAGCGCGCGGCGGCCGCGGCACCGCCGGCATGCAGGTGCGGCCCGAGCGCGTCTACTACAAGCGCGAGAAGCTGGCCGGGTCCGGCGAAAAGCGCAGCGCCGACTACGACCTGGACATCCGCCCCCAAGGCGGCGGAGACCTGCAGCGCACCGCCCACGTCGATCTGGTGCAGCAAAAGGACGGAAGCTGGCGGGTCTCCAACTTCTCCGAAAACCAGCGATGAAGCTCGAATACAAGGTGAGCGCGGACGCCGCGGGCCAGCGGCTCGACAAGTTCCTGCGCAAGCGCCTCGAAACCCTGCCGCTGAGCCACCTCTACAAGCTGGTGCGCACGAAGAAGGTGCGGGTGAATGGAGCGCGCGCGGAGATTGCGCAGCTTTTGCAGCAAGGCGACCAGATCGTCGTGCACGTCCTGCAGGCAGCGCAACCGCCGCCCAAGGAGCCGCGCGCGGTGCCGCAGGAGTTCTCCGTCCTCTACGAAGACGAGCACATCCTCGTCTGCGACAAACCGGCGGGTCTCGCCATCCACCCAGGCACCGGCATCACCGGGGCAACGCTGGTGGACGAAGTGCGCGCCTATCTCGAGCGGCAGGGCCAGAAGACGCCGGAAGGCGAGTTCAAACCCAGCCCCGCGCATCGGCTCGACCGCGAGACGAGCGGCGCGGTGGTGGTGGCGAAGACCCGCCAGGCGATGGTGCGGCTGACGGAGATGTTTACCGCGGGTGAACCCGACAAGACGTACTACGCGCTCGCGAAAGGCCGCTTCCAGAAGGAGCAAGGAAGCATCGACCTGCGCCTCTCCGAGCACCAGCAGACGCAGAACAGCAAGTCGGAACGCGGCGTCAACATGCAGACCGCGCTCACCCACTGGAAGAAGCTCGCCGGCGGCCCGGAAGCGACGCTGCTCGAGCTGACCATCGAGACCGGGCGCACTCACCAGATCAGGCGGCATCTCGACGCCATCGGGCATCCCATCGTGGGGGACACCAAGTACGGCGACTTCCCCTTCAACCGCCAGGTCGTGCGGCAGTGGGGACTGCGGCGAATGTTTCTCCACTCGGCGCGGTTGTCGTTGTCGCACCCGATCACGAAGAAGCGGCTCCAGCTCGTCTCGCCGCTCCCGACCGAGCTGCTCGACTGCTTGCCTCGGGCGCAGATTCAGTGGCGGCCGCAAGGAAGCTAACGACCGGCAGCCGCGTTACAAGGACGGCCCGTGAGGGAACCCATGAACACGACCCAGCCGACACCGCCGCCCGTCCGCAAAAGGCGCCGCCTCTGGGTGTACATCGCAGCACCCCTGTTCGCCCTCGCGGTCGTGGCCGTCATCGCCGGCGCCGTGCTCTACGCGAGCTTCGCCAAGGGCCTGCCCTCCATCGAGTGGGCGCGCAACTATCGCCCGCCCATCGTCAGCACCGTCTGGAGCGGCGACGAGCAGTTGGTCGGCGAGTTCTACAACGAGCGGCGCTTCGTGGTTCCGTACGAGGCGATTCCGAAGAAGCTCAAGCAGGCCCTCATCGCCAGCGAGGACGCGAGCTTCTTCGAGCACAACGGCATCAGCTTGCCGGGCATCGCGCGCGGCATCTGGTCCACGTACATCCGCCATCGGCGCGTGGTGGGCGGTTCGACGTTGTCGCAGCAGACGGCGAAAGCCATTCTCGCTTCCGCCGAAGGCGTGAAAGCCGCTCACGAGCGCAAGGGCATGGCCGGCCTGCGCCGGAAGATGCGCGAGTACATCCTCACCCGAAGGCTCGAGAGCCACTTCGACAAAGAGCACATCCTCTGGCTGTACATGAACGAGGTCTATCTCGGACATCACAGCTATGGCGTGCAGGCGGCCGCCGAAAACTACTTCCGCAAGAACGTCTGGGAGCTGTCGCTGCCGGAGATTGCGCTCCTTGCCGGGCTGCCGCAGGCGCCCACCGAATACTCGCCCTTCTCGCATCCCGAAAAGGCCAAGGCGCGCCGCTCGTACGTGCTGCGCCGCATGTTCGAAGAGGGGATGATCAGCCGGCCGCAGCGCGAGCAGGCGGACGCGGCAGAAATTCACGTCTTCCCGGTCCAGGACATCTTCCGCGAGACCACGCCCTACGTCACCGAGCACATCCGCCGCGACATCGTCGCCCGCTACGGCAACGATCGCCTCCTCGACGACGGCCTCAAGGTCTACACCACCGTCGATCTGGAGCGGGAGCACGACGCGACCGCCGCCACCATCAAGGGCGTCATCGAGGCCGACAAGCGCCAGGGCTATCGCGGCGCGCTCTTGCAGTTGCCGCGGAAGGATTGGGACGACTTCTCCAAGAAGGAGCAGGCGTTCCTCGAAGGCGACGGCAAGTCGGACGAAGTCATCGCCGCGCTCGTCACCTCCATCGATTCGAACGGCAAGGGCGCGGACATCCGCGTCGGCAAGCAGAAGGGGCGCATCCCCATCGAGCTCGCCTCCTGGGCGCGCAAGCCGAATCCGGAAGTCAATTCCGAATATGGCCGGATCAATACCTTGAAGGGCGTCCTCGCCCCGGGCGACGTG
>DASXHM010000167.1:0-17568 GCA_036488495.1 Myxococcales bacterium | reverse complement strand
CTTGACGATGGTCCGCTGCCGCTGGTGGATGCTGCGGATGAGCCACACCGCCGAGCGCAGCTTGTCCTGGATGTAGTCCTTGGTGGCGGCGCCGGAGCCGTTCTTGAGCGCGTTCCGGTAGTGCTGCGAGATGCGCAATTTGGAGAGGCCGTCGTCGTTCAGGACGGTCATGTACGTGTCGCCGATCTTGTGGATGTAGACGTCCGGCGTGATGTACTGCGGCTCCTCGTTCGTGTAGTTGCGGCCCGGCTTCGGATCCAGCCGGGAGAGCAGCTTGATCGACGCCACCACCTCTTCGAGCGAGACGTCCAGGTCCTTGGCGATGGCCTGGTACTTCTTGGTCTCCACGTTCTTGAGGTGCCGGCGCACGATCATCGGCAACAGCTCGGCGTCCGGATCGTCCTTGCCTTCGCCTTCGGTCAGGTAGTGCTTTGCCTGGACCAAGAGGCACTCGCGCAGGTCGCGGCAGGCGCAGCCGACCGGGTCGAAGCGCTGCACCCGCTTGAGCACCCGCTCGGCCATGGCGGCCGACACGCCGGCCTCGAGCGCGAGCGGAATGATGGGATCGCAGGTGCGGATGGGCTGCTTCGCCGCCTGCTCGCGCCGCAAAGCCTCCAGCGCCTCGGGAGCGACGGCGGGCACCTCCGCCAGCTTCCCCTCTTCTTCACCTTCGGCGGAGATCACGAGCGGGATGGTGGGCTGCAGGTCGGGGTCGATGACCAGATAGCCATCGCGGTTCAGGTTCCCGATGATGAGCCCGCCGATGTGCCGCTCCTGGTCGGACATCCCGGCCATCCGGAGCTGCTCCATCAGGTGCTCGGTCAGGCCGACCGGCTTCGAGTGCGTCGCCTCGAAAGAGGGCAGATCGTCCGAGCTCATCCCGCCTGCGGAGGGGGCGGTGTGCTGGGTCTGGTAGTTGTCGAGGTACTGCTCCCAGTCGATCTCGTCGCGCTTGATGTCGCCTTCGGCGGCCTTCTTCAGATCCGGCTGGGCGGGTTCGGCGGGCGAGGTGTTGAGCTCGCTCGCCTCGATGCTTTCGTTGAGGGTGGAGACCAGCTCTGCCGGGGCCTCGTTCAGCTCCGCCTCGGACCCGTCCTGCGGCTCTTCCAGGAGCGGGTTCTGCTCCATCTCGGTGCGGATCAGGTCGACCAGCTCCATCCGAGAGAGCTGCAGGAGCTTGATCGCCTGCTGCAACTGGGGAGTCATCACCAGCTGCTGCGACATCCTCAGGCTTTGCTTGAGCTCCAACGCCATCCCGTGCCCCCTATTCCAGCTTGAAGCGCTCGCCGAGATACACGGCGCGAGCGCGTTCCGACGCCGCGATCTCTTCGGGCGTTCCTGCTTCCAAAAGTTTGCCTTCGGCCAAGAGCACCGCGCGATCGCAGATGCCCAGCGTCTCGCGGACCGCGTGGTCGGTGATGAGGACGCCCAAACCCTTTTCGCGCAGCCGTCCGATCAAGCGCTGCAGATCGTGCACGGCGATCGGGTCGACTCCTGCGAACGGCTCGTCGAAGAGCATGAACTTGGGCGCTGCCAGAAGCGACCGCGCGATCTCCGCCCGCCTGCGCTCACCGCCGGAGAGGGTCTCGCCCTTGGCTTCGGCGATCCGCAAGAGGTCGAACTCGGTCAACAGCTCGTCGACGCGCTCGACCTTCTCGCTGTGAGAAAGCTTCGCCGCCTCGAGGACGAGGAGGAAGTTCTCCCGCACCGTCAGCTTGCGAAAGATGGAAGGTTCTTGCGGCAAGTATCCAATCCCCAAGCGCGCGCGCTCGTGCAAAGGCAATCCCGACAAGTCGCGCTCACCGAGCCGGACCTCGCCCTCGTCCGGCGCGAGCAATCCGACAACACAGTGGAAACTCGTCGTCTTCCCGGCGCCGTTCGGGCCGAGCAGGCCGACCACCTCGCCGGGCGCGACGGAAAAGGAGACTCCGTCGACGACGCGGCGGCCGCGGAAGGTCTTGGTCAGGCGATGGGCGTGCAGGATGGTCATGGCGAGCCTTCGTCCTTGTGCGCCTCGGGGCGGAGCCGGGCACGGCCCTTCGTGACCCGCACCTCGCTGGAGTCGAGCGAAAGCTCGATGCGGTCGCCCACCAGCACATCGCCCCGGTCGTAGAGCTTGGGGTCGCCGAGCAGCACCATGGTGCGTGCCTTCGCGTCGTAGTCGGCCGACTCGCCGGTCGCTCGCCTGTCTCCTTGCCGGACGTCGACGCCGCCGCGCATTTCCAAAAGCGTCAGCTCGCCGTCCTTGCCGTAGCGGGCGTCCATCCGCGGGCTGCGCATCACCGCGTCGCCGCGGCGGACGACCACGTCGTCAGTGAACCGGGCCAGCTTGGCCTGGTTGTGGAGGACGAGGCGGTCGGCGTCCACCCGCATCGGGCCTTCAGCGTCGCCGGCCGGCAAGGTCTTCTCCGCCAGCGCGCGGTGGAGAACGAGGTGGGGCTTCTGCACGTCCACGTCGTCGGTATCGGTGTGCAACAGGATCCGCTCGCCCTCCAGGATCTCCGGGCCGTCGTGGAGAATCGGAGGGGCTGCCTTGGTGCCGGTCAACACCAGCGTCTGCGCGCTCATGTCGACGACGCCGTGGTCGCCGTCGGCGGTGCGGGGCCCGCGCGAGACGTGCACGTTCCCGTCGACGGTGAACTTCTCGATTTCGCGGTTGGCAGGTTCGGCCTTCTTCGCCTTCCTGGCTTTCTTCGGCACCGGCTTTTGGCGGTGCTCGTCGGCCAGGTCCGCGATCGCGTGGTCGCTGAGCACGGTCAGGTCGCCGCGGTTCAGGTGGACCTCGCCGTCCAGGTAGAGGACCCGGCGGTCCTTCGCCTCGAAGCGCATCTCGCGAGCGCTGAAGTCGACCGGACCCGGCGGGAGCCCGGCCGGTGCGGCGGCGGCGAGGATGGCAACGGTGAGCGGAATCATTCGTCGTCCGCCTGGAGCGTGCCGCGGACACCGTCGCGCAAGGTGATGGTGCTGCCATCGGCACGGGCGACGACCCCGCGCCCCTGCACGCGATACCCGGGCCCGGACAGCCGGACCAGGTCTTCGCCATGGACGGTGTCGCCATCGTACTCGAGCGATTGCGTCTGGCCGCGATCGCCGCGCGCAGCCGCGAAGCGGACGCCGCCCGTCGCCACCCCGTGCCGCGCGCTTACCTCGCCGGTCGCGGAGGGGGCACTGAAGTGCATGGCGCCGAAGCTCGCCACCTGCGCGCCGGGTTCGGGGAAGACGGTCATGCCAGCAACATCTGCATCGAGGTGCCCGCCTGCTCGCCTATAGTCGAGCCTTGCCGCCGTGCCCCTGGCAGCTACACGGCCTTCGGAGGTCCGCACCAAGGCCACGTCCCGGAGGCTCAAGTCGGCGCCGTTCGTCGCGGAAGGCCGCGCCGCCGCTGAGGAATTCGGCTTCCCGCACGCGCCGCCGAGGGCGGCTGTGACGGCAAACACGAGGAAGGCTTGGAACTGGCTCCGCATTTGCAGGAAGGCTAGCACCTAGCCCGGCTGGTGTCGAGGCATCCGAGCCGTTTTTGCTGTTCGCCTGCGAACTACTTTTCCCTTGGAGTTACGCCGCGCTCCGTGCGGAAGCGGTCGTGTACCCAGACCCATTGGGAGGGCCGTGCGCGGATCTGTTCCTCGATCTGGCGGGTGGCTTCGGCGGTGAGCGCGAGCGAGTCCAGCTCGGCATCGCCGGTCCGCGCGACCTCGACCGGCCGCACGATCATCCGATGCAGACGCGGTGCCACCCGGTAGCAGCAGCCGAAGATCATCGGGCACCCGAGCCGCGCTGCCAGATCGCCGGCGGCACGCGGCGTGAATGCATCGCGTCCGAAGAAGGGCACGAAATGCCCGGCGACCTTGGTGTCCTGGTCGATGAGGATGCCGACCGCGCCGCCTTGCTTGAGGAAGCGGACGATCTCCCGGCCCGCCATGGGAGAGTTGCGCCAGAAGAGCCGGAGGCCCTCGCGGCCGCGGGTGAGGAGCGCGGTCAGCCGCGGATCCTGCGCCTCGCGCGCGACGGTGCCGATGGGCAGGCCCAAGGACGCGCTGCGCTTCGCGAACAGCTCCCAGTTGCCGATGTGCGCTGTCGCGACCACCACGCCCTTGCCCTGCGCAAGCGCGGCTCGTGCCACCGCCTCGCTGCCCGCGTCGAGCTCCACCAACTCCTCCACGGGTAGCCGATCCACCAGCACCGACTCGGCCAGGCTGCGCCCCAGGTGCGCGAAGGAGTCCTTGGCGATGCGGGCTCGCTCCTCTTCGGTCTTTTCCGGGAAGGCGACGGCCAGCGTCTTCTGCGCGAGCGCGCGCTGGCGCGCGGAGACCACGTATCCGAGACGGCCCAGCCGCTCGCACAGCGCGGTCGCAAACCCGAACGGAAGAAGCCGCAGCACGCGCAAGAGCCCGAGCAGCGCCCGCACGCGCAGCTCGCGCCGGATCCGCTTGCGCAGGCTCACTCCTCCGGCGGCCACGCGCCTCTCGCCGACAGAAGCAGCTCGCACAGCTCGCGCACCGCGCCGCGGCCGGCGTCTCGCTTCGAGACCCAGTCCACCTCGCGGACCACTTCCTTCGCCGCATCGCGCGGAGCGCAGGACAGCGCGGCCTTGCGCAGCGCCGGCAGATCGTTGACGTCGTCGCCCATGTACGCGGTTTCGGCGAGCGGGATCTTCAGCTCGGCGCAGATCGCCTCGATGCCAGAAGCCTTGTCCCGGCTGCGGCCGACGACGGGCGCGATGGACAGCTCGCTGCAGCGGGCTTCCACGAGATCTGCGCGGCGGCCGGTCAGGACCGCGAGCTTCACGCCGGCGAGAGACAAGAGCCGCAGGCCGTGCCCATCGCGCACGTCGAAGGCTTTGAGCGCCTCGCCCTGCGCGCCGTAGTAGAGCCTGCCGTCGGTCAAGGTGCCGTCGACGTCCAAGACCACGAGCCGCAGCTTGCGCAAGAGCGCCGGCCGCGGCTTCTTGATCACGGGCGGCGCTGGGCCACCGCGGCGCGCGCTGCCGCGCGTTCGACCAGCGCGCGCTGCGTCTCGAATCCCGGATCGGCTTCGCCGAGGGCGGCCAGCTTCTTGCGCTGCTCCACCAGCTCGGCGGCGGTCTTCGCCGCGTCCAGGCTATCGGCGCGAACGGCGTCTTCGACCAGCACCCGCACCCGGTCGTTGCTCACTTCCGCGAAGCCCTCGCCCACCGCGTAGCGCGTCTCGCTGCCGCCTTGGATGTAGACGAGCTCGCCGGCGGCGAGCGCCGCGACCAGCGGAGTGTGCCCCGGCCGGATGCCGAAGCCGCCTTCCAACCCGGTCAGGCGCACTTCGTCGGCCTCGACCGAGAGCACCCGCTGCTCAGGCGTGACGATTTCGAGCGCGAGCGCCACTTACTTCGCCAGGCCTTTCGCCTTCTCCACCGCCTCGTCGATGTTGCCGACCATGTAGAAGGCCTGCTCGGGCAGGTTGTCGTGCTTGCCGTCGAGCAACTCCTCGAAGGAGCGGATGGTCTCTTCGAGCTTCACGTACGCGCCCTTGATGCCGGTGAACTGCTCGGCGACGTGGAAGGGCTGGGAGAGGAAGCGCTGCACCTTGCGGGCGCGGGCGACGGTCAGCTTGTCCTCGTCCGAGAGCTCGTCCATGCCCAAGATGGCGATGATGTCCTGCAATTCCTTGTAGCGCTGCAAGACCGACTGCACGCGCCGGGCGACCGCGTAGTGCTTCTCGCCGACCACCTGCGGGTCGAGGATGCGGCTGGTCGAGTCGAGCGGGTCGACGGCGGGGTAGATGCCGATCTCGGTCAGGGCGCGGGAGAGCACGGTGGTCGCGTCCAGGTGCGCGAAGGCGGTCGCCGGCGCCGGGTCGGTCAGGTCGTCGGCGGGCACGTAGATGGCCTGCACCGAGGTGATGGCGCCCTTCTTGGTGGAAGTGATGCGCTCCTGGAGGCCGCCCATCTCGGTGGACAGGGTGGGCTGGTAACCGACGGCGGAGGGAATGCGTCCCAAGAGCGCGGACACTTCCGAGCCGGCCTGGGTGAAGCGGAAGATGTTGTCGATGAAGAGGAGCATGTCCTTGCCCTCCTCGTCGCGGAAGTACTCGGCGATGGCGAGCGCGCTCAAAGCGACGCGGGCGCGCGCGCCGGGCGGCTCGTTCATCTGGCCGTAGACGAGCACGGCCAGGCTCTTCTCCAGGTCGTGCGGCTTGATGACCGCGTTCTCGCCGCCTTCCTGGAACTCCATGTACAGGTCGTTGCCTTCGCGGGTGCGCTCACCCACCCCGGCGAACACCGAGAAGCCGCCGCGGGCGCGCGCGACGTTGTGGATGAGCTCCATCAAGAGCACGGTCTTGCCCACGCCTGCGCCGCCGAAGAGGCCAATCTTGCCGCCGCGCAGGTACGGAGCGAGCAGGTCGATGACCTTGATGCCGGTCTCGAACGGCACCATCCGCACGTCCTGGTCGGTGAAGCTCGGCGGCTCCCGGTGGATGGGCAGGCGGCGGGTGGCGTGGATGGGGCCCTTCTCGTCGACCGGCTCGCCCACCACGTTGAGAATGCGTCCGAGGACGCCCTTCCCCACCGGCACCGAGATGGGCGCCCCGGTGTTCTTCACCGGCTGGCCGCGGATCAGGCCCTCGGTCGAATCCATCGCGATGCAGCGGGCGGTGTCCTCGCCCAGGTGCTGCGCGACCTCGACGGTGAGGTTGTCCGGCTTGTCGGAGATGCTGGGGTTCGTCAGCGTGAGCGCGGTATAGATCTCCGGCAAGGCGCCCGCCGGAAACTCCACGTCCACCACCGGCCCGATGACTTGCGTGACCTTCCCGGTCTGCTTCAGCTCGTTGATTGCGACAGCCATATTCGTTTGACCTCAAAAAGAATTACTTCAATGCCTCGGCGCCGGAGACGATCTCCATCAATTCCTTGGTGATCGCCGCCTGGCGGGCGCGGTTGTATTCGAGAGAAAGGCGGCTGATCATCTCGCTCGCGTTCTTGGTCGCGGCGTCCATCGCGGTCATGCGGGCAGCGTGCTCGGCCGCAGCCGACTCGAGCAGATCGCGCCAGATCTGAGTGGCGAGCTGCTTCGGAATCAGGTGCTGCAAGAGCGTGTCGCGGCCCGGCTCGTAGACGTGCTCGGCGGTGACGATGCCCTGCTTGTCGCCCTTCGCCTGCGCGCCTTCGGCCTTCGCCGGCACGATCGGGAGAAGCTGCGAGAGGGTGATCTCCTGGGTGATGGCGCTCTTGAAGCGGTTGTAGAGGATGTAGACGGCGTCCACCTGATCGGCGAGGAACTCGGCCACCAGCTCGTCGGCGATCTCCTTCGCCATCGAGAAGCGCAGCTTGCCGACGAAGTTCGCGTAGTCCTTCCGCGTCTTGAGCCCGCGCTTCTTGACGAAGTCGCGCCCGCGCCGGCCCACCGTCGAGAACCGCACCGAGTCGTACTTCGGCGCTTCTTCCACCATGAAGCGCTGCACCCGGCGGAAGAGGTTGGCATTGAAGCCGCCGCAGAGGCCGCGGTCGGAGGAGAGCAGCACGATCTCGATCCGCCTCTGCGGCCGCGCCTCCATCAAGGGGTGCGGCGCCGGCGCTCCCTCTTCGCGCGCACCGGCGAGAGACGAGAGCACTTCATCGAGCATTCCGGCGTACGGCCGGGCGCGCAAGACCGCGTCCTGGGCGCGGCGAAGCTTTGCCGCGTCCACGAGCTTCATCGCTTTGGTGATTTTCTGCGTGCTCCGCACCGACTTGATCCGGGTGCGGATGGTGCGAAGAGAAGCCATCTACGCTCGCTTTGCCGTAGGCTTGAACAGGTCGCGGAACTCCGTCAGCGCGGCGTCGAGGCCCTGGCGGACGTCGTCCGAGAGGTCCTTCTTCTCGCGCAAGAGCTTGAGCGTGCTTGCGTGCCGGGTGTCCATGAACTCGAGCAGCTCGGCCATGTAGCGGCTGACGTCGGTGATCTCGACGTTGCGGATCCAGCCATTGCCTTCCTTGTCGCGCTGGGTGCCCGCGTAGATCTGGACGATCTGCTTCTCGACCGGCATCGGCACGTACTGGCCCTGCTTCAAGATCTCGGTCAGACGCGCGCCTCTGGCCAGCGTTTCCTGGGTGGCCTTGTCGAGGTCGGATCCGAACTGCGCGAACGCGGCCAGCTCGCGATACTGCGCGAGGTCGAGGCGCAAGGAGCCGGCGATCTTCTTCATCGCCTTGATTTGCGCCGAGCCGCCCACGCGGGAGACGGAGATGCCGGCGTTGATGGCCGGGCGCTGTCCGGCGTTGAAGAGGTCGGTCTCGAGGAAGATCTGCCCGTCGGTGATGGAGATGACGTTGGTCGGGATGTACGCCGAGACGTCGCCCGCCTGGGTCTCGATGATGGGCAGCGCGGTCAAGCTGCCGCCGCCGCGCTCCTTGGAGAGCTTGGCGGCGCGCTCGAGCAGGCGGCTGTGCAAATAGAAGACGTCGCCCGGATACGCCTCGCGGCCCGGCGGACGGCGCAGGAGCAACGAGAGCTGCCGGTACGCGACGGCCTGCTTGGAGAGGTCGTCGTAGATGATGAGCGCGTGCTGCCCATTGTCGCGGAAGTACTCGCCCATGGTGACGCCGGTGTACGGGGCGAGGAACTGGAGCGGCGCCGGGTCGGAGGCGTTGGCGGCGACGACCGTGGTGTAGGCCATGGCGCCGTGCTGGTTGAGCTTGTCGACCACGCGCGCGACGGTGGACTGCTTCTGCCCGATGGCGACGTAGATGCAGAAGACGTTCTGGCCCTTCTGGTTGATGATGGCGTCGACGGCGACGGCGGTCTTGCCGGTCTGGCGGTCGCCGATGATGAGCTCGCGCTGGCCGCGGCCGATGGGGATCATCGCGTCGATGGCCTTGATGCCGGTCTGCATCGGCTCCTTCACCGACTCGCGGGCGACGATGCCGGGCGCCTTCACCTCGATCTTGCGCCGCTCCTTGGCGCCCAAGGGACCCTTGCCGTCGATCGGCTCGCCGAGCGCGTTGAGCACGCGGCCCGACACTTCCGGGCCCACCGGAACGTCGGCGATGCGGCCGGTGCGCTTGACCACGTCGCCTTCGCGCAGCTCTTCCTGGATACCCATCAGCGCGACGCCGACCGAGTCCTCTTCCAGGTTCAAGACGAGGCCGGTGAGACCGTGCGGAAACTCCACCAATTCGCCGGCCATCACGCCTTCGAGACCGTAGACGCGGGCGATACCGTCTCCGGTGGAGAGCACGGTGCCGGTCTCGCTGACCTCGACCTCTTTGCCGTAGCCCTTGATCTGCTCGCGCAGGATGCGGCTGATTTCGTCGGCGCGAATCTCTGTCATCGTAGAAGCTCCTTCAGAGTTGCGTTCGGGCGCGTCGCTTTCGGATCTAGACGGGCGCTTGTTTGAGCTCGGCGCGCAGCTTGTCGAGCTGCGTCTTGAGGCTGCCGTCGTACTGGGTGGGGCCGACCTGGGTGACGACGCCGCCCAGGATGCGCGGGTCGGTCTTGGCCTCCAGGACGACGGAGCGGCCGGTCAGCGATGCGAGCGTGTCGCGCAGCTTCTTCACCTCTTCCGGCGAGAGCGGCTGGGCGGCGGTGACGGTGGCGCGGACCCGGCCCACCTGCTGATCGAGGAGCGCCGAGTAGGCGCGGCCGATGGCGGCGAGATCGGGCGTGCGCTGCCGTTCGACCAGGAAGCGGAGGAACTTCATCAAGAGCGGCGAGAGCGCAAGCGCCATGCCGAGCGCGTCTACCGCGGCACGGCGCTGCTCCTGCGAATACCCCGGATTCTCGAGCAGAAAGCCCAGCTCGCGGTTCTCGCGCATGGTGCGCAAAACCTGGGACAGCTCGTCGGCGAGCTGCTCGTGGCGGCCGTCTTCCAGGCCGAGCGAGAGGAGCGCGCGCGCATAGCGGCGGGCGACGCCGGTGTCGATCACAGGCAGGCAGCTCCTTGGAAAAGAAACACGGGAGGTAAAAAGTCGCGGCTTCCTAGCATGCGGCACCTAGCCGGTCAATGCGGCGCTTTGGCTCGAAGCAGTGCCTAATTTCAAAAGCATGAAGCTCATCGTCCAAGGCAAGCAGATGACGGTCTCTGACAACCTGCAGCGGTATGCGGAAGAGCACGTGCTCACGCCGCTCACCCGCTTCTACGACAGCGAGGCGGCCGAGCTCCGAGTGGAAGTCGGACGCGCCAACGGGCACGGCGGCGACTCGCGCGAAGTGCACCTCACGCTCCACATGCCGGGGCGCAAGACCATCCAGATCGAGGAGACGACGCCGGACACCTTCGCCGCGCTGGATGCGGCGGCGGACCGGCTGGTGCGTACGGCCAAGAAGGAGATCGCCCGGCAGCGCGGCCGCGGCGACGTGAAGGCGCGGCGGGCAGCGCAGGCGCTCAAGACCTCGGGCGAGCTGCCGGACCTGCCGACCGTCGCGGCACCGCGCAAGCGGAAGCGGTAGCCGGCGCTCATCCAAAGGACGCGGCGCGGGGGCTCGGTTTCGCGAGCCCGCCGCGCCGCTTTTCTTTGCGGCGCCGACGAGCTCTCAGACGATTTCTCACCCAAGTTCTCAGACGATTTCCGCGCCCGGCCTTGACGGGTCCGATCGCTGTTTTACGTTCTCGCGCGTCGGCAGGAAGGGCGACAAGCCCTCGAAAGCCGGCAACTATTTCACGCCTCTCGACCCTCACCGCGGGGCGTCACAAAAGGAGCCCGTCATGGCCATCACCCGCAACGATCCGTTCCGCAACTTCTTCAACCTGCAGGACCAGCTCTTCCGCACCTTCGACGCAACCTACGGCCGCAACGACCAGCGCGAAGAGTCGATGACCGCCACCTGGTCGCCCCTGGTCGACATCTTCGAGGATCAGGACGGCATCACGCTGAAGGCCGAGCTGCCCGAGGTGGACGCGAAGGACGTGGACATCCAGCTCGAGGGCAACACCCTCACGCTGCGCGGCGAGCGCAAGCTGGAGAAGGAAGACAACCGCGACGGCTACCACCGCATCGAGCGCACCTACGGGGTGTTCAGCCGCAGCTTCACACTGCCCGAGATGGTGGACGTCGAGAACATCAGCGCCCAGAGCAAGGACGGCGTGCTCCGCATCCACCTGCCCAAGAAGCCGGAGACCAAGCCGCGGCAGATCAAGGTCGCCGTCTCGGCGAGCGGCACGCAGGCCATCCCGGCCGCGAAGCAGTAAGGCTTTCCCCGGAAGTCGGTCGTGGGCCGCCGGAGCGATCCGGCGGCTCTTTTTTGGCCGGCGGCGGTCGCGCGTGCCCGGCCGCCGCTGTATCGCGCGCGAGTTACTTCTTGGCCGGCGGCGCGTTGGTCCCGTTCGTGTCCATCTTGCAGGTGCCGTCGAAGAACACGCCGCGCTCGATGACGATGGACGCGGTGGTCAGGTTGCCCCGCACCTTGGCCGGCGCCTTCAGCTCGATCGATTTGCTCGCCCGCGCGTCGCCCGAGTAGTCGCCCAGGCAGACGAGGCCCCCGACTTGGACGTTGGCTTTCACTTCCGCGCCCTCGCCGATGATCAGCACGTCGGTGGAGACGATCTCGCCCGCGAACTTGCCGTCGATGCGGACGGTGCCCTCGAAGATGAGCTTGCCTTCGAACTGGCTGCCCTTGCCGAGGAGCGCGTTCAATTCGCCCTGCGGGCGCGAGGGCGTGGGCAACGGCGAAACGTTCGACGTCTGCGGGGGCGGCGAATTGGTCGGGGAGGGAGTGGGTTGCGCCATCGGCCTTGGCTCCTTCAAAGGGTGAAGGTTGCCGCAGCGTTCTAACAGATCCTTCGCTCAACGCAGCGAAATGGCTGCGAGAAAGAGGAGTACAAGCGCCTCGCCTGTGATGAAACCGGAGGCGAGCGGGGTGTTGTACACCTCCTCCGTCTTGGGGCTCGCGCGGCTCCAGATCCCCTGGATGACGCCGCCCACCATCATCGGCACGACCGCGAAGCCGGGGATGAGCATGCCGAGACCGACGGCGGTCGGCGACGGCACGAAGCGGCCGATGCGCGGGTTCGCTTCCAGGAGCGTGAGAACGATTCCGACCACGAGCGCGACGACGAGCGCCCAGAACGCGCTCGGCGCGAGCGCTCCGAACCCCTTCGACAGGAGCTCCGCGAACCCTGCCCATTTGACGCTCACCGGCGAGCTCAGCCCGTGCTCGCCGCCGATGCCGTACTTGGACCGCACCAGGGGATACGCCACCGCCACCGCGAGCGCGCCCACCGGCACCCCGATGAGCTGCAGGATGGTGAGGTTGCGGTTGGTCGAGCCGACGATCTTGCCCGCACGGTAGTCCTGCATCAGGTGCTCGCCGTTGGCGGCCACCGCCCCGCTCATGCCCGAGCCGATCATGTTGATCGGCACGTGCCCGGGAGCGATGACCGCGAACACCGCCTGCATCACGTTTGCCATCGCGCTGATGGGCGCCCAGTTGGTCTCGCCCAGCACGCGGATGCCAACCAGCATCAGGATGATCGAGAGCAGGATGGAGACCAGCGAAAGCCAGACCGGAAAGCCGAGCGAGATCTTCTGCACCGCCGCCAGCACCGCCGAGCAGATGACGACGCCGTAGGCCACCCAGCGGATGGGAAAGTCGCCGCCCTGGTCCACTTCCTTCGCCGAGAGGCCCTTGAAGCTGGACGCGATGACCTTCCACTTGAGCGCCAACGCCGCGAGACCGCCGGCCACCATCAGGCCGGTCGCGGGCCACATGATCCAGCGCTGCAGCACGGTGTTGAAGGTCAGCTCGGGGACGAGGCCGCGGCGGAACAGCTCCTCCGGGGCAATCACCCAGGCGAGCAGCATGCCGAGGCCGGTCGAGAGCGTCACCCGCAGGCCGATCAGGAGCCCCGCTCCGAGCGACAGAACGCCCACTTCGCTGCCGACCCGGAGCGCCGCGGCGTGGGGCGAGAGGAAGGTGAAGGCAATCGCATCCGGGATCTTGCCGAAACCGTCGCGCAGGACGGTGAAGAGCGCGGAAACGAGGCCGCCGACGCCGAGCGCCGCCACTCGCGGCCCGGCCTGCTTCGGGCCCTCGTCGAGGACCAAAAGCGTCTCTCCGG
This sequence comes from Myxococcales bacterium, assembly GCA_036488495.1. GTDB lineage: Bacteria > Myxococcota > Myxococcia > Myxococcales > 40CM-4-68-19 > 40CM-4-68-19. The sequence goes on along the minus strand of DASXHM010000167.1, from coordinate 4,563 downwards.
CCGCGGTGCCGTCGGCGAACGGCAGGTTTTCCTGGTCGATGTAGTGCTTGCGCAAGGGCACGGCGAGGAGGACGCCGAGGAGCCCCGAAGGCGCGAGCCAGGCGAAGATCTGCGTCCCCGAGAGGTGCAGGTTCATGACGCCGCGAGCGTTCAGCATGTCGATGGCGGCGAGCACGACCGCCATGAACCCGACGCCGGAACCCGCGGCGGTGCCGGCGGTCTGCACCAGGTTGTTCTCCCAGCGGGTGCCGCGGACGCCGGTGACGAGCCCCATCAGCGAAATGGCGATGAAGCCGAGAAACGCGCTCACCACCGACAGGTTCGGGCCGTAGCCGATGCGCAGCACCACCACCGGCTCCGCCATTCCCATCAGAGCGGCGACCACGATGGCGACGCCGATGGCGCGGACGGAGAGCTCGCGGCCGGTCTTCGCCGACGGGTGCTTCGCCGAATGCGCCGGAGGCTCCTGCACCCTGGCTTCCGGCGCGGGAAAGTCTTCCGCGGAGGCGCGGCCTTCGAGAGCGGGATCGGTGGCCATCTCTCTTCTCCTCTCGCTGGCGGTGCCGTGCGTTTCCGCCCCGCGCCTGGTTCGGCGTCGCTATTCGCCGAGGATTCCCGCCAGTACCCGGTCCAGCTCGGCGAGGCTCTGGTAGCGGATCTCCAACACCCCGCTCCCCCCCTTGTCCTTCAGCTCCACCCTGGCGCCGAGCTTGCGCTGCAGCTTCTCCACCAGGTGCCGGGTCTGGACGGTGCCTTCCTCGCGCTTTTCCTTCGGCCCCCGCTTCGACTTGAGCCGTTGGACGAGCGCCTCAGCGGCGCGGACGGAGAGCTCTTCCGCCATCACCTTTTCCGCCGCCTTCTTCAGATCTCCTTCGTCGGCGATGGCGAGGAGCGCGCGCGCGTGCCCCATGCTGAGCCGCCCGGCGACGATGGCTTCCTTGATCACGTCCGGCAGGCGCAGGAGCCGGAGCGCGTTGGCCACGGTGGAGCGGTCCTTGCCGACCCGGGCAGCCAGCTCCTCCTGGGTCAGCCCGTGCTCCTCGATCAGCCGCTTGTAGGCCTCGGCTTCCTCGACCGGGTTCAGGTCTTCGCGCTGGATGTTCTCGATCAGCGCCAGCTCGAAGGCCTCCTTTTCGGAGACCTCCCGCACCATCGCCGGCAGCTCGCGCAGCCCGGCTTTCTGGGCCGCCCGCCAGCGCCGCTCACCCGCGACCAGCACGTAGCCTTCGTGGGCGCGGCGGACGATCAGGGGAAGGAGTAGCCCCTTGGATTTGATCGATTCCGCCAGCTCCGCGATGTTCGCGTCGTCGAAGTGGCGCCGGGGCTGGTGCTTGTCCGGGCGGATCTCCTCGATGCCGAGGTTGATGATGCCGCGCCGCTCTGCCGGCGAGCTGCCGGGGATCAGGGCGCCGAGGCCGCGGCCGAGCGCGGGCCGCTTCACGTTCTTGGGGTCGATCATCTGCCGTCCCTCAGGCGCGGCGGGCGCGCTTTCCCTCTTGTCCAGTCGGCGTGGTGGAGGCGTGGTGACGCTTTTCCAGCTCCGCCGCGAGCTGCAGATAGCTCTGCGCCCCCTTCGACTCGATGTCGTAGAGGAGCGCCGGGCGGCCGTGGCTCGGGGCCTCGCTGAGCCGCACGTTGCGGGGAATCACCGTGTCGTAGACCTGGCCCGGCAGATGGCCCTGCACGTCCTTCATCACCTGGCGGGCGAGGTTGTTGCGGGCGTCGAACATGGTCAACACCACACCCTCGAGCTGGAGCTCGCGGTTCAGGTTGCCGCGGACGAGCTCGATGGTGCGCAAGAGGGAACCCAGCCCCTCGAGCGCGTAGTACTCGCATTGGAGCGGCACCAGCACCCGGTCGGCGGCGGTGAGCGCGTTGATGGTGAGGAGCCCGAGCGACGGGGGGCAGTCGATCAGCAGGTAGTCGTAGCCGTCGCGCACCGGCGCGAGCGCCTCGCGCAGCCGGTGCTCGCGGCCTTCGGCGGTGACCAGCTCCAGCTCCGCGCCGACCAGATCCGAGCTAGCGGGCACGACGAAGAGGTTCGGCACCTCCGTCGGGAGCGTCGCGGCGCGGGTGTCCGCTTCACCGAGGAGCGCGTGGTAGATGGTCGGCCGATCTGCTTCGTCGCGCGCGATCCCCAGGCCGCTGGTCGCGTTCCCCTGCGGATCCAGATCCACCACCAGAACCCGCCGCTCCTGCGCCGCCAGCGACGCAGCCAGGTTCACCGCCGTGGTGGTCTTCCCTACCCCGCCCTTTTGATTGACGATCGCCAAGACCAGCGACATCGCCCCTCCCTTCGCCGTGACCGCGCGGGCGTACCACGGCGGTTCGCAAAGGAGCAAGCCGGGGTGTTCCACGTGGAACGGACCGTGGGCGTGCTCGTCCGGGTTTTCGGGCGCGGGATACGTACGCGTGCTCGTGCTGGTTTTCGCGCATGGCACGGCGAGCCACTGCCGTATTCCGAAAGGGCACCTGCACGGCTCCCCAGTCCCTCGCACGAAAACGAGGACGCGCACGCGCACGTCCCTGGCCCTGCCGGCCCTACGGGTGCGCGCTGCTCTCGGCGTCCTTCCCGCGCGCCGGCGTCTCGTCCGCCCCTTCCAACGTCTCGACGATGGCGTTCGAGAACGCAGGCAGGTCGTCCGGCTTCCGGCTGGTGATCCAGTTCCGGTCCCGCACCACCTCTTCGTCGCGGACGTTCGCGCCCATCTGCTGCAGGTCGTCCTGGACCGTCGACCAGGCCGTCAGCGTGCGACCCTTCACCAAGTGCGCCGCGGCGAGGAGCTGCGGTCCATGGCAGACCGCCGCGATGACCTTTCCGGCGGCGTCGAACGCCTTGGTAAACTGGACGAACCGCTTGTCGACCCGCAGGTGGTCGGGCGACTGGCCGCCGGGGATGAGCAGCGCGTCGTAGTCCTCAGGATCGACGGAGTCGATGGCCTTTTCGACCTTGACCGTCTCCTTGCCCTTGTACCCCTTCAGCTCCTCGCCGACTTTCGCGCCGATGACGTCCACCTGATAGCCTTCTTTGCGCAGCCGGTCGTACGGCACCCGAAACTCGGAATCCTCGAAACCCTGTCCCAGCAAGCACGCGATCTTCATCGTTTTCCCATCCTTTTCAGAAGGCTGAGAAGATGCGGGTTGGTCGCGCCGGTGGGAAGCGTCGCCCGCAGGGCAACCAACCCACCGTTCCACGTGGAACACACCTCAGATCAGGTGTGCTTGTAGACGGCCAGGCGGCGTTGGGCGCCCGAAAACGGGAGCGCATAGGCGAGCTCCCGCTGCAGCGCCATCTGCCCCACCTGGTCAGGCGCCGGGTCCGTTGGCCCGAGCATGCAGATGGCCACTCCATTCGGCAGCACGTACTGCTCCGCCAGCGTCAGCCAGGCTTCCGGCGCCGCGAACGCCCGCGCCACCGCCGCATGCACGCGAGGCAGCTCCTCGCGAGACGGGTTCCCCTCCAGCCGGACGCCAACCGCCCGCACCTTGGGCAGCCGCAGCTCGGCCAAGGCGCTCTTCAGGAACGCCACCTTCTTCTGCACCGAGTCGACCAGCACGACTTCCAGCTCCGGCCGGGCGATGGCCGCCGGAATGCCCGGGTACCCTCCCCCGCTGCCGGCGTCGAGCAAGCTCCCGGAGGGCAACACGGGCGCAAGCGCCAGCGAATCGAGGACGTGCTTCTCCACCACCTCGTCCGGGGCGGTGACGGCGGTCAGGTTGATCGACTTGTTCCACTTGAGCAGGAGGTCGACGTGACGGCCCAGGAGCTTGAGCTGCTCCGCGGACAGCTTCTGTCCCATCTCCGCTGCGCCGTCTTCGATCTTCTTCAGCCCGGCTGGGTCCAAGGTCGCCTCGCTCCGTGCCCTCTCGACTACACCAAAAACGGTCCACCGAAGCTTCTTCGAGTTTCAAGACGTAGCCGCCATGCCACCTTCGGTGTCCGCGGCTGACCGTCCTTCGGCCGGCGCGACTAGTCGCTCCGCCGGCCGTGGCTGCGGATGGCCTGCTCCACTTCCGCCTCATGCTCCGCGAGATACGCCTCCACCTGCGCGTCGGTTACGCCCAGATCGCGGAGGATGCCTTCGTACAAGGAGCTCGTCGCCGACGCATTGCCGCTCCGCTTGCGCAGGACGGCCTTCACCACCGCCGCTCCGAGGAGGCGGTTCTTCTTCTCTTGCGTGCCCCCCGCGCGCGGCATCCTAGGCGTGCACCTTGGCACGCTCGAGCCCGGCTTTTCCACCGCCCTTCGGCGCAACGGTCAGCGTCTGACCTCCCGCCGGGGGCGGCTTCATGGTCCGCCGCAGGTACACCTGCTGGATGATGGAGAGGATGTTGTTGGTGAAGATGTAGAGGGTGAGGCCCGCCGGATAGGTGAGCATGAGGAGCGAGAAGAAGCCGCTCATCACGTACCCCATCGTCTTCTGGCTGGCGTTCGACACCGGCGAGGGCGTCAGGATCTGGGTGAGGATCATCGTGATGCCCATCGCCACCGGCAGCACGAAGTAGGGGTCGCGGGCGGTGAGGTCGTTCAGCCAGCCGGGGATGAACGGCTCGTTGTACAGG
>DASXHM010000166.1:0-2093 GCA_036488495.1 Myxococcales bacterium | reverse complement strand
GGCGTCCGCCGCATCCGCTGGAAGTGGCGCGCGGTCGTCCTTCCCAAGCACGGCAACGAATGCGCCGACGGGTACGGCGACTCGGCGGCGGCGGTGTACATCACCTGGAAGAGCGGCCTTCGCTGGTACTCGCTCAAGTTCATCTGGAGCACCGACGCGAAGATCGGCCAGACCTGCAACCAGAAGCGCAATCCCTTCGTCTTCCAGGACAGCATCGTCCTCCACAGCGGCACCACCTCGGCCGACTGGGTGCAGGAGGAGATCGATCCCGCCTGGCTCTTCCAGAAGCACTTCATCGACACCGGCGAGACCGATGCCTATCCGGAGCTGCAGGGCTTCGGCATCCTGACCGACGGCGACCAGACCCACAGCGAAAGCGCCGCGGATTACACCGACTTCGAATTCCTCAAGTGACGCGCGGCCGCCCGGCTCACGTCTTGTACGACGGGTCCAGCTTGTCGAGCTTCCGGAGCAGCGCCGGCCAGGCGATGTTCGCGCCCTGACCGTTCGTGACCTTCTTCATCACCTCGCCCATGCCTTCGAGGATGCGCGTGTCGACATGGACGAGCTCGCCGCCTGCCTGCGCGTCGATCTGGACGCGGCAGGCGTTCTCGAAGGTGTACATCGCGAGGAACGCCTCGGGAACCGTCGGCCCCAGCGTCAAGAGTCCGTGATTGCGCAGCATGAGGAAATTCTTGTGCCCGAGGTCGCGCACGAGCCGCGGCTGTTCGTCGTCGCGCAGCGCGACGCCTTCGTAGTCGTGATACGCGAGCGACGCGAGCACGAAGGTGCTCTGCTGGCTGATCGGCAACACGCCCTTCTTCTGCGCGCTGACCGCCACGCCGGCGCGGCTGTGCGTGTGCAGCACGCAAACCACGTCCTCTCGCGCCGCGTGGATGCAGCTATGGATGGTGAAGCCGGCGGGGTTCACTGGGAACGGCGAGTCGATGATCTTGTTGCAGCGCTGGTCGACCTTCACCAAGGACGACGCGGTGATTTCGTCGAACAAGAGGCCGTAAGGATTGATCAGGAACTGGTGCTCGGGCTCGCCGCTCCCGCGAATCGCCGGTTCGGGGACGCGCGCGCTGATGTGCGTGAACACCAGATCGCTCCAGCCGTAGAGCGAAACCAGCCGGTACGCTGCAGCGAGATCGACGCGCAGCTTCCATTCTTCTGCGCTGACCACTTTCTCGAGCGAGGGGATGTTCATGCTGCCTCCTATTGGCAAATCCGACGCTCGTCGTGCTATGCCCGAATCGTTGCCGTGACGCGAGCTGCACGCGGCGGCTGCCCAATCCAGGAGCGGCCCGCAGCCTTGGCGGAGGGACAAAAAGACCATGAAAAAGCGCAATACCGGACGCACGCTGACGAGGCGCAATGTCATCAAGGCCGCTGCCGTCGCGGGAGCGTCGGTCTTCGCTCCCGCCATCATCGGCGCGCGCGGCGAGGAGCCGGTCAAGATCGGCCTCGACAACCCGCTCACCGGAACCTACGCGGCGCCGGGAAAGAACGAGCTCAACGGCTGCCAGCTCGCGGTCGAGCAGATCAACGCGAAGGGCGGCATCCTCGGGCGGCAGGTCCAGCTTCTCGTCGAGGATTCGACCAGCGGCGAGGCCGGCACCGCGGTGCAGAAGGCGCGCAAGCTGATCGAGCGCGACCAGGTGAATTTCCTCGTCGGCAACGTCAACTCGGCGCTCGCGGTGGCCATGGCGGGCGTCTCGTACGAGAAGGGCATCCTGCACATCGTCCCGGGCGGCCACACCGACGCCATCACCGGCTCGAGCTGCCACTGGAACGTCTTCCGCGTCTGTAACACCACGACCATGGAGGCAAACGCGGTCACGAGCGCCCTGATCAAGAACGTCGGGAAGAAGTGGTACTACATCACGCCCGACTACGCCTTCGGCCACACCCTGCAGGACGCTCTCGAGAAGGCCGCCGCGAAGGTGGGGGGCAGCAAGGTCGGCGGCGACCTGACGCCGCTCGGCACCACCGACTTCTCCTCGTACCTGATCAAGGCGCAGTCGGCGAAGCCGGACGTGATCATGTTCCTCGTCCAGGGCGACGACATGATCAACGCGCTCAAGCAGGCG
>DASXHM010000142.1:0-8138 GCA_036488495.1 Myxococcales bacterium | reverse complement strand
CCGAGGACGCCAGCAGCGAGGGAGAGGATGAGGTTGATCACGGCCGGGCTGCTCTAGCCTCTGCCGCCGCCCGGCGCAAGCGCCAACGCGAGCCCATGGGACGAGGCAGTGCAGCCCTCGCTGGTGAAGCAGGGACGCGCGAGGTAGGGTCGTGCACTTCCTGGTCGAAAGGAGATCGCCAATGGCTCAGATTCTCGCCTTGATCGCAGCGCTGTTCGGAGGAACGGCGCCGGGCAGAGCCCCGCCCAGCAATCCCGCGTCAGTGTCGCCCAACGACGGCGCGAGCGGGAACCCCTCGCGGAACCCGCCTCCGGTCGGCCCCAATGACGGGACAAGCGGTGAGCCTAGCCGGGGCATCCCGGTCGGCGGCGGAGGCTAGTCGTATCGGAGTGGCCGCCCCCGGAATCGAACCGGGACGATCTTGCGATCGGTGGATTTTGAGTCCACTGCGTCTGCCTGTTCCGCCAGGCGGCCAGTTCCGCGCTTTCTATCACGCAGAAGTCGCAACTGCTGCAACACTCATGAGGGGCGTTTGCGCGGCGGCGGGAGATCGGTGCAGGTCCCCGCGAACACCTCGGCCGCGAGCCCGACCGATTCGCCCAGCGTCGGGTGGGGATGGATGGTCTTCCCGACGTCCTCCGCGTCCGCGCCCATCTCGATGGCGAGCCCGATCTCGCTGATCAGGTCGCCCGCCGAGACCCCGACGATTCCGCCGCCGATGACCCGGTGCGTCTTCTCGTCGAAGAGCAGCTTGACGAAGCCTTCGTCGCGGCCGTTGGCGATGGCGCGCCCGCTCGCGCTCCAGGGAAAGACCGATTTGCCGAACTTCTGGCCCTTCAGCGAATCCTCGGTGGCGCCGGCCCAGGCGATCTCCGGATCGGTATAGGCGACGGAAGGGATCTGCCGGGCATCGAAGGCCGACTTGTGCCCGGCCGCAACCTCTGCCGCGACGTGCCCCTCGTGCGTGGCCTTGTGGGCGAGCATCGGCGCGCCGGCGATGTCGCCGATGGCGAAGATGTGGGGTACGTTCGTCCGCATCTGCTTGTCGGTGCGGATGAACCCGCGCTCGTCGACCTTCACGCCGGCCTTCTCGGCCGCGATGCGCTTGCCGTTCGGGCTCCGCCCGACCGCGACCAGGACGAGGTCGTAGGTCTGCGCGTCGCCTTTGTCGAACTCGACCCGGATGCCGTCGTCCTGAGCGCTGGCCTTGGTGGTCTTGGTTTGCAGCATGATGCGGTCGAAGCGCTTCTCGTTCCGCTTCTGCCAGACCTTGACGAGATCGCGGTCGGCGCCGGGCATCAGCCCTTCCAGCATCTCCACCACGTCCAACCGCGCGCCCAGCGTCGAATAGACCGTGCCCATCTCCAGGCCGATGATGCCGCCGCCGACGATCAGCATCCGCTTGGGGACGGCCCGCAACTCGAGAGCGCCGGTGGAATCGACCACCCGCGCGTCCTCGGGGAAGAAGGGCAGCTTCACCGCCTGGCTTCCCGCCGCGATGATGCATTGGTCGAAGGTGACCTTGCGCTCGCCCACCTTCATCTCGTGCGAGCCTTCGAAGGCGCCCGTCCCGGTGACGACTTCCACCTTGCGCGCTTTCGCCATCATCGCGACGCCGCCGGAGAGCTTGCCGACGACTTTGTCCTTCCAGGCGCGGAGCTTTTCCAATTCGAATTTCGGCTCGCCGAAGCTGACGCCGTGGGCGGCGAGAGCGCGCGCTTCGTCGGTGACCGCGGCGATGTGCAGAAGGGCTTTGGAGGGGATGCAGCCGACGTTGAGGCAGACGCCGCCCAAGGCCTGGTAGCGCTCGACGAGCATGACGCGCATGCCCAGGTCGGCTGCGCGGAACGCCGCCGAATAGCCGCCCGGTCCGGAGCCGAGCACGAGCACGTCGCAGTCGTATTTGGTTGAAGATTGTTTTCGAGCCTGTTCGGCTTGCTTTTCGCTGGTTGCCTGAGACGCCGGTCGTTCCTCGGCAGGTTTCGACGCGGCCGCTTTCTTTTCGGGCTGCTTGGGACCCCCGGCAGCCTTCTCGTCCGCCTTTTTCGGTGGCTCCGCGGCCTTCTCTCCGCCCGCCTTCGCATCGCCCGCCGGAGCCGCCTTCTCGCCGCCCGCCGGAGCCGCCTTCTCGCCGCCCGCAGGAGCCGCCTTCTCGCCGGACGCCTCGTCCAGCACCAAAAGGAGCGAACCCTCCGAAACCTTGTCCCCGACCTTGACCTTCACTTCCTTGACCACGCCCGCCTTCGGCGCCGGCACGTCCACGGTCGCCTTGTCGGACTCGAGCGTGACGATGGACTGCTCCTGTTCCACCGTGTCGCCGGCCTTCACCAGGACCGCGATGACGGGGACGTCCTTGAAGTCGCCGATGTCCGGAACCAGGACGTCCATCAGAGCAGCATCCTTCTCGCATCGCCCAGCATGGCGGCGAGGTGCGCGTTGAAGCGGCCGGCGGCGGCGCCGTCCACCACCCGGTGATCCCAGGAGAGCGAGAGCGGCAGCATCAGCCGCGGCTGGAATTCCTTGCCGTCCCAGATCGGCCGCATCGCCGCCTTGCAGACGCCGAGAATTGCCACTTCCGGCGCGTTGATGATCGGCGTGAAGTACGTCCCGCCGATGCCGCCCAACGAAGAGATGGTGAAGCTCGCCCCCTGCATGTCCGAAGGCGAAAGCTTCCCTTCGCGCGCCTTGCCGGAGAGCTCGGCGGTCTCCTTCGCGATCTGCAGAACGCCTTTCTTGTCCGCGTCCTTGATCACCGGCACGACCAGCCCCTGCGGCGTGTCGGCGGCGAAGGCGATGTTGTAATAGCGCTTCAAGACCAGGTGGTCGCCGTCGAGCGAGCTGTTGAAGTTGGGGAACTTCTTCAGCGCGGCGATGCAGGCTTTGACGACGAAGGCGAGCAGGGTGACCTTCACCTCCTGCTGCTCTTTGTTGAGCGCAACCCGGAACTGCTCGAGCTCGGTGATGTCCGCGTCCTCGCAGGAGGTGACGTGCGGGATGGCGTTCCAGTTCCGGAGCAGGTTCGGACCGGCAATCTTTTGGATGCGGGTGAGCGGCTTGTCCTCGACCGGCCCGAACTTTCCGAAGTCGATCTTCGGCATCGCCAGCGCGGCGGCAGGAGCCGGGCTCGACAGCGCGCTCTTGACGAAGGCGTGGATGTCCTCCTGGAGGATCCGCTCCTTCGGACCTGTGCCTTTGACCTTGCCCAGGTCGACGCCGAGCTCGCGCGCGAGCTTGCGGACGCTCGGGCTTGCGTGAGCGGTGCGAAAGCCTTCTTCGGCTTCGGGGCCGAGAGCGGGCGCCGTCCGAGGAGGCGGCGGCACCGTCGCGGTCGGACCGCCGTGTTCCTTGCGCGGCGTCGGCTGCCCGCGCTCGCTCCCGCTCTCGGGAACGGGTCCTGCGTTCTTGCCCGCCTCTTCGGGCTGCGCCTGCTCCGAGGGCTCCTTCCCACCGCGCGACGCCGCGACGGGTTGCTCCGGCGCCGCCGGCTTTTCCGTGGTCGCGGCGCGCCCGGTGTCTTTCTTCGCGGCCGCGGCGTCCTCCTTCGCGCCCGCCGCAGAGCCGGCGCCCTTCGCGCCCGAGCCGCCGCCATCCTCCTTAGCGCCCGCCGCAGCGCCTTTCTCCTCCAGCACCGCGATGACCGTGCCTTCGGAGACCTTGTCGCCCGCCTTCACCTTCACTTCCTTGACCACGCCCGAAGAAGGCGACGGCACGTCCATCGTCGCCTTGTCCGACTCCAGCGTGATCAGCGACTGCTCCGCCTGCACCTCGTCGCCCGGCTTGACCAGAACGTCGATCACCGGAACGTCCTTGAAGTCGCCGATGTCGGGGACCCGCACGTCCATGTTGGTAGTCTCCTGGTTCAGACGGTGACGGGATTGGGCTTCTCGGTGTCGAGCTTGTACTTGGCGATGGCTTCCGCGACGCGCTTCAGCGGAACCTGCTTCGCGTCCGCCAGCGCCTTGAGCGCGTGCAGGGCCACCCAGTGCCGATTGACCTCGAAGTGCTCGCGCAGGCGCGCCCGCGTGTCGCTGCGGCCGAATCCGTCGGTGCCGAGGACCCGGTAATCATTGGGAACGAAATCGCGGATTCCGTCGGCGTGGAGCTTGACGTAGTCGGTCGCAGCCACCACCGGCCCGTTCTGGCCCTCGAAGCACTGGGCGACGTAGCTCTTCTTCTGCGGCTGCTCCGGGTGCAGCGCGTTCCACCGATCGCAGGCAAGGCCCTCGCGGCGAAGCTCGCTGAAGCTGGTCACGCTCCAGACGTTGGCCGTCACCCCGAAATCCTTCTCGAGCAAGTCTGCCGCCGCGATGACCTCGCGCAAGATGGTGCCCGAGCCGAGCAGCTGCACCTTGGCCTTCTCGGCCTTCTTGAGCGGATACATCCCCTTCAAGATGCCTTGCTCCACCCCCTGCGGCATCTCCGGATGCGCGTAGTTCTCGTTCATCACCGTGAGGTAGTAGTAGACGTCCTCCTGCTCCTGCACCATCCGGCGGAGCCCGTCCTGCACGATGACCGCGAGCTCGTATTGAAAGGCCGCGTCGTAGGCAACGCAGTTCGGGATGTTGGCCGCGACGATGTGGCTGTGGCCGTCCTGGTGCTGAAGGCCCTCGCCGTTCAGCGTGGTCCGGCCCGCGGTGGCGCCGATGAGGAAGCCGCGCGCGCGGAGATCGCCCGCGGCCCAGGCGAGATCGCCGATGCGCTGAAAGCCGAACATCGAATAGTAGAGATAGACCGGAATCATCTGCACGCCGCTCACGCTGTAAGAGGTGGCGGCGGCCATCCACGAGCACATCGCGCCCGCTTCGTTGATTCCCTCCTGCAGGATCTGCCCGGTCTTCGCTTCTTTGTAGAACATCAATTGATCGGAATCCTCGGGCTTATAGAGCTGCCCGATGTGCGAATAGATTCCGTACTGGCGGAACATGCCCTCCATGCCGAAGGTGCGGGCCTCGTCGGCGACGATGGGCACCACGTGCTTTCCGATGTTCTTGTCCCGCATCATGGTGGTGAGGATGCGGACGAACGCCATGGTGGTGGAGAACTCGCGCTCACCCGACGCTTTGAGCTGCGCTTCGAACGCGCTCAAGGGCGGCGCCTGCAGCGCTTCCGCCTTGCGCCGCCTGCGCGGCAGCCCTCCGCCGAGCTCCTTTTGCCGGTCCTTGAGCCACTTCATCTCCGCGCTGTCATCTGGCGGCTTGAAGAAGGGGACCTTCTCCACGTCGGCATCGGCGATGGTGCTCAGATGGAAGCGGTCGCGGAACATCTTGATCTGCTCCGCCTTCATCTTCTTCGCCTGGTGGGCGATGTTCTGGCCTTCCATCGCCTCTCCCATCCCGAAGCCCTTCACCGTCTTCGCCAGGATGACCGTCGGCTGCCCCTTGTGCTCGCTCGCGGCTTTGTAAGCCGTATAGACCTTCATTGGATCATGGCCGCCACGGGTGAGCTGCCAGATCTGCTCGTCGGTCCAATCCTTCACCAGCGCCGCCGTCTCCGGATAGCGCCCGAAGAACTCCTTGCGCACGAAGGCGCCGTCCTTCGACTTGAACGCCTGGTAGTCGCCGTCGACGCACTCCTGCATCAATTGCAAGAGGCGTCCGGTGTCGTCCTTGGCGAGGAGGGGATCCCAATTCGATCCCCAGATGACCTTGATGACGTTCCACCCATCGCCGCGGAAGCTCGCCTCCAATTCCTGGATGATCTTGCCGTTGCCGCGCACCGGCCCGTCCAGCCGCTGCAGGTTGCAGTTGACGACGAAGACGAGGTTGTCGAGCTTCTCGCGCGAGGCGATGGAGATGGAACCGAGCGACTCCGGCTCATCGGTTTCGCCGTCGCCGAGAAAGCACCAGACCTTGCGCCCTTCGGTCTGCGCGATGCCGCGATCCTGCAGGTAGCGTAGGAACCGCGCCTGGTAGATGGCCATGATGGGGCCGAGCCCCATCGAGACGGTGGGAAACTGCCAGAAGTCCGGCATCAACCAGGGGTGCGGATAGCTCGACAGGCCGTTGCCGTGCGTCTCCTGCCGGAAGTTGTTCATCTGCTCTTCGCTGAGGCGCCCCTCCAAGAACGCGCGCGCGTAGATGCCCGGCGATGAATGGCCCTGAATGTAGACCAGGTCGCCGCCGTGGCTTTCGCTCGGCGCGTGCCAGAAGTGGTTGAAGCCGATGTCGTAGAGCGTCGCTGCCGACGCGTAGCTCGCCACATGGCCGCCGAGCTCGCTCGAGTCCTTGTTGGCGCGGACGACCAACGCCATCGCGTTCCAGCGGGTCATCGCCGACAGCCGTCCTTCGAGCGTCCAGTCGCCCGGCCGCTGCGGCTGCTGCGAGGGAGGGATGGTGTTGACGTACGGCGTGTTGGCGCTGAAGGGCAGGTCCGCCCCTGCGATGCGCATCTGACCGATCAACCGCTCGAGCAAAAACTCGGCGCGCTCGACCCCTTCCTGACGGATCACGCTCTCGATGGCGTCAATCCACTCTCGTGTCTCGACCGGATCGCCATCCTCTTGCTTGGGCACCGCAGGCCTCCTTGGAGTGCGCCGCGTCCTAACGCATGGGGGACAAGGTAGGCAACTGGGGAATTCCGACTCGATCCCGACGCGCCCCCGACGCCGGGCGAGCGCTCACGGAAGCTCTCAGACGTTTTTGGAGGGTGCTTCTGGGGAGAAATGCCCCGATTTGGTTGGCATCGGCCTTGCTGTAGTGGCTCGCGTCGTTCCGAGGTTGGCTCGGAGCACATTCCCAGGAGCTTCCATGATTCGCACGATCGCCGCCGCCCTCGCCGCCTTCGCCCTCGTCTCCTTCAGCGCCCGCGCTGAGGACGCCGCCAAGGCCGACGCCACCACCACCACCACCAAGTCGGACTCGGCCGGCAACACGACCAAGACCGAGAAGAAGTCGCACAAGAAGATGAAGAAGTCGGCGAAGCCGGCCCACGAGAAGGCCGACACCAGCTCGACCACGTCCGAGTCGAAGTAATCGCTTTTTGGCGATCTGCAGTCTCGGGGCCTTCGCGCGACTCGCGCGGGGGCCTCGCTTTTTGTGGCGAGTGCGGCTACATCGCGCGCGGTGCCCAAACCCTACAACCCGCGCGACCGCTTCTACGCCAAGGCGAAGAAGGAGGGCCTGCGCGCCCGCTCGGCGTACAAGCTGGAAGAGATCCAGAAGCGCTTCAGGCTGCTCCGGCCGGGCGGCCGGGTGCTCGATCTGGGAGCGGCTCCGGGAGGATGGTGCCAAGTGGCGGCGCGCGAGGTGGGCGCGCGCGGTTTCGTGCTCGGCCTCGATCTCGAGCCGATCGCAGCCCTGCCGCCGCCCATCCACACCTGGGTCGCGGACGCCTTCACCCCTGAGCTGCTCGACCGGCTCCGCTCCGAGGGTCACGCGCCGTACGACGCGGTCTTGAGCGACCTTGCGCCGAAGACGTCCGGCATTCACGGCGTCGACGAAGCGCGCTCCTTGGACCTCGCCGGCCGCGCGCTCGAGCTCGCCCTGGCGGTCTTGAAACCGTCCGGAGCGTTCGTGGTGAAGGTCTTCATGGGCGGCGACTTCGAGGTGTTCCTGCGGCGCTGCAAGCTCTCGTTCGCGCAGGCGCGGGTGGTCCGGCCGGAGGCGAGCGTGGCGCGGGGGTCGAAGGAGGTGTACGTCGTCTGCCAGGAGCCGCGAAAAACGCTGCCGTCCTCGAATCTTCCGGGTCCTGGCGGCGTCTAGCCCCCTGCGCTTGACAGGGATTTGCGGCCTTGCTAGATACGCCGCCCCTTCGCGAGGTTCGTGAGGGCGGTGAACGGGCCCGGAAGCACGGTGCTTGACACCGGATGCGAGAAGCGGTAGGAAGCGCGCCCCCGCAGGAAGAAGGCGGGGAACAAGAGGCAGTCGGTCGTTCGCGGTACGAAGGCAGTGCAGCCGTCTGGTCTTTGAAAACCGAAGAGCAGGAACCACGAAGAGATTGCGGAGAACCGCAATGCTTTGAGTGCAGGACGCGACCGTTCCTCTAGCCGGGGGGCGGGCCGCGGAAGAAGTACCAGCACCAGGATGAATAATTGGAGAGTTTGATCCTGGCTCAGAACGAACGCTGGCGGCGTGCCTAACACATGCAAGTCGAGGGAGAAAGTCCGCAAGGATGAGTAAACCGGCGAACGGGTGCGTAAC
>DASXHM010000131.1:0-31599 GCA_036488495.1 Myxococcales bacterium | reverse complement strand
TTTGTCGGCGACGGCCGTAGCCCGACAGGGGCGGAGGCTTGGGGAGGAGACGGCTTCGCCGGCGACGGCCGGAGCCCGAAGGGGTGGAGGCTTGGTGGAACATGCTCTTGCGCACCTTCTGCACGACTTCACGTACCTCGCGGTGGTGCTCATCCTCTCGGCCGCCGGGCTCGGCGTCCCCATCTCCGAAGATCTGACGCTGCTCCTCGCGGGAGGCCTCGCGGCCCGCGGCATCACCAGCTTCTGGCCCACCCTCGCTGCGGGCTACTTCGGCGTGATCTTCGGCGACACCCTCATCCACGCCTGGGGCAAGCGGCTCGGCCCGGCGGCGTACAGCACGAAGCGCGTCCAGAAAGCGCTCTCGCTGGAGCGGCAAGCGAAGCTGCGACACCACTACGCGAAGCACGGCTTCTGGACGGTGGTGGTGGGCCGCCACACGCCGATCCTGCGAGCGCCCATCTTCTTCCTGGCCGGGGCGTCAGGCGTTCCGCGGCTCAAATTTGTGATTGCCGACGCGGTCAGCGCGGCGGTCACGGTGCCGATCGTGACGGCGCTCGGCTTCTACTTCGGCGAGCACCTGGCCGTGGTTCGGCACAAGATTCATCAGGTGCAATGGGTGCTCGGCGGAGCAGTCGTGCTGGCGCTCGTTGGATGGTGGCTGTTCCGGCGGCGGCGGAAGCGGCGGGAGGCGGCGGCGATCGGACAGCCGCCGTTGAGGCAGACTTGAGTGCCCGGGGCCGGACTCGAACCGGCACGAACCGCGAAGGTTCAGGACATTTTAAGTGTCCGGTGTCTGCCTCTTTCACCACCCGGGCGTAAGCCTTCAGTCTCGCCGCTCCGCGCGCACGAGACAAGCGAGCCATTCCCAAGCCGTACGTGCCGCATCGGATGCATGCGGATTCCGCATTGCCTTTGCCATGGCCGGAAGCGCCGAAAACGACTAGTAAAGCGCCCCATGGATTTCGACCGCGACTTTGGCGTCAACCAGGTGTTCGTCGAGGACCAATACGACCGCTGGCGGCAGAACCCCGCCGCGGTGGACGAGAACTGGCAGAAGTACTTCACCAAGCTCTACGGACAGCCACTGCAGACGAGCGCCTGGTCGCAGCCACCGCCCATCACCGATGCTACGCGCCTTCGCGCTCCGCCCGTCGACGGCGAAGCCGTCTCCTCCAACGGAAACGGAAATGGCATCGCGTTCTCCGGCATCGAGGTGGCGCCGCCCGACTTGGAGCGGCTCCGCACCGAGGAGATGCAGGAGAAGGTGGCGGAGCTGATCAACGCCTACCGCATCCGCGGCCACCTCTTCGCCAACCTCGATCCGCTGGGGATGCTTCGGCCGCCGCCGCCGGAATTGGGCCTGGAACATTTTGGCCTCTCCGAAGACGACATGGACCGCACCTTCGCAGCCGGCGATTTCGCACCGGGTTCGTCCGAGCTGACGCTGCGCGAGATTGTCGCGCGCCTTCAGCGCACCTATTGCCGCACCATCGGCGTCGAGTACATGCACGGCGAGGATCCGGCCATCAAGCGCTGGCTCCAAGAGAAGATGGAGGCGGCCGGAAACGAGGCGGTGCTGACGCGCGAGCAGAAGCTGCGCATCCTCGCCCGGCTCACCGACGCCGAAACCCTCGAGACCTTCCTGCACAAGAAGTACATCGGCAAAAAGCGCTTCTCGCTCGAAGGCGGCGAGAGCCTGATTCCGCTGCTCGATTGGTTGATCGACGAATTCGGCGCCCAGGGCGGCGAGGAGATCGTCCTCGGCATGGCGCACCGCGGGCGCTTGAACGTGCTGGTCAACGTCTTGGGGAAAGCGCTGCACGAGTTGTTCGCCGAGTTCGAGGACCTGGAAGTCGAGACGATGATCGGCCGCGGCGACGTGAAGTATCACCTCGGTTATTCGAGCGACCGGAAGATGAAGGACGGGCGCTCGATGCACCTCTCGCTCGCGTTCAATCCTTCCCATCTTGAAATCGTCAATCCGGTGGTGGAGGGCCGCGCCCGCGCCAAGCAGGATCGCAACATCAATTGGGAAGGCGCTCCGGCGCCGCGCGATCCGGAACGCCGCAAGGTGTTGCCGGTGCTCATCCACGGCGATGCGGCGATGGCCGGCCAGGGAATCGTCGCCGAAGTGTTGAATCTTGCCAACCTGGAAGGGTATTCGACCGGCGGCACCATTCACATCATCGTCAACAACCAGGTTGGCTTCACCACCAATCCGGAAGACGCGCGCTCGACGCTCTATTCGACCGACGTCGCCCGCGCTCTGCGTGCGCCGGTCTTCCACGTCAACGGCGAAGATCCGGAGGCGGTGGTGTGGGCCGTGCAATTGGCCGTCGATTACCGGCAGAAGTTCCAGCAGGACGTGCTGATTGATTTGTATTGCTATCGAAAGTACGGCCACAACGAAGGCGACGAGCCTGCCTTCACCCAGCCGCTGATGGTGGACGTCATCAAGCACAAGCGCCCGCCGCGCGAAGTGTACGCGAAGCGCCTCGGCGACGAGGGCGTGGCGACCGACGGCGAGGCCGACGAGCTGATGCACAAGAGGGTGGAGAAGCTGGAGGCGGAGCTCAATCGCACCCGCAAGGAAGGCACCAAGCGGTCCGTCTCGGCAATGGCGGGGCTGTGGTCGAAGTATCGCGGCGGACCGGATTCGGAGACGCCCGAAGTGCCCACCAACGTGCCGGAAGCGAAGCTGCGCGAGCTCTTGGCGAAGATCGCGACAGTGCCGGAAGGCTTCACCCCGAACGACAAGATCGCGAAGCTGCTCGAGCAGCGCCGGCACCTCTCGACCGCGCCTCCGACGGCGACGTTCGACTGGGGCGTGGGCGAGCACCTCGCGTTCGCGACGCTGCTGGACACCGGAACGCCCATCCGCTTCTCCGGGCAGGACTCGCGCCGCGGCACCTTCAGCCATCGGCACGCGGTGCTGGCGGACGCGAAGGACGGGAAGCGCTACACGCCGCTCGCGCATCTGCATGAAGGGCAGGGCGTCTTCGACATCCTCGACTCGCCTTTGAGCGAGGCGGGCGTGATGGGCTTCGATTACGGCTGGTCCTTGGACACGCCGGAGGCGTTGACCTGTTGGGAGGCGCAGTTCGGCGACTTCGCCAACGGCGCGCAGGTGGTCATCGATCAGTTCATTTCCTCGGCCGAGGACAAGTGGAATCGCTTGTCCGGCCTGACGTTGCTGTTGCCGCACGGCTTGGAAGGGCAGGGGCCGGAGCACAGCTCGGCGCGCCTCGAGCGCTTCTTGCAGCTCTGCGCCGAAGACAACATGCAGGTCTGCTACCCGACCACGCCGGCGCAGATCTTCCACCTCTTGCGGCGGCAGGTGCTGAGGCCGTGGCGCAAGCCCTTGATCGTGCTGACGCCGAAGAGCCTTCTACGCAACAAGGCGGCGGTCTCGACGCTGAACGATCTCTCGCAGGGCGCCTTCCGCCGCATCTTGTGGGATCCGTCGGTGAAGAAGGCGAAGCGCGTTTTGATCTGCTCGGGGAAGGTCTACTACGAGTTGCTCGCGGCGCGAGAGGCGAAGAAGCGCGACGACGTGGCCTTGATCCGCATCGAGCAACTCTATCCGCTCGCGGACGAGCTTTTGGCCGAGGCATTGAAGCCGCATAAGAGCGCGGACGTTTTCTGGGTGCAGGAAGAGCCGTTCAACATGGGCGCCTGGTATCACCTGAACGCGCGCTGGCCGGCGAAGCTCGGGCATCTGCGCTGCATCAGCCGCCCGGAGAGCGCGAGCCCGGCGACAGGCAGCGAGAAGACGCACAAATACGAGCAACAGGCGCTGGTGGACGAAGCGTTCGGCGACAAGGCCACGAAGAAGTAGAACCGGCCGGAGCGCTCAGCCCGCGTCAACCTGCAGCGCGATCCCGTACCGCGCGGGGAACTCGTCGTAGAGCCGCGCGAATCGCTCGCCGATCTCCGGCCGGGCGTATCTCGGCCGCAGTCGGACGTGACGGTGTTCGACGATGCCAGCCGTCCAGCGCTCGCCGCTTCGCTGGACCTCCTCGCGGATTGCGTCGTCGAGCACGCGGGTGCTCGAGGCGTAGGTGACTCCGTTGTCGATCATCCATTGCCGCGGCCGGAACGTGTCCGCGTCGTCGAGGAAACGGGCCAGATCCTCGGCAGCGCCACGAGGGTCAGGCCGCAGCAGCCTTCCCGTCTGTTCGTTGACGAAGGCCTTCGAGCCGATGTGGGCAGTGGCGAGCATTCCGAGCGGAACGTCGAGCATCAGGCACTCCGCGGCGGCCACGCACGATCCTTCGATCAAGGAAAAGATCAGCGCCACGCGTGCGGAGCGGATGGCGTCGCGCAACTGCTCGTCGCCCAGGTTGACCCGCACTTCGATCTGGTCGGCGACGCCGTAGGCGGTCGCAAGCTCGCGCAGAGTGTCGGCGGTGCGGCCCTGCCACGGCACGCCGGCAAGGAGGACGCGCGGCTTGCGGCCAATCCGGCGCAGCGCGCGCAGTACGGCGAACAACGCGCCATGGCGCTTGTAGGGCGAGAAGTTCGCGACCATCACCACGTCGAACTCCTTCGCCGCGGCGCCCGCCGCGAAAACCTCGGGGTCCACCCAGCTCGACGCCAGCAGCGGCACCGGCCGCAACTTGGGGCTGAAGCGCGCAAAGGCCTCGCGGTCGGCGAAGTTGCTCAGCAGCGTGAAAATCCGTTCGCCGGGCCAGAGCGAGGCGGCTGCTGCCATCGGCAGATCGTAGGGCGGCGACCACGTCGGCGAGAGCACCAGGTGGTAGTCATCTGCGAGCGCGTCGAGGTCGGCGTGACGCAGGATGCGCAGCCACTGATCCTCGAAGGTGACGAGCAAGACGCCGCGTTCGTCGCCGTGCGGCGCCTTCAGGAGGATCCCGTTTTCGACCACCGGTCGTGCGGTCTGCGGGAACGCCGCAAGATCATCGAGCGACAACGGCATCGAGCGGAGCGCCTCGCCGAGGATGCGATCCATCGGCGAGCCCTCCAAGATCGGGTAGGCGAGCCTGGCTGCCTTCAGGACCGCGCCCAGCGCTTCGAAGTTGGAGCGGCGGGCGCGCGCCGCGGCAGCGCGGGTCAGCTCGAGAAGGCTCGCCGCCTTCCGTACCAGCGGCGCGTGCGTGGCGAAATCGCGGAGGTCAGGAAGCGCCGATCGCTGAAGGTTGGGCATTTTCTTTTTGCCGGAGGCAATCACACGCTGGAGAGCGAGCGCCACGCGCGCAAGGGAGGCCGCCGCCATGCCCGCACGGACAGCGCCAGCGCGTCCTTTCGTCCGGCGAGTGTCGCGGCAGGACGGTACGAGGGCCATGAACTACACAAGAAAAAACAATCGCTATGATTCGCGGGCCGGCACCGACAGCCAGCGCGTGAACAGCGCCTTGCCGAGTGTTTCGATCCGGTGCAGCTCACGGTCCGCTCCTGCCCACAGCGCCTCCACCTCCACTGCGGCGGCATTCAGATCCCCGGGGCTCGACTCAACGAATGCTTCCAGGAGCGCGCGGTCCATCTCCAGATGAAACTGAACGCCCCAAGCGCGGTCGCCGTAGCGGAAAGCCTGGAGCGGGGTGAGCGTCGAGCCGGCGAGCGGCACCGCGCCGGGAGGCAGCGTGAAAGCATCGAAGTGCCAATGCAACGCGACGAAGCTCGACGGCGCGCCGGCGAAGAGCCGATCGGAAGCAGCGTCCGGCAGCAGTTTCACCCGATAGAAGCCGAGCTCCGGCTGCTTGGCGCGTGCAACCGTTCCTCCGAGCGCGCGTGCGAGAAGCTGCGAGCCGAGGCAGATGCCCAAGACCGGCTTTCCCGCATCGACGCTGCGCCGGATCAGCGCCAGCTCGTCGCGCAAGAAGGGCAGGTCGTCATACGCGCTCATCCCGCCCCCCAGGACGAGCAGCGCATCCGCCTCGGCCGGAATCGGCTCTTCCCACGCGCGGACGATGCGCGTTCCCGGCGGGAGCAAGCTGGCGAGCGATCCCGGACCTTCGAGTGGCTCGTGCTGGAGCACGATCATGCGCCCAGCGTACCTCACGATTTGGTAGAAGGGCCGCCTCTTTCCAGAGACGGAGGCCACCGTGGCGCTCGGCAAGAACTTTCGCCTGCCTGTTGATGCGAAGCCCATCCGCTATGGCGTGCAACTCGCGCCCGACCTCGACAACGGAACGTTCGAGGGCCGTCTGGAGCTGAAGGTCGCGCTGGCGAAGCCGCGCCGCGAGATCCACCTGCACGCCATCGCGCTCGACGTGCAGACCGCGCAAGCCCGCGCGGGCGGCAAGACCGCGAAAGCGAACGTCAGCGCCGACGCGGAGAGCGAGACCGTCACTCTGCGCTTCGACGACGAGCTGCCCAAAGGCGAGCACGTCTTGGACATCGCCTGGAGCGGCAAGTTCACCGAAGGCCTCCGCGGCCTCTATCGCGCAGGTCCCACCGCGGTGACGCAGTTCGAAGCGGCGGACGCGCGGCGCGTGTTCCCCTGCTTCGACGAGCCGGCCTTCAAGGCGCGCTGGGCCATCGAGCTCGTCAATGTAAAGCCCGGCATCAAGGCCATCTCCAACGGCGAGATCGTCAAGGACGCGAGCGGCGCGAACGGCCGGACGGTGCAGTTCTCCGAGACGCCGCCGTTGTCGAGCTACCTGATCGCGCTCTGCCTGGGCGACCTCGCCTCGAGTCCCGAGGGAAAAGCCGGCAAGTACCCGGTGCGCACCTGGTCGGTTCCGCAGAAGCAGGCGATGACCGCCTTCGGCCAGGAGGTCGCGTGCGCGGTGTTGCCGCTCCTCGAGGAGTACTTCGGCCAGCCGTATGCGTACGGGAAGGTCGATCAAATCGGCGTGCCCGATTTCGAAGCGGGCGCGATGGAAAACGCGGGCTGCATCACCTACCGCGAAGTCGCGCTCCTCCTCGACCCGAAGACGTCGCCTTTGAACGTGCAGAAGCGGGTGGCGGAGGTCATCACCCACGAGCTCTCGCACCAGTGGTTCGGAAACCTGGTCACGATGGTGTGGTGGGACGACCTCTGGCTGAACGAGGCGTTTGCCACTTGGATGGCTTACAAGATCGTCGACCAGTGGCGCCCGCAATGGCGCGTCTGGATGGACTTCGAAAACGGCAAGGGCGGCGCGCTGCACCTCGACGCGATGAAGTCCTCGCACCCCATCCGCGCCGAGATCAAGAACGCCGAGGAAGCGGGCGAAGCGTTCGACGCCATCACCTATGAAAAGGGCGGCGCGATCCTGCGGATGATCGAAGGCTACCTGGGCGAGGACAAGTTCCGCGACGGCATCCGCCTCTACATGCGCAAGCACCGCGAAGCCAATGCCACTGCCGACGATCTCTGGGCGGCGCTGGCGGAAGCTTCGGGGCAGCCCATTCTCGAGCTCGCGAACGGGTGGATCCGCCAGACCGGCTTTCCGCTCCTGTCGCTGAGCGCGCAGGGCGGCAAGATCAAGCTTTCGCAGAAGCGCTTCTTCGGCGACCCGCAGGCCGCGGCGGACGGGACGCAATGGCTCGTCCCGGTGGTGCTGCGCTACGCGGAAAGCGGAACCGCACGCGAGCGGCGCGTGTTGCTCCGAGGCGCGGAAGAAACGGTGGATCTGGGCAGCGCTCCGTCGTACGTGCTGGGAAATGCTTCCGCGCGCGGGTTCTATCGGACTGCGTACGACGCCGAATTGCTCAAGCGCATCATCGACAACATCGCCGCGTTGCGCACCGAGGAGCGGCTCGGGTTGGTCGCCGATCAATGGGCGCTCGTGCGCGCGAACGCGACCCCCGTCGACGGGTTCTTGAAGCTGATTGGAAGCTTGAACGAGGAAGAGGACCACGTCGTTCTCGACGAGCTGGTGACGCGCCTCAGCTTGCTCGAGTCGCGCTATGTCGAAGGCGCCGATCGACCTGCGCTGCAAGGCTGGGTGCGCGGGCTCTTTGCCAAACCCGCTGCCGATCTCGGGTGGGACGTGCAGGCTGGTGAAAGCGACGAGCGGCGGCTGCGCCGGGCGGCACTGCTCCGGGCGACCACGCTGGTCGGGCGCGATCAGGCGACCATCCAACAAGCGTTGGAGCGGTTCGAGGCGCACGTGGGAAAGAAGCGCGCGCTCGATCCCAACCTCGTCGACATCGCCACTTCGGCGGCTGCGCGGTTCGGCGACAGCAAGCGGTTCGAAGAGCTGCGCAACCTCGCCCAGACGGAGCTCGATCCGGCAGCCAAGCGGCGCTACCTGCACGCGCTGGCGATGGTCGAGCATCCCGAGCTGACCCAGCGCGCGGTCGAGCTCGCCCTGGATGGGTTCGTGCCGATGCAGGATTTCGCGAGCTATGTCGGCGTGCTGCTCAGCAATCGGGCCACGAGAGACGCGACCTGGACGATGATGCGCGACCGCTGGGACGAGGTGCGCAAGAAGGGCGACTCGCCGATGATCTTGCGCCGGCTGATCGAGGCGCTCGGCTCGCTGATCACCCGCGAGCACCTGACCCAGGTGGAGAAGTTCTTGGCCGAGCATCCGCTGGAGGCGGCGCGGATGGCGGTTGCGCAGACGCTGGAGCGCCTGCGGATGGACGTGGCGCTGCGCGAGCGGCTGCTGCCCGCGGTCGCGAAGTTCTTGCGCGAGCAGGCGAAGTAGCTTCTCGCGGTTCACGCGAGCGATCGCGCGGAAACATTTTCAAGCACGGCTCGTCCTACGGCCGCCGAAACATGACGGCGGTTCATGCACACGCGGCTTCGATGCCGGAGGATGAGCTCATGCACAAGCAGCAGATGTCGAGGTGGAGCGCGCTGACTGCGCTCGTGACGGCGGTGGGTTTCTTTGCTTGCAGCGGCGGCGCGGTGTCCACTTCGGCGGCGACGAGCGCGAGCACTGCGCTCTCCGCGGCGATCGCCACCGCGTCGACTGCCTCGGGCACGCTCTTGTGTGCTCCGGCGCCGGCGCAGATCGCCGCCTGCTCCGGCAAGGTCGCGGCCGATGCATGCTCGGTGGCCGCAAGCGATGGCGGGACGGCGCTCTCCGGCACCTGCCGTTCGACGTTCGACGGCACCGCGCTCGGTTGCGTTCCGACTCCACCCGCACCGGACGCCGCGCTGATCGCGGCTTGCTCGGGAAAGACGCAGGGAACGGCCTGCACCGCGACGGAAACCGACGGCGATTCCGTCGCCGGCGCGTGTGGGCTTGCCGCGGACGGCAGCACGCTTTTCTGCACTCGAGTGCGTAGCCCTTCGGCGGTCACGGTCGCTGCCTGCACCAGCAAGGCTGCGGGAGACGCGTGCACCTTCACCGGCGAGGGCACGGAGCGGGACGGTGGCGCCGATGTGGAAACGGGGATTTGTAGCCTCGGATCGACTGGAGCGGGGCCGCTCGCCTGCGAGAAGGCAAGTGAGCTCCTCCCGGATGCAACGGCCGCGTGCGCGAACCTCGCCGCCGGAGCAGCGTGCAGCCTGGCCGACCGTCACGAAAGCATTGCCGGCGTGTGCACGACTCCCGCGGGGGGCGGCTCTTCCGCGTGCATCGTTGCCTGCGCGGATCTCGGCGGATCGTTCGACTGCGGCGGCGGGCGCGGGCACCACTGAACCAGCACGGCCGCGCCGCCTCGAGGTTGGTGGCGCGGCCATCTCCGTCGCTCCATTCCCAGTGGATTCGAAACAAAATCGCCGTTTGGCGATGGCGCAGAATCGCTCGCTTACGCCAGGTAATCGAGCAGCGCGCGCAGCGCCGCGAACGCCCAGTCCTCGCGCCTGCCCAGCTCGTTGCCGAGCTCGTCCAGGGCCTTCTCCAGAAGCTGGGTGTCGAGGAGGAGCCAGAGCTCGCTGCGGTCCTTCGGGACGAACGGCGAAGTGACCGATGCCTCGAGATAAGCGCTGACGAACGCGGCCGGCGTCCAGGTGCCCCACAATTTCGCCCACTGCTCGGCGTTGCCGCGCTCCATCTCGCGCACGGTCGCCGGGTCGCGCAGCGCCATGGTGGCGGCGAAATCGAACGAGCGCACCATGGAGGCGACATCGCGCAGCGGGCTGCGCTTGCGCCGCCGCTCCGGTAACGGCCGGTTTGGATTCTGGCCAAAATCCACCACCACGAAATCCTTGCCCGTCCAGAGCACGTTCGCGAGGTGGTACTCGCCGTGGATGCGACCGCGCGCCGCGGTCAGGCGCCGGTGCAAGAGCGGCTCGAAGCGCGCGTACAAATCCTTCTCGCGGGCGAGGAGCTGCTGCGACAGCTCGGCGAGGCGGCCTTCCGAACGGTGCGAGCGGAGCTGCCGGAGCACCTTGCCGGTCAGGTTGCGCTTCGTCTGATAGACGCTGCGCTGGTCGAGCGCGGTGTAGGGCTCGGCGGCGAAGGCCGGCTCGTCCGACATCATCGCGAGGTGCAGTTCGGCGGTGCGCCGGCCGAGGAGCCGCGCCGCCGCGAGCGAGCTGCCCAGCATCTCCCGCGCGGCAGCCGGCACTTCGCCCTGGGCGAGATCGAGCAGGGTCCCCGGCGGCCGCGGCGGCGGCTTCAGATCGCGGCTGCTCGCCAGCGCCCGCTCGAAATACCGGCGCAGCTCCTCTTGGAAGAACTGCCAGGCGCTGCCCTGGTTTGAAATGTAGCCGTGCAGGGTGGCAATGGTGATGGGCTCGCCGCGCTTGGGCCGCAGCTCGAGCGAGCCCCACAGGGGCGGCACCGGCGCTTCCGGCGCGCGCTCCGACAGCGCCCGCAAGATCTCCAGCTCCGGCCCTACGCCTTCGCCCAACTTGCGGAAGAACTTGAGCAGAAGCGCGTCGCTGAAGACGACCGAGGCCGCGCTGTGCTCCTGACGGGCGAAGCGCGGCGCACCCGACGGCAGGCCTGGACGCGCGCTGGCGCTGAGCAACCCGGCAATTCCGCGGCTGCGGGTGCCGGTGCGCATCGCTTCCAAGAGCGCGTTCGCCGCGGTGGGATCGAAGAGCGCGTCGATGAGCCAGGCCTGGGTGCCGTCCGGCCGCCGCAAGCTCGCGATCAGCGCCGGCGGCTGCGGCCGCTCGCCGGTCGTCACCGCCAGCGGGAGAACGTAGTTGGCCGGCTCTCCCTGCGAGAACTCCACCTGCAGGATGGCGAGCCGCAAGGTATCGAGCGCGATCATGTCGAGCAGCTTCACCTGCGAGATCTCACGGCCTTGCGGCTCGAACCAGCGGCGGCCTTCCAGCCAGGCCGGCAGCACCATCTCGATGGCGGTGCGCTCGGAGAGGGTGAACGCTCCGTCCCAGCCGCTCGCGACTTCCAAGGCGGGCGCCTGGTACGCGGCCTCCTCGCGGGCCGCGCCCTGCTGCTCTTGCAGCGAGAACCACAGGAAGGCGTGCTCGCCGAGCGAAAGCAGGTACGGCACCTCGCCGATGGGTGGAAAAGCGGTGCGGCCGATCAGCTCCATTGGAACGCAGCCCTTGAAATGGCTCAGATCCAATTCGACGTATTGGGTGAAGCGGGAGAGGTTCGCCACCACCAGGACCGTCTCGTCCTCGTAATGGCGGATGAACGCCAACACCTTCGGGTTTTCCGGCGAGAGGAATTCGATGGTGCCGCGGCCGAAGGCCTGGAACCGCTTGCGCAGCGCGATCAGCCTCTTCGTCCACCAGAGGAGCGAATTGGGATTGCCCTGCTGCGACTCCACGTTCAGCGACTCATAGTGATATTCGGGATCGATGATGACCGGCAGGATCAGCCGCTGCGGGTTGGCCTTGGAGAAGCCGCCGTTCCGGTCCGGGCTCCATTGCATGGGAGTGCGGACGCCGTTGCGGTCTCCCAAAAAGACGTTGTCGCCCATGCCGATTTCGTCGCCGTAATACAAGACCGGCGTTCCCGGCAGGCTCAAGAGCAACGCATTCATCAATTCGATTTGCCGGCGGTCGTTGCCGACCAATGGAGCGAGCCTTCTGCGGATGCCGAGGTTGATCCGCATGGTCGGCTCGTGGGCGAAGGCGCGATACATGTAATCGCGCTCTTCGTCGGTGACCATCTCCAGCGTCAATTCGTCGTGATTGCGGAGAAACAACGCCCATTGGCAGTTGTCGGGAATCTGCGGCGTCTGGGCGAGGATGTCCGCGATGGGCAGCCGGTCCTCCATGTGGATGGACATGAAGATGCGCGGCATGATGGGGAAGTGGAAATTCATGTGGCATTCGTCGCCGCTGCCGAAATAGCGGGCGGCGTCTTCCGGCCACTGGTTGGCCTCCGCGAGCAGCATGCGGTTCTGGAAGCGGGCGTCGACGTGCGCGCGCAGCTTGCGCAGCATCTCGTGGGTGCGCGGCAGGTTCTCGCAGTTGGTGCCGTCTTCCTCGTAGAGATAAGGCACTGCGTCGAGCCGGAGCCCGTCCACCCCGAGCCCGAACCAGAAATCCACCACGCCCAACAGCGCTTCCTGCACCGGCGGGTGCTCGAAGTTCAGGTCGGGCTGGTGGGCGAAGAAGCGATGCCAATAGTATTGCTTCGCCACCGGATCCCACGACCAGTTGGAAGGCTCGAAATCCTTGAAGATGATGCGCGCGTCCCGGTATTTGTCGGGCGTTTCGCTCCAGACGTAGAAGTCGCGCTCGCTGGAGCCGGCCGGCGCCCTGCGCGCGCGTTGAAACCACGGGTGCTGGTCGCTCGTGTGGTTCAAGACCAATTCGGTGATGACGCGGATGCCGCGCTGGTGCGCCTCGTCCACGAACTGCTTGAAGTCGTCGATGGTGCCGACGTCCGGGTGCACGTCGGTGTAGTCGCTGATGTCGTAGCCGTCGTCCTTGCCGGGCGAGGGACAGATGGGCAGAAGCCAGAGCGCGTTGACGCCCAGGTCTTTCAGGTAGTCGAGCTTTCCGGTGAGCCCGGCGAAGTCGCCGACGCCGTCGCCGTTCGAATCCATGAACGAGCGCACCCGCAGCTCATAAATGATTGCGTCTTTGTACCAGAGTGGATCGGCAATGAGCTTGCCGCGGCCGGCGTCCCACGGCTTTCGCTTCATGTCTTGCTCCTGCCGTAAATCCTGGTCAGCTCGAGAAGCCTCGCCTGCTCTTCGACGCCCGGCGTTTGCGGCAGAAGCCGCCACTCCCAATTGCCCTGGGAGGTGCCGGGCAGGTTCATCCGCGCTTGCGATCCGAGACCGAGCACGTCCTGCATGGGGGCGACGGCAAGGTTGGCGACCGAGGCCCAGACGGCGCGGATCATCTCCCAATGGATCTCGCGGCCGCTCGAGCCGAGGTAGCCCAGGACCGCCGCGCGTTCCTTGTCGATCTGCGCTTTCGTCCGCTGCGGCGATTCCTTCTCGTGAAACCAACCGGCGGTCGTGTCGTTGTCGTGGGTGCCGGTATAGGCCACGCTATTCTTTGAATAGTTGTACGGCAGAAAGGTAGACGCCTGCGGGTCGGTGCCGAAGGCGAACTGCAACAGCTTGATGCCGGGAAACCCGAACCGATCGCGCAGCGCGGTGACTTCCGGCGTGACCGCGCCGAGATCTTCCGCGATGAGCTGTGCCGGCCCGAGCGCCTCGAGCAGCTTGGAGCCCGGCACCGAAACCCAATGGCCGTTCTGCGCGGTGGGCTCGTGCGCCGGGATTTCCCAATTGCGGTGAAAGCCGATGAAGTGGTCGAGCCGGACCGCGTCGAAGCGCGCGAAGGTGCGCGCGAACCGCTGCAGCCAGAAGGCGAAGCCGGTCTCTTCCAACAGGTCCCAGCGATACAAAGGATTTCCCCAGCGCTGGCCTGTCATGCTGAAGTAGTCGGGCGGGACGCCGGCCACCACCGCCTCTGCGCCTTGCGCGTCCAGGTGGAAGAGCTCGCGGTGGGCCCAGACGTCGGCGCTGTCGTGGGCGA
The DNA here is from genome assembly GCA_036488495.1 of Myxococcales bacterium. Taxonomy (GTDB): domain Bacteria; phylum Myxococcota; class Myxococcia; order Myxococcales; family 40CM-4-68-19; genus 40CM-4-68-19. The sequence continues at coordinate 17,828 of DASXHM010000131.1, read as the reverse complement.
CGAAGATGGGCAGGTCGCCGACGAGAGCGATGCCGAGCATGGCGCACTCGTCGCGCAGCGACTGCCAGTGCCGGTCGAACAGCCACTGCTGAAAACGCTGCTCGTCCACCTCCTCGCGAAGCGCGTGCCGTGCGCGGGAGAGCGCCTCCGGATCGCGCGCGCGCAATTCCGGCTCCCATTCGATCCACGCCTTGTCGCGGCGGCTTTTCTTGATGGCCGCATAGAGCGCCCAATCCTCGAGCCAGGAGGCATTTTCGGAGCAGAAGATGGCGTAGCTTTGCTGGTCGCTGGTGCGCTTCTCGAACGAGCGATGGGCGACGGCCAGGCAGTGCTCGCGCCACCTTCGCGCCGCGACGTAGTCCACCTTGCCGGCAGCGAACCGCGGGCTGTCGTCGAGCGCGCTGCGCGGCAGGAGCCCTTCTTCCACCAGCCGATCGGTGCTGATCAAGAGCGGATTGCCGGCAAAGGCGGAGAGCGCGCTGTAAGGCGAGTTGCCGTAGCCGACCGGGCCCACCGGCAGCATCTGCCAGACGCTCTGGCCGGCCCCTCTGAGCCAATGCGCGAACGCGTGCGCCTCGCGGCCGAGATCGCCGCAGCCGTGCGGGCCAGGAAGGCTCGTCGGATGGAGAAGAACGCCGCTTTGACGTTGGCTCAGAGTGAAAGCCATGACCGACGATAGGCTACGCATGGCGTGTTAGGAACGCCGCGTGGGGTTGCGTGTTTTGTATCGTGACGAAGGTTTCGCCGTGGTCGACAAGCCCGCAGGGCTTTCGGTCGACGAGGAGGTCGTCCCTCTGGCTGCCCGCGCGCTGGCACCCCCGGGCGGTCGCGCGTTTCCCCGCGTCGTCCACCGGCTGGACAGGGGCACGAGCGGCTGTCTCATCCTGGCGCTGCGCAAGTCGGCCGAGCAGGCGCTCTTGCGTGCGTTCGACGAGGGCAAGATCGAGAAGACCTATCTGGCGGCCGTGCGAGGGACCCCGCCGTCGCACGCCGCGCTGGACACGGCCTACGGTCCGGACCCGCGCGACCGGCGCCGCTACACGACCCGCCTGCAGACGCCGCGCCGAGCCCGCCTTTCCTATGAAGTGGTGCTTCAACTGGAAGAGGTGGCGTGGCTTCGCGTGCAGCTCGACACCGGGCGCACGCACCAGATCCGGGTCCAGCTCGCGGAGTCAGGCTTTCCCGTGCTCGGCGACGAAACCTATGGCGTGGCCTTTGTCGGACTGCAGCGGCCTGCTTTGCACGCCTATCGCCTGTCTTGCCCGCCCGGCGTGGTTTGCGAGGCTCCCCTGCCTGACGATCTGGCGAGTTTGCCCGGTGGATTACGGGTGCGGGAAATGATTGTGAAAGCGCCGGAATGAATGCGTCGCGCGAGCGCGTTTTGTCAGCACCCCCTCGAAGGAGATCGCCTCTGAACGCCTCCGCGAACGCCGCCACCGATCTCGACTGTCCTCTTCGTGCTCCGGTCGTCGCCGGCAAGACCGATCTCGATCGCGCCGTAGAGAGTCTCTACCAAGACGGTGTCACCGGCCTGAAGGGCGCGTTCAACCCCGCCTGGGCAGACCGGATGCGGGAAGACATCGAGGTCGCGTATGCGGAAGCGAAGACGCGCCCCGGCGGCGCCGTCGGCCGCGGCCCCAATCGCTACTACGTCGAAATCCACCCGCAGGCGTTCCGCGGCTTCGTCGAGCTCGTCAGCCATCCGTGGCTGATCGAAGTCTGCAAGGCAGTCCTCGGTCCCGACTACCAGGTGGTCGAGGTCGGGTTCGACATTCCTTTCGCGGGCGCGATGGACCAGCCGTGGCACCGCGACTTTCCCGCGCCGCAGGAGTTGCTGCGCAAGCGCCGGATCAATTCCCTGGCCTTCAATCTGACGGCCGTCGACACCGAGGCGGACATGGGTCCGTTCGAGATTGCGCCCGGCACGCACTGGGAGCCCGGTCTCGAGTTCAAGCACGGGATGTTCCCCGCCGAGTGCGAATGGCCGCGCTATGCCTCGCTCGGGCAGAAGAAGCTGCCGAAGCGCGGCGACCTGTCGGCGCGGTCTGCCCTGACCATTCATCGCGGCACCGCGAACCACTCGCAGAAGTCGCGGCCGGTCTTGGTCTTGGGGGTCGACGCGCCGGGAGCCGGCCATGCCGAGCTGCACGACCTGCAGGTGACGAGCGACTACTACGGGGGGCTTCCGCCGCTCGTGCGCCAGCACCTGCACTGCCGGATCGTGAAGAAGCTCGAGCCCATCACGCAAAAGCACCAGATCGAGGGCTTGGTGACGGGCGTCTGAAGCGGCGCTACGGGGTGGACGTTGCCTGCGGCGAAGCCTGGAAGTCCTGGTTGTCGATGTCCTGCCCGACCAGCGTGACGAAGGTCGTGCTGGGGGTGAACGTGTACCCCTGCAAGGCCGCGTCGAGGCTGTAGGTGCCGGGCGAGCCGCGAACGCCGTAGTGGCCTTGTTGGTCGGTGACCGAGCTGTTGATCAGCGCCAACGGCTCGACTGGGCCGGCCCGGTCGAGCCGCAGCTTGAGGCCGACAGTGACGCCCGCGAGCGGTACTTTGACGCCCTGCGCATTGGTGGTGGTGACGGTCCCGGACACGAGATACAGGCCGGCGCCGCCTCCTCCGCAAGAGACGCTGAACGCGAGCGCGACGCCGAGAAGCTTTGCTGTCAGTCTCATCGGACCTCTCCGCAAGCACTGTAGCCGCGCCTGCCTTGCGCGGCAACGGGGCTGTCAGAACTTCACGGCCACGAAATCCTGCCCGTCGAGGTCCACCGGGTCGAGGACGAAGTCGAGCTCGAGCGGACTGAACACGTAGCCGTCGAGGAGCGCGCGAAGGCGGTAATGGCCCGGCTGGGTGCGGAAGGTGAAGTGGCCGTTCTCGTCGGTGGTGGTGTTGAAGCTGAGCAGGATCGGGTTTGCGATCACGTCCTTCGGGCTGATGTTCTGGAGGACGACCGTCACTCCTGCGACTCCCGGGCCGTCCAAGCCCTGCGCGCGGACGGTGCCGGAGATGACGTTGATGCCGTTGCCGCCGCCGCCGCATCCGGCAAGCGCGAGGGCCGCCAAGGTGAGAAGGAATCGCCTGCGCATCGTGGTTCCCCTGCGAGCGACGCCGTCATTCGCCCGAAGGCCGCTCGTAGACGGCCTTTCCATTCAAGTACGTGGCAATCACCCGCGTTTGCAAGATGCGGTCATCCGCAACTGTCATGATGTCGTGATCGAGGATGACGAAGTCGGCGTACTTGCCCGGCGAGAGCGAGCCCATCTCCTGCTCCTGGAAGGCGGCGAACGCAGGCCACAGCGTCATCGAGCGGAGCGCCTCCTCGCGGGTCATCTTCTCCGCCGGAAACCACCCTCCATGCGGCCAGCCGTCGTCGTTGGTGCGGGTGACGGCGGCGTGGAACGAGTACAGAGGGTTGGTCCGCTCGACGGGAAAATCGCTGCCGTTCGGGATCACCACGCCGGTGTCGAGGAGCGAGCGCCAGGCATAAGCGCCCAGCGTCCGCGCGTAACCCAGGCGGGCCTCTGCCCAGGTCATGTCGCTCGCCTGATGCGCTCCCTGCATGGACGGAATCACGCCGAGGCGGGCGAAGCGGGGAATGTCGGCGGGGCTCAGCACCTGCGCGTGCTCGACGCGGAAGCGATGGTCGGCCTTGGGGACCGCATTCAGCGCCGCTTCGTACGCGTCGAGGATGACGCGATTGCCGCGATCGCCGATGGCGTGGGTGGCCACCTGGAAGCCGGCTTTGAGCGCGCGCGTCGCGACATCGCGCAGATGCTCGGGCGACGACACGAGGAGCCCGTTGTTGTGCGGGTCGTCCGCGTACGGATCGAGGAGCGCCGCCCCGCGCGAGCCGAGCGCGCCGTCCGCGTAGAGCTTGACCGTGCGGATCCACAGGTGGCCGTCGTAGAGCGCGCTCTGTGGTCCGCGGGCGAAGTAGTGGTCGAGATCCTGGGCGTTGTCGGAGACCATGATGTAGCCGCGGAGCCCGAACTCGGAGCGCTTCGCCATCTCCTCGAACACGTCGATGACAGCGCGCGGTTCGCCGGCGTCGTGGATGCCGACGAGGCCGAAGCTCTGCGCTTCCCGGATGGCGGCGAGCGCCGCCTGATGCAGGTCTTCCTTGGTGGGAGCCGGCACGACTCGCTGGATGATCTGCTTTGCGTTGTCGACGAAGACGCCGGTGGGATTGCCTTCGGCGTCGCGCTCGATGCGGCCTCCTTGCGGATCGCGGGTCGCGGCCGTGACGTCCGCGGCTTTCATCGCGGCGGCGTTGGCGAGCACGGCGTGTCCGTCGACGCGGGTCAGGACGACCGGATGGTCGGGCGTCGCCTTGGAGAGCGCGTCGTGAGTGGGAAAGCGGGTGTCGCCCCATTTGTTCTGGTCCCAGCCGCGACCTTGGATCCAGGCTCCCTTCGGCGTGTCTTTGGCGCGCTCGACGACCCGGCGGATGACTTCGTCATAGGAGCGGGTTCCTGCCAGCTTGACGGCTTTCAACGACAGCCCGAGCCCGAGCAAGTGTGCGTGCGCATCGACCATTCCGGGGATGACCGTGTTGCCGCGCGCATCGACGACGCGCGTTGCCGGCCCGCGCAGCGCCAGCGCCTCCCGCTCGGAGCCGACGAAGGCGACCCGTCCGTCCTTGACCGCGAGTGCGGCGGCCCTCGGGTGGGCCGCATCGACCGTGTAGATGCGCGCGTCGGTGACGATCAGATCGGCCGGCGCTGCGACGGAAAGGAGCAGGGCGAGGATCATCCTCGCGATGCTACGTCAGCCGGCGAGAAAGTGTTCGAGCTCGTCGTGGCGGGCCTGCGCGTCGCGCTCTCCGAGCGCCATCAGCTCGGCGGTGTATTCCGAGTCGAAGAGCAGGTAGCTGAGCATGTCCGAAGGTCCGCCGCGGCCGGCTGCTTCGCCGAGCCTGCGCATCAGGTATCCCGCAGGTCCCGAGAGGCGTGCGCGCACTTGCGGCCGGGAGAGCACTTCGGCGGCGAGGGTGCCGAGGTCCATCGAAGGCCGAATGAACAGGTCGGCGACCGGCCGCAATCCACCGCCGGCCGCCTCGAGCGCCGCAGCCACGTTGCCGGTCAACGGCGCCGCACGCTGCAATTCCCGCAGCGCGAGGTTGACCTGCCGCAGGTTCGACAGATCGGCCTCGACGCGGTCGAGCAGGAGCGCATCGAGCAGCTTTCCGAACAGGTAGAGCGGCGAGGAGAACGCCTGCCGCTCGTCGGGCGCCTGCCGCGTCAGCGGTGCGGGTTTCCCCCGGACGCGCAGGCCGACGATGAGCGCCCGCCCCGCGCCGAGCCGCAGCGCCGGCGCGATGGGCGTGTTCTGGCGCAAGCTGCCGTCCGAATACATGCGGCCCGCGACGCGCACGGTGGGGAAGATGATGGGGATGGCGGCGGAGGCGAGCGCGTGCTGCGGGAAGAGGCGCGCCTGCGCCCATTCGATGGCGCCGTTCGAGGCGGTCGCGAACGACTTCTGGCTCTCGACGAAGACGACCGTGTGTCCCGACTCGACATCGGTGGCGGAGACGGCCACGCCGAGGACGCGCCCGTCGGCGATGCCCTGGTGGAGCTTTCGCCAGTGGATGGCGCTGCGCACCAGCTCCGCCAGCGGGGCCGGGTCGAGAACGCTGGTCGGGCCTCCCTGCCGGGCCTGTCCGACGATCCAGCGCGCGAGCCCGGTGAGGTCTCCCCAGCCGAGCCGGAACACCGACGACAACGAAAGGCCCATCCAATTGGCTGCGAGCTGGTCGACGCCGAAGTCGGGCTCGTCGTAGCGCGCCGCCACGGCGCAGGCGTTGATGGCGCCGACGCTGGTGCCGCAGAAAATGGAAGGCCGGCCGCGATCGCCGAAGCGACTCGCCAGCCGGCCGAGGACGTGCCGCAAGACGCCGACTTCGTAGGCGCCGCGGGCGCCGCCGCCGGAGAGGACCAGCGCGAGCGGCGACGGTGCGTCCAACTAGAACCGGAAGTCGACGCCGGCGTTGAAGACGAGCGCCCAGTTGGAGAACGCGCTCGGCACGTTCACGTCGCCGCCGCCCAAGGGAAAGTCCGCGTCGCCTTCCAAGTAGATCTTGAAGAGCACGAGCGGGATGTTGAAGCCGGCGCCGAGTCGCAGGTCGTACCGCTCGCGGCCCTGACCGGCCGGCTGTTCGAAATTGATCGGCACCGCGGCGCGGAAGTAGAGCGGGATGATCGGCGGCGACACGCGAAAGCCCGGGCGAAAGACGGTGCCGATGCGGCTGCTGTCGGCATTGCGCGGGCTGGCGAAGAACTGCTCCGCGATCTCCGCGTCGATGGAGACGATCTGCCCCGGCAGCCAGTAGCTGAGCATGAAGTCCGCGCCGAGCGGCCAGGTGTCGGTGATGACGCTCGTCCCCTGGTTCTGCACGTGGTACGCGATGGTCGCGTCGCCGCCGATGCGCACGCCCAAGTCGGCTCGGGCGGCGAGTGGAGCAAGAGCGAGAGCTGCGGCCACTGCAAGTGCGGTCTTCATCAGAAACCTCCGAGAACGGTCCGTCGCATAGGACCACCGCTCGGAGTGCTTGGCCACTTCTAAGCCGAAAGCTCCAGCATCCGCTGCACGGGTTTCAGCGCCCTCTGTCGCACGTCTTCCGGCAAGGTGAGCTCAGGTGTGCGGTCGCGCATGCACAGGTAGAGCTTCTCCAGCGAGTTGAGCCGCATGTAGGGGCAGATGCTGCAGTTGCAGCCGCTCGACGGCGGCGCCGGAATCAGCTCCGCGTCCGGCCGCGCCTTCTGCATCAGGTGGAGGATCCCCACTTCGGTTGCGACGATGAAGGTCTTCGCCTGGCTCTTCGCCACGTGCTCGAGCAGCGCTTTGGTGGACCCGACGAAGTCGGCGATGCCGAGAACGCTCTCGTCGCACTCCGGATGCGCCACGATCTCCGCGCCCGGGTGGCGCACCTTCAGCTTCTGCAACTGCCGCTCGGTGAACTGCTCGTGGACGATGCAGAAGCCCGGCCACTTCACCAGCGCGCGGCCGGTCTGCTTCTCGACCCATGCGCCCAGGTGCCGGTCGGGCGCGAACACGAGCGGCTGATCCTTGGGGAAGCTCTTGACGATCTTTTCGGCATTGGAAGAGGTGCAGATGACGTCGGAGAGCGCTTTCACGCCGGCCGAGCAATTGATGTAGCTGATGACTTTGTGGCCCGGGTATTTCGTAAGCCACGCTTTGAATTGGTCCGGCGGACACCGATCGGCGAGCGAACAGCCGGCATCCAGATCCGGCAACAGCACCGTCTTGTCGGGGTTCAGGATCTTGGCGGTCTCCGCCATGAAGTGCACGCCGCAGAAGACGATGGTCTTCGCCTTGGTCTTCGCCGCTGCCTGAGAGAGTTGCAAGCTGTCGCCGACGAAGTCGGCCAGGTCCTGGATGTCCGGGTCCTGGTAGTAGTGCGCGAGGATCACCGCATCGAGCTCTTTGCGCAGCCGGCCGATCTCGCGGACGAGCGCATCATCTTGTTGCGGCGCAGATGCGCCGACTTGCGGAACCGAGGCCTGGGGAAGGGCGCTCATCATCGATTGGATGTACATCAGCCGAGCGAGGTTCGCACCAGCTCGCCGAGGCGCGCGATGATGACGCGGCCGCCGTCGTCGGCTTGGGCGAAGCGATAGTCGCTGCGGCCGGCGGGGAGCTCGTCGCAGCGCGCGAGGTCCAAGCCGTCGCGGAAGGTCGCGGCGGTGACTGCCCGGCCTTCGATGACCACCCCGACGGCCGCGCGCTCTTCCAGCTTCGAGAGGAGCGCTTTCTTCACCGGCCGGGGAAGCGCCTTGGGCACGCGCGCCACCAGGACTCCGCGCGCTTCTTCCTTGGCGGTGGCCGCCAATCCGTCCACCGGCGCCAACGCGTCGCGCTGCTTGCGCGCCAGCGACTCGAGCCGGGTTTGCAGCGCCTGCGGGATGACGCCTTCCACCAGCGCCGCGACGATCTCCTGCCGGAGCGACTCGCGCTGCGCCGTGCGCAACTCCGAGGCTGCGTGATCGAGGGCGTCGCTGAGCATGGCGGCTTTTTCGCTCAGCCGGTGACCGCGGCCGGGGCTGTCCGCTGCGCGCGCGTCTTCGTCGGCCTCCGGCCAGGGCGCGACGCCGCCGCGGAGGAACTTCACCGCCGAGACGAGGCCGTCGAAATCGGCGTGCGCCACCACCACGTCCACCTTGCCGGCGCGTTGCACGACCTCCGGCGTGACCAGCTCGGGGCAAGCGTGCGCAACCTGGTTGGGCACCAGAACGAAGCGGGGATCTCCCTGCATCCGCGACCAACCCACCGGATGCTCGTGGTGATCGATCCACACCGCCAGCCTGTCGCCGAGCGCGCTCAAGAACGGCATCGTCGACTTTTCCAGGTTGTCGCCACCCGCGAACGCCACGTCCACCACCGCCACGCGCCCCTCCGGCGGGGCGGGCAGGTTCGATGGCTGTTCGACGAAGACCACGCGCACAGGCGCGCACTTCGCGCCCGAAAACGCACCTGCGTCAAGACGCTTTCGCATCCGAGTGCGGGACGCTAATCTGCGCGCCCCCATGCAGAACCTGCGCGACAAGTTGCTCAAGGCCGGCCTCGTCTCGGAGAAAGAAGCCAAGGAAGCCGCCCGGGAACAGAAACAACCGAAGGCGCCGCATCGCGCTCGCGAGCAGAAGCTGTCGCTCGAGGAACAGCAACGCCGCGACGCCTTTGCCGCTCGCGAGGCGGAACAGGCCGAAGAGCGGCGCAAGGAAGCGGCCAAGACGGCCGAGGCGCGGATGCAGTCGGAGCGCGCGCGGCGGCTGCGGCAGCTCGTGGAATCGCACCGGATCGCGGACAAGGGCGAGGTTACCTTTCATTACGTGCGGCGGAGCGGCAAGATCGGCCGGCTCGACGTCTCGCTCGAGGTGCAGAAGAAGTTGGAGAGCGGCGGGGCGGCGGTGGTCGAAGACCCCGGCTCGCCCGACTGCGCGGTGGTGCTGGCCGACGCGGCGAAGCGCGTCTACGAAGTCGATCCGCACGCCATCCGCTTCTGGTTCGGCCCGGAGAAGCCAATCGGCTTTTCCGACGCGGGGGAAGGGTGAAGACGCTCGCCGCGGTGCTGCGGACGGCGGGCGCGGCGCGGCCGTACTCGCAGTCGAAGCCGCTGGTGCTGGAAGAGCTGACGCTTTCGGGGCCGCGAGCCGGCGAGCTGCTCGTGCGCATCGAAGCGGCGGGCGTCTGCCATTCGGACGTGTCGGTCGTCGACGGCTCCCGCATCCGCCCGTTGCCGATGGCGCTGGGGCACGAAGCCGCCGGCATCGTCGAGCAGATCGGGCCGGGCGTGCGCGATGTTCGCGAAGGCGACCGCGTCGTGCTGGCGTTCGTGCCGTCCTGCGGAAGCTGCGCGGAGTGCGCGGCCGGCCGGCCGTCGCTGTGCGTTCCCGGGGCCGGCGCGAATGGCCAGGGGCACCTGTTGCACGGACCGCCGCTCTTGCGCGACGCGGGCGGCGGCGAAGTGAAGCACCACCTCGGCTGCTCCGCTTTCGCCACCTACGCGGTGGTCGCGCGCGAGAGCGCGACGGTCGTGCCGCAGGACGTGCCGGGTGAAATCGCGGCGCTCTTCGGCTGCGCGGCGTTGACGGGCGTGGGAGCGGTCTTGGAGACGGCGCGAGTGCGGCCGGGGCAGTCGGTTGCCATCTTCGGCCTCGGCGGAGTCGGGCTCGCGGCGGTGATGGGCGCGGTGCTGGCGCGAGCGCAGCCAATCGTCGCCATCGATCCGGTTGCTTCCAAGCGGAAGCTCGCGCTGGAGCTCGGCGCCACCTCCGCGCTGTCTCCGGAGGAGGCGGTGGGGCTGTCGGTGGATTTCGCCTTCGAAGCGGCAGGAACTGCGCCGGTGTTGGAAGCTGCGTTCAAGGCTTTGAAGCGAGGCGGCACGGCGGTGGCCATCGGGCTGCCGCACCCTTCGAAGACCATCACGCTGCCCGCGCTCGCGTTTGCCGGAGAAGGAAAGGCGCTGATCGGTTCGTACATGGGGTCTGCGTCTCCGCAGCGGGACGTGCCGCGCTACATCGCGCTCTACAAGTCGGGCGCGCTGCCGATCGACAAGCTGCGCACTTCCGAGTTGCCGCTCGAGCGCATCAACGAAGCCTTCGAGCTTCTCGCTGCGGGCGAAGCAGTCCGCCAGATCCTGCGGCCTTGACTGCGTCATGCGAGAGCTTGACGGGACACTGTTTGGGCCTGACCAACCGTGCTTCGGCTGCGGGCCGGTGCACCCGGCCGGGTTCCGGCTGAAGTTCACCGAAGAGGGCGAAGAAGTCGTCACCCGCTTCACGCCCGGTGGCGGTCATGAAGGGCCGCCGGGGCTGATGCACGGAGGGCTCGTCTTCACGCTGGCGGACGAGCTGGCTGCCTGGGTCGTCATCGCTCGCCTTGGCAAGTTTGGTTTTACCGCGCGATTCGAAGGAAAGCTGTCGCGGCCGACCCGGCTGAACGTGGAAGTCGTCGGACGGGCGCGCATGCTGCGCTCGACTTCGCGGACGGCGGAGATCGAGGCGACGCTTTCGCAAGCGGACGCGGCGGTTTTCTCGGCGCGGTTCACCTTCGTGCTCTTGGACCGGGCGGCGACGGAAAAGCTGCTCGGGCGCAAGCTGCCGGAAGAGTGGAGCCGCTTCGCGCGCGATTGACCTCCAGCATCTGCATTCGCGACTGAGCCAGCGTCTGCATCCGACCGAGCTCAGCGCCCCGCGCGGCGCCAGGCGCCTTCGACGCGCACCCGCCAGAGCCGTTCCGCGGCGAGGAAGCTGCGCAGCTCGGGGCCGTCCCAGACGATTTCGGTCGTGCCCTGCACCTGGAGGAGCGCACCGGTGGCGAAATCGATGAAGAGCAAGGCGGCGCGGGGGTTCGAGACCAGGTTGCCGAAGGTGTTGAAGTACCGGTTTCCGCGGTAGTCCGGGATGGTCAGCGTGTCGCCGTCGACGTGGACGAACCCGCGCGGGCCCCCGCGATGCGACACGTCCACGCCGCCGCCCTCCTCGCGGCTGGCAGTGGCGACGAAGAACGTATCCGCCTCACGAATCGCAGTCTGCGCAGCCACGTCGAGCCGCGCGAGGGTCTCGACCGGCGCACGGGATACTTCGAGGTCCACCTCGCGCCGATGGATGTACTGCGGGCAATTTCCAAACGCCTGCTCGACGCCGAGGACGAGGCCGCGCTCGTCGGAGGCGCGGACGACGCCGTTGGCGCGGTTGCGCCGCCGGGTCGCGAGGTCGATGCCGATGAGCCCGACTGCCGCGCCGGGGACCATCGCCCGCTGCGCCGGATCGCTGCGGTCGAGCGCCGTCGCGATGTTGAGCGTCGTTGCGTCCGGCGAAGAGATGAACCCGGGTGCTCCCGTGAGCACGGTCGCAAGCGGCTGTTCGCCGTCGAGCGCTCCGGCGACGACGAACGGCAAATCGCGGAAGAAGTCGCGGAGTTGCTCGGTGAGAAACGGCCGGATGCCGCCTCCGGCCGAACCGATGCCGGCGAGGCGCTGTGCCTCGAGCTCGCCGCGATGGAAGGGACCCGCCGTCATGCGGGTCCGATGCCGGTGCCGGCAGCGAGGTGCGCGTGGCATCCACGGAGGTCGACCGTTGCTGCTCGCAGCCGCGATCGCAGAAGGTCGCCACGGCTGTAGATTGCGGCGGTGACGAGCGCGGGAATCGATTTCGGGACGAGCAACAGTGCGGCCGCGGTGCCAGGGAAAGACGACGAGCCTGCCCGCGTCCTCGACATCGACGAGAGCGCCGCCGACCGCAGGCTCCTGCGCAGCGTGCTCTTCTTCCCCGACGGAAGCGCGGACATCCTCGCCGGCGCTCTGGCCATCGACAGGTACCTGGAGGATTTCGAAGGGCGCTTCTTGCAGTCGATCAAGACGTTCTTGCCCTCGACGGCGTTCACCCAGACGGAGATCCGCCGCAAGAGCTGGAAGCTGGAACAGCTCATCGCGGTGCTGCTGACGCGGATCCGCGAATCGGTCGAACGCGAGCTGTCCGGCAAGCTCAGCCAGGTCGTCTTCGGTCGCCCGGCCGTGTTCTCGCCCGACCCCGAGAAGGACGCGCTGGCGCAAGCACGGCTCGCGCAGGCAGCGGTCCTGGCGGGCTTTCCGGAGCCGGTTTTCGTCATCGAACCGATCGCGGCGGCGTTGCGCTACGAGGAGTCGCTCGCGCACGACGAGGTGGTGCTGGTGGGCGACTTCGGGGCGGGCACCAGCGACTTCACCCTGATGCAGCTCGGACCCTCGCGAAGGCGCGCCAAAGACCGCCGTCCGGACGTCATCTCCTCGAGCGGCGTCTACGTGGGCGGAGACAAGTTCGACGCTGCCATCGTCCAGCACCGGCTCTTGGCGGAGTTCGGCGCCGGATCCACCTATTCGACGCTCTTCAAACGCACCGAATTGCCCCATTGGATGACGCGCAAATTGCTGGCGTGGAACGAGCTCTCGATGCTGCGGGAGAAGTCGAATCTGGATTTTTTGCGCAATGCGGTGAAGACCAGCGACAAGCCGCGCGAACTGCAGAACCTGGTCACGCTGGCGGAAGAGAACCTGCCATTCCACCTCTATCGCGTGGTCGAAGAAGCCAAGCGCAACTTGAGCGCCGAGCCCAAAACGAAAATCTCCTTTCACGAAGCGGGCATCGACATCGAGGCGAGCGTCTCGCGCAAGGAGTTCGAACACTGGACCGCGCCGCTTCGGCAGGAGCTGCTCCAGGCGGTGGAACGATGCCTCGCCAAAGCTTCCGGCCTCGTTCCCGACGCCGTCTTCCTGACCGGCGGAACCTCGAAGATTCCCAGCGTCCGGCAGGCGTTCGCGGAGCGCTTTGGCGAGTCGCGGCTGCGGGAAGGCGATGCGTTCACCTCGGTCGCTGCCGGGCTCGGGCGCGCGGCTGGACTGCTCGCCGCGGGTGGATCTGGCATGGGTCGCGGCGCGATTGGCTAGGCCCGGACGCTGAAGCCCGCTACGTTTGGGGTCCACTTGCCGGAGAGAAAACAAATGAGAATGCTGGCCGTGTTGCTGCTCGTCGCGTTGCCGGTCGCGGGAAAAGAAGTCACGCTCAAGAGCATCCTTCTCGAGCAGCTCCGCGCCTCCCACAACGTCAAGGAATGGTACGTCCCGGCGAGTCTTGCCGTCGCGGGGCTGACGCCGGAACAAGCCGCCTGGACGGACAAGAGCGGAAATCATTCCGTCGGGCAGCTCGCCAATCACCTGCTGTTTTGGAACACCCGGCAGCTGGCGAAGTTCAAAGGCGAGAAGCCGGCGAAGTTCAGCGGCAACAACGACGAGACGTTCAACGACTTCGACGAAAAGAGCTGGGCGGCGACCGTGAAGGGCCTCGACGAGGTGCTCACCGCCTGGGAGAAAGCGGTCGAGGCGGCGGACGATGCGAAGCTGAAGGCTTTCGCATCCACCATTGCCCATATCGGAACGCACAACGCCTATCACACCGGGCAAATCATCTACGTCCGCAAGCTGCAGGGGTCGTGGGACCCGGAAAAGGGAGTCAAAGGGTGATGAGCGTCCTCCTCGCCGCGCCCGCCCGCAACGAGGAGATGTCCACCCAGGGGATTGTGCTTGGCGTGGCGGTTCTCGTCGCCTTTCTCGTCGTGTGCTACGCGATCGGAAAGGCGGCCGCGTGGTTCAAGAACGGGCGGTTCAATCGTGCCTGGTCGCCTCTTCTGCCGGTGCTGGGCGACGCACGGATCACGAGCGACGGCGGCGTCGCGGTGACGAGCCGGCTCTCGGGCACCTATCGCGGCGCGAGCGTTCATGCGCTGATGACGCCGAACGTGGCCCACAAGTACAGCCCAGGGCGCAACGGCAACGTGTTCAGCGTCGCGGTCGAAAACGTTCCGGGCGGCGCCGACTGGTCGATCGTCTGGAACGTCGGCCTGCCGCTGGTCGGCAACGCGTCCTGGGTCATTCGCTCGCCGGACGTGCTCCTGACGAAGCGCCTCGAGGACGCGGACGCCGTTGCGGCGGTCGACTCGTTCGGCCGCGCAAGCACGCATTACCGCGTTCGCGACCGGACGCTCGAGTGGAGCGCGTACATCGAGCCACGAGTGATCCTCGCGCCCGATCACTTCCGTCACGTGCTCGACGCGCTGCTCTCGCTTGCGGCCATCAACAAGACCGTCAACCCCGCGTGATGAGAGAGGCGATCAACAAGGGCCGTCAGCCCCGTCGACGAGGTAGTGTTCATCGGGCCCGACCGTACGCTCAGCGCGGCGCGACCAGCGGTTGCAACACCGCGCGGGTTTCGGGCGGAATCGGCACCGGCCGGCGCGTCGTACGATCCACGTAAACGTGGACAAACTTTCCTTCCGCCGCGCATTCGATCGAGCCCTTCTTGAACACTCCCAGCTCGTACTGCACGCTGGAGTTGCCGAGCTTCGACACCCGCAGGCCCACTTCCAGCACGTCGGGGAAGGCGACCGATGCGTGGAACTTGCAGCCGGTCTCGACGATGACGCCGAAGCTTTGGCTCTCGTGCAGGTGCAGGACGCCGTGGTCGGTCAGGTATCGATTCACCACCGTGTCGAAGTACGAATAATAAACCGCGTTGTTGACATGGCCGTAGACGTCGTTGTCCGCCCAGCGGGTGACCAGCTCGACGAAGACGGGAAACGAGTCGCGGGTGTTCATGCCTGCTCGAACGCCGCGCCGCCGCGGACGATGTCGGCCACCTGCGGGTGCGGGTCACCTGTGCGCAGCGCAGCCACCAGCGGCGCCTGCGCTTCGAGCACGGCGCCGCGCACCAGCTTCTGCGTCGGCGTCAGCTCGCCCGACTCCAACGTCGGCGCTTCCCGGACGAACGCGATGCGCCGGACGCGCTCGTAATAGACCGGCGACAACAGATTGGATGCCTGCAGCGCTTCCACCACCGCGCGGCGCAGCTCGGGCGCTTGTGTGAGGTCGCTCGGGATTTCGAGGTCGCGCTGGCGCAGGTACGCCTGCGCGGCGCCCGGCGCAAGCCAGCACAGCGCGGTCACGAAGGTCTGGCCGGGGCCGACGGCGAGCGCCTGTTCGAGCAAAGGCGTCGCGGCGAGGATGCGCGCTTCGACCTCGCCGGACGAAACCTTCTCGCCGTTCTCCAGCTTGAACACGCCGTCGACGCGGCCGGACAGCTTCACGCCGCCTTCGGTCCATTCGCCGAGATCGCCCGAGCGAAAGAAGCCGCCGTCGAGCACCGCTTTCGTTTCTTCCGGGCGGTTGTGGTAGCCGCGCATCACCTGCGGGCCTTTGACCACGATCTCGCCGCGATTGCCGAAGCCTTCGGAAGGTTCGATCCGCACGGTCGTCCCGGGCAACGGCTGTCCGACCACGCCGGGCGCGCGCTGCGAGTCCTTCCGCGTAATGGTCACGCAGGGCGAAGTTTCGGTCAGTCCCCAGCCTTCGAGGACCGGGACGCCCAGCGACTCGAACCAGCGGAAGGCCGGCTCGCTGATGGGGGCTGCGGCGCTGAAGGCGAAGCGCAAGCTCTTCAGCACCTCGCGCGATTTCGCATCTTCCTGGGCGCGCGCGATCATGCCGTTGTAGACGCGCGGCACGCCGAAATAGACGGTCGGGCGGACTTCGAAAAAGTTGGAGTACAAGCGATTGAGGTCGCGGCCGCGCGAGTCGTCAACGACGAGGAGCGCGCGGTGCCACAGCGCCATCAGCCGTTCGAACAGCGCGCCGAAGCAGTGGTGCCAAGGCAGATACGACAGGAACACGTCGTTCTCGTTCACGTCCCAGAGGTTGGCGATAGCGGCCTGTTGCGAGAGCGCGTTCCAATGCGTCAGCTCGACGCCCTTCGGCTTGCCGGTGGTGCCGCTGGTGTAGAGCAAAAACGCGACGTCGTCGCGGGTGGCGAGGGATTCGTCGGCAAGCCCGGCGCCGCGCAGCGCCCGCAAGGGTAGGGCGCGCTCTCCCGGCAGCGGCTGATCGTCGAGGACGACGATGCGTTCGAGGTTGCGCGCGCCCGAGAGCTGCCGCTGCTGCAGCGCGGTTCCGGCCAGCGCGACGCGCGCCCCGGAGTCCGCGATGCAGTGGGTAAGGAGCTCCTCGGAGTAGCCGGCGAAGATGGGCGCGCTGGCGGCGCCCAGCGTTTGCACCGCGAGCTCGGCAGCGAGCATCTCGGCCGAGTTCTGCGCCACCACCGCCACCACGTCGGAGCGCTTCACGCCGAGCGCGCCCAGGCCGGCCGCATACGCGCGCCGCTGTTCGTCGAGCGCGCCGAAGCTCAGCTCCTGCCATTTGCCGGATGGTCCGCGCTGCTTCAACGCGACCCGCTCGGGATCTTTCGCCGCCTGCGCAGCGACGAGCTGCGGCACCGACGAATACGGCACCTCCGGCAGCGGCGGCCCGCTGTGGTCTGCCATGCCGCGCACTGTGGCGCAGCGCTGCCGTGGGGGCAAGGCCGTTCAGCTCTCCTCGATCTCGACCAGATCGCGCGCGTCGAGCGTCCAGGCTCCGGCGCCGTTCCGGCGGAAGCGCGCCTTGAAGTATTCGCCCCCGAGGGTTCCCCAGACGAGGGAGACGTCGGCGGTCGCCGTGTTTCCCGAGATCACGATGCCGGAAACATCGATCCGCCAAGCCGGAACCCGGTCGAAGGCGCCTCTCCGGAAAACAATACTGCCGCCCCACCATGAACAATCCGAGTCGTGCTTCATTTGGGGCGCTGACAGGTCGGCGAACCGCGCAAGAAACGCGTCACTCACGTCACCGCCGTCGATCGAGAGGCAGGCGAACGTGCCTTTTCCCGAACGGTCCGTACCGAGAACGGCGCGAATGGCGAGCTCTCCGATCTGATCCTGATCGTTTGCATCTTCGGCGTGGCGCAGTTTTCCAATCGATGCGCAGCAGGTCAGAGCAATCCACGCCAGGATCGAAATCAGCGCCACGCCGTTCGTAGGACGTCGCATGCAGCGCTCCACGCCTCCGACTATGATGGATGCGTGGAGCGCAAGGGAAGCGAAGGCGAGTTCTGGACCGGGGTCGACTACGCGTCGAGGTTCTTCATGGGCGATGCGGACGTGCAGCGCGCGCTCTCGAAGATCATTGCCGAGCTCGAGGACGCGAAGATTCCCTATGCCATCGCCGGTGCGATGGCTTTGAACTGGTACGGCTACCGGCGCGTCACCGTCGACGTCGATCTGCTGCTGACTGCCGAAGGGCTGCGGGAATTGAAGGAGCGCATCCTCGGTCGCAGCTACGTCGAGAAATTCGCCGGCAGCAAGAGCATGCGCGATACCGAGAACAACGTCGGCATCGACGTGCTGATCGCGGGACAGTTTCCGGGTGACGGAAAGCCGAAGCCAGTCGCGTTTCCCGATCCCGCGACCATTGCGTTCCAAGGTTTGAAAGGCAGATTTCTTCCGCTGCCCAAGCTCATCGAGCTCAAGCTCGCGAGCGGGATGTCGGCGCCGCACCGCCTGAAGGATCTGAGCGATGTCGTCGAGCTGATTCGCGTTGCGAAGATCCCGCGCGAGCTCGGCGCCCAGCTCGATGCGAGCGTACGGGCGAAGTACGACGAGCTATGGCTCGCCGCGACCTCGGCGCCCGTCGACGAAGAAGACTGAGCGCGCGAACCGGCAGCCAATCACTTAGCTGGTGCTGATTTCGTGCGCGACAGCGTTCGGGTTCGGGTTCGCGTTCGCGTTCGCGTTTGTGGTTCGCGTTCGGGTTCGCGTTTGTGGTTGTGGTTGTGGTTGTCGTTCGCGTTCTCGCTACCGCTCTCGACAGCGAGAACGCGACGAGTCCCCCGAACGAAAACGCGACCGCGAACGAGTCCCCCGAACGAAAACGCGAACACGAACGCGAACGGCTTTGCTTGCGAAAAAGA
>DASXHM010000118.1:0-11304 GCA_036488495.1 Myxococcales bacterium | reverse complement strand
TGGAAGAGGTCCGGATCGGCGATGTCCTTGGGCCCGCCAAGCACCGCGCGCTTGAACTTTTGCCAGCCGGTTGGCGGCAGCGGCGGTTCTTGGTCTGGGTCTTCGGGAGGCCCCTCTGGCGGGGCGGGTTGTCCCATGACGGTTGGCTTGCTAACACAAAACGGGCAAGCGCGCGGTCGCTGTGGGCCGCGAGGGTCCTGCAGCTCTCAGCAGGCGACGCGCGCCGGTCGTGCAGCCTTCAGGAGGCGACGCGCGACTCGACCTCTTTCACGAGCCGCCCGAGCGCGCGCGCGAACAACCGGCAGTCGTTGAGCGCGTTCGCCACCTCGTACTTCTGGATCCCGGCTTTGACTGCGATGTCGCGCAGGAGGATACGCTGCTCGTGCAGCGTTTCGATGTGATCGCTCACGAACGCCACCGGGACCACCAGCACTTCCTTGACGCCCTTCGCGGCGAGCGCGGGGAGATGATTGGCGGTTGCCGGTTCGAGCCATTTCACCGGCCCTACCTTGCTCTGGAAGCTGAGCGACCACTCCTGACCCTTCGGCAGCCGCTGGACGACGCCTTGGACCGTCTCGTGGATCTCGCGCTCGTACGGATCGCCTTTCTTGATGATCGAGACCGGCACGCCGTGGGCCGAGAAGAGCACGTGCACTTTCGCGGGGTCTTCAAACCGTCGTAAACCTTCCAGGACGGTGCTGGTGAGCGCGTCGAGATACTGCGGATCCTTGGGATACCGATCGACTTCGCGGAGCGGCAGTCCCGCGGCGAGAGCGGCCTTGCGCAGGTCGTGAAAGACCGATGCGGTGGTCGCCGAACACCACTGCGGAAAGAGCGAGACCCCGACCAGCTCGCGCACTCCGTCCGCCTTGGCCTGCGCCACGGCTTCGCGGATGTACGGGTTCCAGGCGGCGAACGCGACGTAGCAACGGTGGTCGTGCGGCAGCTCCGCTTCCAGCGCGCGCGCCTGCTTTTCGGTCAACGGATGGATGGGCGAACGTCCGCCGATCTCGCGGTACAGCTCGCGGACGTGCGGCGCCCGCTTGCGCGAGACGGTCCGCGCGAACCAGCGGCGCAACGGGCCGACGAGGAGCGGTATGCGGATCAGGAACGGGTCGTTGAAGAGGTTGTACAGGTACGGTTCGACCGCCTCGAGCGAGTCGGGCCCGCCCAGGTTCAGGAGCAGGACGCCCACGCGCGGCGCTTTTACGGCGGGTGACCGGAGCGGCAGCACGCCGCCCCTATAACATCCGAGCGCCCCCGACAGTTCTCAGACGTTTTCTTAGGTCCCGCCGTCGAACCCCGGGCCGGTGCCGACGTTCGCGCCGGTTCCCACGTTCGGGCCAGTCCCGACGTTCGGGCCGGTCCCCACTGACGGGCCGGTACCGACATCAGGCCCGGTGCCCACGCGCGGACCTGCCGGCGAGCTGAGCGTGCTGGTGTCGCCGACGGAGGCGCCGCCGCCGCCCATCCCGAAGCCGAGCGGAAAGCCGCTGCCCGCCACCGGCGCCGCAATCTGATTGGTGGTCGCGGCGACGTTGCTGTTGACGGCCGTCGTCCCGTTGATGGTGGTTCCGTTGGTGGTGTTGAGCGGATTGGTCAGCGCGTTCGCCTCGGCCTGCTGCGGGCTGACATTGACGCCCGCATCGAGGCGGATTCCGGCGGGAAGGCCCGCGTCCAGGGCGACGCCGTTGGCGAGACCTGCGTCCAACCGCACGCCGGCCGGCAGCCCGGCATCGAGCGACACTCCAGAAGGCAACCCTCCGTCGAGCCGCACACCGGCCGGCAGCCCTGCGTCCAGCGCGAAGCCAGCCGGAAGTCCCGCGTTGGTGGGCTGCGTGGTCGGGCGGGTGGTATTGGGGTTCGGGTTGGGCCTGGCGGGCGTCGCGCGAGGCGGCGGCCGCGCCGGCACGGGGACGCTCACGGCGCTCGCCGCACTGGCGAGCCGGACGCCCGCGAACGCCGCGGCGAGTGCAACCAGACCTGTGAACAGGACGCGCATGCAACCCCCTTGCGGGGAAAGCTGTGCAGCGCCCGCTAGATTGCAAGGTGTGCGCCGCGCGAAGCGCTGCGGCCGGCGCGAGCGTCAGTCGCCGTGGACCTGCCGGACGAGCGCCTGGACGTTCGCGACCGGCGTCCCCGGCAGGATGCCGTGCCCGAGGTTGAAGATGTGCCCCGGACCCGCTGCCTTGGCCTGCTCCAGCACTCGCGCCACCCGCGGCCGCAGCTTGTCTTCAGGCAAAAAAAGCGCTGCCGGATCGAGATTGCCCTGCAGCGCGACCGAAGGCCCGGTGCGCTTGCGCGCTTCGTCGAGAGAAACCCGCCAATCGACCCCGACCACATCCGCGCCAGTCTGCGCGAGCTGCCCGAGCAGTTCGCCTGTCTCGACGCCAAAGACGATGACCGGCTGGCTTTGCCGCTTCAGCCCCGAGATGAGCCGCTTCACATAGGGCGCGCCCAGCCGCGCGTAGTCGTCGGGCCCAAGAGCGCCCGCCCAGGAGTCGAAGATCTGCAGCGCCTGCGCGCCGGCCTCGAGCTGCAGGTTGAGGTAGGCGATGAGCGCGTCGGTGATCTTGGAGAGGAGCGCGTCCGCCAAGGACTCGTCGCCGAGCAGCGCGGCCTTGGCTTTTTCGAAGCTGCGCGAAGTCTTCCCTTCGATCATGTACGCCGCGAGCGTCCAGGGCGCCCCGCAGAACCCGATCAGCGGCACCCGCAAGTCCTTGCGCAAGAGCCGGATGGTGTCGGCGACGAAGCGCAACTTCTCAGACGGATCCGGAACCAAGAGCTTGCCGACGTCGGCCGAAGAGCGCAGCGGCTCGGGAAATTGGGGCCCGCGGTCGTCGAGGATGAGCTCCATCCCCATCGCCTCCGGCACCACCAGGATGTCGCTGAAGAGGATGGCCGCGTCCACGCCGAGGATGTCCACCGGCTGCCGCGTCACTTCCGCGGCCAGCTCAGGCGTCTTGCACAGCTCGAGGAACTTCACCTTCTCGCGCACCGCCCGGTACTGCGGCAGGTAGCGGCCCGCCTGGCGCATGATCCACACCGGCGTGTGCGCCACCGGGCGCTTGAAGCAGGCATCGAGGAAGACGGACATGCTCGCGGGTTATCGGGTGTCCGCCGCGCGCTGTAAAGTCGTCAGCTCCCGGCGCGCCACCAGCACACGCAACTCCCGGCGCGCCACCAGCACACGTCAGCTCCGGCGCGCCACCTGCTGCAACTCGAGAGCGGCTTGCCCGCCCTTGAACACCCGCACCGCGCCGCTCGACTGCGACACCGAGATGGCCACCGCCTTCGTCTCGAGCGTGATCGCCGCCGCCGCCGCGTGGCGGGCGCCCAAGCCGAGCGGCAGCTCCACCTTGTCTTCGCCGGTCTGGAGATATCGTCCGGCGGCGAGCACCACGCCGTCCTCGCGGATGACGAAGGCGCCGTCGAGGACCGCGAAGTTCTTGATCGCCTCGCGGATGCGCGGATCGAGCACGTTGCGCTCGGTCTCGCTGATGCCCTGGAAGGGATTGATGGTGAGCTGCTTGCTCTTCTCCATGATGGTGGTGGAGTCGCCGAGCACGAAGATGGTGCCGATCGGGTGGCCCTCGAAGCCTTCGTGGCCGATGGCCATCGCCAGCGACACCAGCGCCTCCACCACCTGCGAGCTGAACTCGGCGCCGAGCCCTTGCGTGTCGATGGAGGCCTTCTCCTCGAAGCCGCGGCCGATCTGCAGCCGGACCACGGTGTCGGGGAGCCTGGTTCCGGCGCGCCCGGTCAGGCAGAGCACGTCCTCGCCGTCCTCGAGGGCGTTGGCGGTGACCGCCGCCACCAGGGCGACCTTGACCTTCTCGATCCGCGAGTAGTCGTACGGGGGCACCGTCACGCACACGTAGCCCTGCTTGCGGAGCGCGGTGGCAAGCTGTTCCTCGCTCACCGCGTAGATGATCTTCTTCTTCAAGGGCCGCCCGCGCAGGTCGTCCTTGGAGAGCGGGGCATCGGAAACGAGCAAGAGATGGTCGACCGCAGGCTTCGCCGCCAACGTCAAGATGCTGCGCAGGAACTCGCGGTCGAGCTTGCTGTCCGCCATTTGCCTTGACGCAGACCCTACAGGGTTCCTACTATCCCGCCTCTTTTTTTTCGGCCGTCGATTCGACGGTTTCCCGATGTTCCGTGAGGCAGCTTGGCGCCGGCAGCGCGGGGGCAGCACAGTGAACCAGAAGGATCTGAAGCGTTTCAAGAAGCTGCTCGAAGAGTCCAAGCGGAGCCTCCTCATGAGCGCCCGCAAAACGCTCACCGAGGAGGCCACCTTCGACACCGACGACCTGCCTGACGAGATCGACCTGGCCTCGTCCGAGTACACGCAGAGCATGGTCTTCCGGCTGCGCGATCGGGAGAAGTTCCTGCTCAAGAAGATCGACGATGCGCTCGGCCGCATCGAGGCGGGCACCTTCGGCATCTGCGAGATCTGCGAAGAGGAGATCTCGCTCAAGCGGCTGGAAGCGCGGCCGGTGACGACGATGTGCATCCGCTGCAAGGAAGAGCAGGAAAAGCAGGAGAAGAGCTACGGCTGAAGGCTGCCTTCGGGCGGCTTTCAGGTTCGTTCGGGCGGCCGCTCCACGCGGCCGTTCGCGCTTCGTCCCGTGTGGTCGGTTCGGCGGGTCCGCAGTCCGTCCGAAGAAGGCGCCCGCGAGGCTGATGGCGCCGGGGGGTAACGCGGATGAAAAGAGTCCTTTGCGGCTTCTTGTGCTGCACCGCCGTCGCGCGCGCGCAAACCGCTCCGCCGGCGCCGCCCGAGGGAGAAACTCCGCTCCAGGCTCCGGCGTCGAAGGTTCCTGCAGAGGCGCTGCCGGGTTTGCCGCCGCCCGCGAAACTTCCGCCGCCACCGGGGCCCTCGACCGCCGTGCAGATTCGTCCGCCGGGCGCCAGTTGGAACATGCAGGTGCACCTCTTGAGCCCGAACGACCGCGTCGAGCTGCGGCGCGCGACCGGCGAGCTCCTGTGCCGTGCGCCGTGCGACGAAGACCTCTCGGTGAACGACGCCGATGCGTTCGTGATCGGCGGTCCCGGCGTGGTTCCCAGCGAGCCGTTCACGTTCCGGCTTCGCGAACAGGCGACCTTGCGCGTCGAGCCGAGTTCCCTCGCGGCGCGCAGTTTCGGCAAGACCGTGCTCATGACCGGCGCGGCCATCGGCATCGCGAGCCTCGTTGCGAGCTACGTCTACCTCGGCTACTGCCTCCATTCGGCCTTGCACGACAATGACTGCGCGCGCACCCCGCAGCAGGTGATGTTCGGGCTCGGCATCGGTTCGTCGCTCTTGGCGGGCGTCGGAGGACTGATCATGGTCGCCAACCCGCCAACGAAATTCACGGTGGTCGAATGAAGCGCACCCTTTGCATTGTCGTCTGCTGCGCGTTTGCCGCGCGCGCGACCGAACCGCCCCCTCCGCCGCCCGAGGAGACGCCCTCGCGCGCAACCGCCCCCGGGCAGGGTCCTCGAGCAGCGAACCCACCCGAGGAGACCTCTCCAGCGGGGAATGCGTCCCTGCAGGCTCCTCAACCGGGCGACCCGAACCAGCACATGCCGTGGAAGCGGCGGGTGCATCTGCTCACCGGTGACAGCCGCGTCGAGCTTCGGCGCGCCTCCAACGCGATTGTCTGTCGCGCCCCGTGCGATGCGGAGGTCGAATTCTTTCCCGACGAGGAGTTCTACCTCGGCGGTCAGGGCCTCGCGTCGAGCGCGCGGTTCAGCCTCAAGCTGCGCGAGGAGGATGCGACGCTCGCCGTTCACCCGTATTCGTCGAGCAGCCGCGCGAACGGCAGGGCCCTTTTGCTGGCGGGTGGAGTCGCTGCCGTCCTGGGCGGCACCGGCGCGTTGCTCGGCTACGCGGTCTGCAGCAGCGATACCGACCACGGCAGCAGTTGCGGCGCTAGCGGCTTCCTGATCGGCTCAGTCCTCCTCGGGGTGGCTGGCGTCGCGCTCTTGATCGCCGGCGGCAAGGTCGCCTCGGCACAGACGGAGTTCGACATTCAGTAGCGGGTCGCAATGCTCAGTGGCGTTGCCAGACCGCGCAAGCCGCGTGAGTAGATACTCAGTGTCGCGCCGGAATCGCGCAAGTCGCTTCAGTATATTCCGGCAACAGCTCGGTCATCGGCCGATCGCCGCAAGCCGGGCATTGCGGGTCGCGCGCGTACTTCACCTCGCGGAACCGCTGCTCCAACGCGTCGTAGAGGAGAAGCCGCCCGACCAGCGGCTCGCCGCGTTCGAGGATCAGCTTCACCGCCTCGACCGCCTGGATGATGCCGATCATCCCCGGCAACACGCCCAAAACCCCGGCCTCCTGGCACGATGGCGCAAGCTCCGGCGGCGGCGGCTCGGGGAAGAGGCAGCGGTAGCAGGGATTGCCGTTGCCGGGCACGAAGGTCGTCGCCTGTCCGTCGAAGCGGAAGATGGAGCCGTGCACGTTGGGCTTCCCGAGCAGCACGCAGGCGTCGTTGACGAGATAGCGGGTGCCGAAGTTGTCCGAGCCGTCGAGGATCAGATCGTACTTGCCGAACAGGTCGAGCGCGTTGTCGCGGTTGAGCCGCATCCGGTGCTCGTCCACCGTCACGTCGGAGTTGAGCCCCTTGATGGTCTTCTTCGCCGACTCGGTCTTGGGCATGCCGACGCGGTCGTTCGCGTGCAGGATCTGGCGTTGCAAATTGGACTCGTCGACCACGTCGTCGTCGACGATGCCGAGCCGCCCGACGCCGGCTGCCGCCAGGTACAAGGCCGCCGGCGACCCCAGACCGCCCGCCCCGATGAGCAAAACTTTCGCCTTGAGGAGCCTGGCTTGCCCTGCCTCGCCGACTTCGGGGATGAGCAGGTGGCGGCTGTAGCGGGCGCGCTGCGCGTCGGTGAGGCGCGCGGGAACGTCGACTGGTAGACCAGCCGCCTTCCAGGCCCCGAAGCCCCCGGCGAGGCTGCGGACGCGCGTATAGCCCATCTCCCGGAGCGAACGGGCTGCCAGGAGCGATCGTGTGCCGCCGGCGCAGTACAGCACCACGTCAGCCGCGTGATCGGGGATGGCCTCTTCGACGCGAAGCTCCAAAAACCCTCGTGGAATCAGCTTTGCACCGGGCAGGACACCGGCGTCGGTCTCGTCCTTTTCGCGCACGTCCACGAGCAAAGGCTTTTGCGGCAGCTTGGACAGCTCGGAGGCGGTCAGCTCGGGCACCTGCGAGCGCGCATCCTTGAGCAGCTCTGTCTTGGTCTTCATGGCGCTTTCGATTCTAGCCGACAGTTTCCGGTGCGCGGCGAGCGCTTGGCCCGATTCTGGCTAAAGGAGCCGCTTGCCCGCGGACCCCTGCCTCCACAACTTCCGCGGCGTAGGGGGAACGTAGTGAGCCAGGTTTCCATCATGAAGCGCGCCAGCCCGCTGATGGCGGCGCGCCTCGCCATCGCCGCGCTGAATTTCGCCATCCCGATGGTCCTCGCGCGCGTGCTGGTGCCCGCGAAGTACGGCACCTTCAACCAGGCCTGGCTCCTCGCCAACATCCTCTACCTGGTGCTGCCGCTCGGCCTTTCCCCGAGCCTCGTCTACTTCACCCCGCGCGAGCCGGAGAAGAGGGACATCTGGCGTTCGCACGCGGTGCTCCTCACCACCATCGTCGGCGCGCTCGCGACGGTGCTCATGCTGACCTTCGGCAAGCTCGTCGCCGACTCCTTCCACAACCCGGACCTGCGCCGGCTGATGCCCTACGTCGCCGCCTTCACCGGCCTCAAGATCACCGGCGCAACCTTCGACGGCGCCTTCATGGCCGAAGGCCGCATCAAGGAATCCGCGCTGGCCCGCATCGCCACCGAAGGCCTGTACAGCTTCTGCGTGGTCGGCGGGGCGCTTTACTATCGCTCGCTCGAGGGCGTCTTCCTCGGCTGCGTGGTCGCCAACTTCGCCCGTGCTCTCGCCTGCTGGACCCGCGCCATCAAGAGCGGCTTCGTCCTCTCCTGGCCGGACATGAAGCGGCAGCTCCACTACGCGCTGCCCTTCGCGGCCGCCTTCGCGCTCATCATCCCGCAGCAGAACTTCCACAGCATCCTGGTCAGCGCCACGGTCAGCGCCGCCACCTACGCCATCTACAAAGTCGGCTGCTTCCAACTGCCCATCATCGACATGCTCTACACGCCGGTGTCGGAGATCCTCCAACTCGGCATCGCCGAGCACGACGCCAAGAACGACAACGAAGGCGCGCTCAAGCTCTTCCAGGAGGCGGTGGCGAAGATGGCCTTCGTCTTCGTGCCCACCATGGCGCTCCTCTTCCTGGTGACGCCCGAGGTGATCCGCTTCCTCTTCACCGACAAGTACCTGGGCGCGGTGCCGCTCTTCCGGCTCGCCATCTGCTCCATCCCCATGGCCGCGCTGCCGCTCGACGGAGTGATGCGCGCCCGGGCGCAGAAGAGGTTCCTCTTCAACGTCAGCGTGGGGAAGCTGCTCATGACGGTCGCCTTCGTCTGGGTCGGCCTGCACCGGTTCGGCCTCATCGGCGCGCTCGGCGGCTGGATGGCGGCGGAGGAGACCTGCCGCATGATCCTGCTCCACCGCGCGGCGAAGCTCTTCCACCGCTCCATCCTCGGGGCCTTGCCGCGCGAGCTCTGGTACCAGGTGGTCGCGGCGCTCATCTCGGTGGTCCCCGGCGCGGTCATGCTGCACTTCGCGCGCGGGCCGCTCTTGGCGCAGCTCTTCGAGACCGGCATCGTCTTCGGCCTCACCTACCTCGCGGCGCTGCGGGCG
The DNA here is from genome assembly GCA_036488495.1 of Myxococcales bacterium. Classification (GTDB taxonomy): domain Bacteria; phylum Myxococcota; class Myxococcia; order Myxococcales; family 40CM-4-68-19; genus 40CM-4-68-19. The sequence goes on along the minus strand of DASXHM010000118.1, from coordinate 2,549 downwards.
ATGGGCATCCTGCCGCCCTTGCGCGAGTGGATTCCAGGGCGCAAGCCTGCGCCGCCCTTGCCGGTGGCGGCGGCTCCGGCCGCGCCGTCCGTCGCCGCCTGACGCCCGCTCGAAACGAACGCTTTCGGAAATGAAAAAGGCGGGCCCGCTCGATTGCGGACCCGCCTTTCTTTCAATCGAGCTGGTGACTTCTTACGCGGCCACGGCCACGCGGCGCCGGCGGAGCGCGAAGAACGCAATCACCGGAATCGCGAACCAGAGCTGCTGCATGCCGGTCGACGAGCAGCCGCCGCCGCTTCCGGCCACGCTCGCCGCGGCAACCGCGGTGGAGGTGCCGGAGCTGGAGCAGGCGGTGGTGGTGCACGTGCCGCCCGCGTCGCCGCCGGCCGGCGCCGCCGCCTGATCCTTGCCGGTGGCGTGGAGGATGAGGGCCGCGAGCTGCGCGCGGGCCGCGTCGATGGCCGCCGGGGTCGAAGTGGCCTGGTAGGTCTTCGGGAACAGGCCCTGCGCGATGGCCATCGCCTGGTCACCCTGGCCGAGGCTCTTCGCCAGGTTGAGGAGCTCGTAGTCCTCCATGCCGTCGCGGATCATCTTCAGGCGGAACGACTCCACCGGGATTTCCGTCTGGCCGCCGATCTTGGCGGTGGTGCCCGGGTAGAAGAGGGTGCCGTCGCCGTTGCCGCCGAAGTTGTACTGGTTGGTCCACGCGTCGCCGCTGAAGAACGCCTGGGTGGTCTCGTAGTAGAGCTCGCCCTGCACGTTGTAGACGAACGACATCCACTCCATGGCGCGGTTGCGGGTGGCGTCGGCGTCGATGGCCATGGTGGGCCAGCCGGTCTCGCCCGAGCTGTCGAGGGCGCTGGAGACACCGGCGCAGCCGTAGCTCATGCAGCTCTGGTACCACCACATCGTCGCCGGGTACGAGGCGCGCTGGTTGCCCGCGTAGTCCTTGCCCGGCTTGCCTTCGACGAAGTTGATGACCGGCGTGAACATGTCGATGCCGTTGATGCCGTTGTCGGTGGCGTTCTTGCTGGTGGTGGTCACGAGGGTGGTCACCGACGGGCTCGAGCCGTGCGCGTACGAGATGCGCGAGTTGATGTCCGACCAGGCGCAGGTGAGGGGCGGCTCGTCGCAGACGTAGGAGAAGAGCTCAGGCGACCAGCCCTTCTGCGCGAAGTGGGCGGACCAGCCGTTGTCCTGCGCCCAGGTCGGCGAACCGTCGACGCTCGCCGCGGTCAGCTTCGCGCCCTGGAGGCGGGTGTTGGCGGTGCCGTCGAGGAACGGGCCCGCGTACTGATCGAAGGCCGACCAGTCGGCGGTGCCGTCGGCGCGCACGGTCGCGGTGAAGTACGGGGTGTGGATGGAGATGTGGTTGTCGAGCGCGGCCTGCACGTAGCGGGCGCGCAGCGCCATGTCGGCAGCGCCGCCGGTGCAGCCGGAGTCGCCGTGGCCGACGCAGGGACCATTCCAGGCGAGGCCGTAGGCGGTCTTGAGGGTGCTGGTCGAAGGCACCGCGAAGTCCCACACGGTCAGCTTGACCGGGACGTCGGCGGTGGCGCCGCCTACGACGTGGACGGTGCCGGTGTACGTGCCGGCCTTCGCGCCCTGCGGAACGTGCACGTCCGCGAAGACCGCGATGCTCTGGCCGTCGGCGACGCTGAACGGAAACGCGTTGCGCTTCTCACCCGCGATCGGGTCGACGTCCGGGATCAGCGCGTCCGGCCACTGGCCGGTGGCGCCGTCGCCGCCGCTCTGGCGCGACACGTTGATGATCGCCTCGCGATAGAGGGTCACGTCGCGGCCGGAGATCTTGTTGCCCGCGCCGTCCACAAGGCCGTCGAACGACATCGACACGTTCGATGCCGCACCGGTCACGACGATCTGGAAGCCTTCGAATTCGTTCTGCGCCGCGGCCAGCGAGGCCGAGGTGGCGGCGGAGCCGTCGACCTGCACGTTCGGCCGGACCTTCAGAGCGGCCGGAGCGACCCACACCTGGGCGGCAGAAACGGATCCGGCGGCGAGCAGTGCGGCGAACAGGGGGAGCGTCTTCATGATAGGCCTCCTTGGCTGGTTGCTTCCCGACACGGCAGCTGCTTTCCGTGTCGCCAGCCCAACTCAGGGGCCTTGCGGGTTCTTCCCTGGACGATCTGCTGCACCGTGCGCAGATTTGAGTGTTCATCGGGCGATCGGGGTCTTGCGCGGACGCCCTCCTACAGAGAGAGCCGTGCGTCGCCAGATCACCTACACGGCTCAAAAGGGCCAAGGTCTCGATTTTAAGCAGGATTTGCCGTTATACGGGCATGCCGGGGCACGCCTTTTCGAGGTGCTCTCGAGAGGGCAAGCGCTACTTCGGCCGGCAGCCCTACGGCAGGGGACGGCGTACCGTAGGGCCCCTCTACGACGGGCCCTGCGCATTGTCCGTTAGTTGGTGAGCGGCGTTTGGGGGGGTGACACCGGCAGCAGGCGATGCACAGCTTGCTTGCCGATGGAGACAGCTACCTTATCGGGCCTCGTCGCTCCGGAAGCCGACACATCAGCGCACCGCTTCC
>DASXHM010000086.1:0-43137 GCA_036488495.1 Myxococcales bacterium | reverse complement strand
ACGGGGCCTTGCTCAAGGCGCAGATCCAGCGCGCCATGCAGCAGCTCGACTTCAAGGACGTCATCTCCTGGAGCTTCTTGCCCTCCAGCGCGCCGGTCTCGGGCACCTTGGGTGAGTCGCTGGTCGTCTACCACTGCGTGGACGAGTTCAGCGCCTTCAGCGATGCGCCCGCGCAGGAGATCCGCGAGCTCGAGCGGCGGCTGATGCTCAAGGCCGACGTGGTCATTTGCTCGTCGGAGAAGCTGCGGCAGGACAAGGCCCGGGTGAACCCGAACTCGCACCTCGTCCAGCACGGCGTCGACCTCGAGCACTTCGCCAAGGCCTTCGCGCCCACCACCACCATCCCGGACGAGCTCAAGGGCGCGCCCGGCCCGATCATCGGCTTCTGGGGATTGATCGCGGACTGGGTGGACCTGCAGCTCATCCGCCACGTGGCGGACGCGTTCTCCGGCGGCACCGTGGTGCTGGTCGGCAACTCCACCACCGACATGTCGCCGCTCGAAGGAGCGAAGAACATCCGCGTGGTCGGTCGCAAGCCGTATGCAGACCTGCCGCGCTACGCCAAGGCCTTCGACGTTTCGCTGATGCCGTTCCGGGTCAATGAGCTGACGCTCGCGGCCAATCCGTTGAAGGTGCGCGAGTACCTGGCGGCCGGGCTGCCCTGCGTGTCGACCGCCATTCCCGAAGTCGAGCGGCTCGGGGTCTGCCGCATCGGTAAGGATCCGGACGACGTGGTGCGCGAGATCGCGGCGGCCATCTCCGCCGGCGCGGGCCCGAGCGAAGTGCGGGCGGCGCAGATGCGCAGCGAAGGCTGGGAAGCGCGGGTCGGCGAGATGCAGGAGATCGTCGCGGCCGCGTTGCTGGAGCGCAAGAAGCAGGCTGCGTGAAATGGACTTCGAGTATTACAGCTATCTCGCGCGGACCATTCCGCCGCGCGAGATTGCACGCGCCCTGGCGGTGAGAGCGCGGCGGGCGTTGGGCGTCCCGGCGGTCTTCCTGGATTCGCGGAAGACGCGGCCCACGACCGCCGAGCGGCCCGCCCTGGTGAATCCGAAAGACCGCGAGGAAGTGCGCCGCCTGATGTCCGAGCGCTGGCCTTCCGAGACGGAGGCGGTGCTGCACGAGGCGCGCGAGGCCAAGAAAGGGCGCCTCTTGCTGTTCGGCGAATGGCGCGACTGCACCGGTGTCTCGGCGGAGGCGCCGCGGCGGGTCGACGCGGGCGCGGTGCCGGCGCGCATCGATTATCACCGCGATCCGCTGGTGCCGGGAGTTCGTTACGAGCCTGGTGAAGCGGGCGAAAAGGTGAACCTCTTCCAGCCCGGCGCGGACGCCAAGGTGATGTGGGAGGTGGGCCGGCTCTCGCATTTGTGGCGGTACGCGCAGGCGCGCTGGCTGACCGATGACGTTTCCTGGTCGCAAGCCTGGGAAGACGAGCTCAAGCACTTTCGCGCCACCAACCGTCCGGGCTTCGGGGTGCAATGGAGCTGCGCGATGGAGGTGTCGCTGCGCGCCTGCAACATCGCGACGAGCTACGCCTTGGTCCGCGACGACGTTCCCGCGGCTCCCGTCGTGGAGGCGCTCGACGAGCACTGCCGCTACGTCTCCGAGCACCTGGAAGAAACCGGCGCCATCCGCACCAATCATTACGCCGCCGACCTGGTCGGGCTGGTCGTCGCCGGCGCGCTCTTTCCCGAACTGTCGCGCTGGCACTCCGCCTTTGCGCGCAGGCTGTGGGAAGAGATTCCGCGCCAGGTGCGCGCGGACGGCACGCACTTCGAAGCTTCGATCGGCTACCAGCGCTTGTGCGCGGAGATGTTCCTGCTCGCTGTGCTCGCCTCGCGCGCGGCGGGAAAGCCTGCGCCCGCCGAAGTGGTGCACGCGGTGCGGGGGTTGTTCCAGAGCCTCGCACAATTGCAGAAGCCGTCGGGCGAGCTGCCGCAGATTGGCGATCTCGACTCCTGCCGGGCGCTGCCGCTCGTGCCGCGCGGCGCTCTCGAGTCTGCCTTCATGTCCGGCATCGGCTCTGCCGCGCTGTCCGATCCTGCGCTCGCGAGCGGGCCGTGCCCGCCGGAAGTGGTCTGGCTCTTGGGCCCGGAAGGCCTGCGCCGTCATTCGCCGCGCGCCGTCGGACCCGGCAGCGTTCTGTTGCGCGACGCCGGAATTGCCGCGCTGCGATCCGGCGACGCCTCGCTGTGCCTGTCCGCGGGTCCGAACGGGCAGGGCGGCACCGGCGGGCACGCGCACAACGACAAGAACTCCGTCGAGCTGTCGTTCGGCGGCGTGGACCTGATCGTCGACCGCGGCACGTTCGTCTATGCGCGCGACCCCTCCGAGCGCAATGCGCGCCGAGGCACCGCCGGCCATTCGACGGTTCAGGTGGACGGCGCCGAGCAGAACCGCATCGTCCCCGGCCGCCTCTTCGCGCTGCCAGACACCGCTCGCGCCCGGGTCACGTCCGTCGGCGTGCAGGAGGGCTTCGAAACCGCCACCGGCGAGCACTTCGGCTACGGCCGCATCGGCATCGCCGTGCATCGCCGCAAGGTCTGCTTGAGCGAGGACGCGGCGGTGCTTGCCGACGAGCTCTCCGGCGACGGCGACCATGCGTTCGCGTCTCGCCTCTACGTCCCGCACACCCAGCTCAACCAGCGGCCCGCCAGCGAGGCCGAAGTGGCGCGGCTGGAAGCGCTGCACGGGGCCGGGTTCGCCTTTGGCCTGGACACCACCCGCTGCGTCTCGGTGCGCGACTCGTCCGGCGGGGAAGTGGCGCTGTTTGCCTTCGGCGCGACCTTGCCGTGGACGCTCTCGCTCGACGCCACCGACGTCTCGCCGGGCTACGCCGAAAAGCGGCCCGCGACGCGCATCCAATTGGAGCTGTTCGGCACCGCGCCGGCCCGCATTTTCACCGCCGTACTGCGGCTTCCGTCCAAACGAGGGAGTGCCTAGCTTCTCGCTCATCCAAGTGGGCGGCTGCCCGGAAGGCCGCCGCCCTTCAATGCCCACAGGGCGCCGAAGGGGAGGGTCGTTTCGATGTTGCAGATCAAAGAGCCTACGCTGTTGGAGAAGATTCAGACCAAGGATGCCGTGGTCGGCATTTGCGGACTCGGCTACGTCGGGTTGCCGCTCGCGCTGACGTTCGGGGAGAAGGGTTTCCCGGTCATCGGCTTCGACATCGATCAGCGGAAGATCGACGCCATCGAGAAGGGCCAGAGCTACATCAAGCACATCTCGGGCGAGCGCATCGCCAAGGCGACGAAGCTGGAAAAGCCGTTCACCGCCACGCTCGACTTCCGCAAGGCTTCCACTGCCGACGCGCTGATCATGTGCGTCCCGACTCCGCTGAACGCCAACCGCGAGCCGGACATGACGTACATCGAAAAGACCGCGGAGGCGATTGGCCCGTACGTGCGGCCGGGGCAGATCGTCATCCTCGAGAGCTCGACGTACCCGGGAACCACCGAAGAGGTGGTGAAGCCCATCATCGAAAAGCTGTCGGGCCTCAAGGCCGGCATCGACTTCCTGCTCGCCTTCTCGCCGGAGCGCGAAGATCCGGGCAATCCCAATTTCAATACCGCGACCATTCCAAAGGTCGTCGGCGGCTACACCAAGCAGTGCACCGAAGTCGCCTGCGCGCTCTATGATTCGGCCATCACCAAGACGGTTGCGGTCAAGGGCACCCGCGAGGCAGAGCTCACCAAGCTCCTCGAGAACATCTTCCGCTGCGTCAACATCGCGCTCGTCAACGAGATGAAGCTCCTCTGCGAGCGGATGAACATCGACATCTGGGAAGTGATCGACGCCGCCAAGACCAAGCCGTTCGGATTCATGCCGTTCTATCCAGGCCCCGGCCTGGGCGGACACTGCATCCCCATCGATCCGTTCTATCTGACCTGGAAGGCGCGCGAGTTCGAATTCAATACCCGGTTCATCGAGCTCGCCGGCGAGATCAACTGGCAGATGCCGCACCACGTGATCGAGCGGACCATGGAGGCCTTGAATGACCAGGGCCGCGCGCTCAAGGGCTCGAAGGTGCTGATCCTCGGCCTCGCCTACAAGAAGAACATCGACGACCTGCGGGAGAGCCCGTCCATTCGCCTCATCGAGTTGTTCCGCGAGAAGGGCGCGACCGTCAGCTACCACGACCCGTACTGCCCGAAGATGAAGGAGATGCGCCACCAGCCGAAGTACATGCTGGAGATGGAGAGCGTCGATCTTCAGAAGGGCGTCGACGAGGCGGACGTGGTGGTCATCGCGACCGACCACGACAGCATCGACTACCAGAAGCTCGTGCGCGATGCGAAGCTCGTCATCGACACCCGGAACGCCACCAAGAAGGTGACGTTCGGGCGCGACAAGATCCGGAGCGCGTAACAGCGCTAGACTGCGAGTCGGTGGCCCCTTCCGGGGCTGCCGGTGGCGCGACTGGGTCCGATTCCGGGCGGCCCAGTCGCGCTGTTTTTGTTTGCGCGCTCAGAGTGGCGCGCCGCGACGGCGCAGAGATCGTTTGCGTTCAAACGAATATCCGTCTAACGTCTTCCGTCTGATCCGTGCGTGCATCCGTGCGGGAGGAGCCGGATGGCGGAGTTACCCGGGAACGTCGAGCGGTTCATCGCGACGCACATCGACAACCTCGAGCAGTTGGAGATCCTGCTTCTCCTGCGTGCGCACCGAACCCGCGAATTCGAAGCGCGCGAGGTCACCGCGGAGCTGCGGCTGGGCCCCTCGACCGCGCCGGATCGCCTCACCGATCTGGCCGGGCGCGGCTTTGTCGCTGTGAGCGGCGATCCGCCGCGCTATCGGTATGCACCCGACACCAGCGAGACGGCACGTGTGATCGAAGAGGTCGCCCGCTGCTATGCGGAGCGGCGGGTCACCGTGATCAGCCGGATCTTCTCTCCCAGGAGCGATTCCGTGCGCAGCTTCGCCAACGCGTTCGACCTGAGGCGAAGGTGATCGGGGCGCTCGCCGTCAACGTGCTGTCGGTCGTGGTGGGCGGCGCCTGCGCGGTGCTGCTCTTCCGCGGCCACCGGCGCAATCCGTCGCGGCTCTTGCTCTCGGCCGCGCTGTGCTTCACCGGGCTTGCGCTCAACGAGCTGGCGCTGCTCGTGGACGTCTTCGCGCTGCCGGACATCGACCTCGTCGCGGTGCGCTCGTTACCGGCGATCGCCGGGCTCGCCATCCTCGTCCGCGCGCTGGTGAAGGAGCCCCGGTGATCTCCTACTCCCTGGCCCACTTCAATTATGGCGCAATCGCTGCGTTGTGCTGGGTGACGGGCCTCTACTTCTTCGGCTTCTGGCGAAAGACGCACGACCGCTTCTTCGGCTATTTCGGCCTCGCGTTCTGGCTACTGGGCGCCGGCAGAGTGGCGCTGTCGATCACCGGCTCGGGTGCGGATGCGCCCCGCGCCGTGTACGTCATGCGGCTCGTTGCCTACCTCATCTTCCTGATCGCGATCATCGACAAGAACCGCTCCAACGCGCGGGATCGGGTATGAAGGCGCGCCGCGTCTCGCGTCTCTAGCGCGCACCCCGTGGTCGCGAGTTACAAAGGCTCATGCTTTCACTGCTTCTCGCTGCCGCCGTTGCCTTCAACCCGGACCCGCACGACCCCCGCCAGCGGATGCTGTCCGCGCTCTCCGACGAGCTTGCGCGGTCGCAGAAGTCGCTGCAGCTTCGCGGGCACGAGCCGCCGTACTTCATCGGCTACTCGCTGCGCGGGGTGGACGCGGAGGACGTGGGCGCGAAGTATGGGGCGCTCTTCATCGACCATCCCCGGCACGCGCGCAGGATGCAAGTGGACGTGCGGGTCGGCAGCTACCAGCTCGACAGCAGCACGCAGCAGGAAATGTTCGACTTCGAAGGCTCCGACACCAATTACACCGCCGGGCGCGAGGCGCCGCTCGACGACGACGAGCTGGCTTTGCGCAATGCCGTCTGGCTCCTCACCGACGAAGCCTACAAGAAGGCCCTCGCCACGTATCTGAAGAAGCAGGGCAAGGAAATCTCGAAGCCCGACGATCCCGATCAGCCGCCCAACTTCTCCCGCGAGGAGCCGCAGGTGGCGATCGCGAAGCCGCTGCCGCACCCGTTCGACAAGGCGGGTTGGATCCGTGAAGCGCGGATGCAGACCGCGCGGCTGCGGCCGCATCCGGAGCTGTTCGACTCTTCCATGCGGGTGACCGCCGAATACGAACAGCGCGAGTACGCGAGCAGCGAAGGCGCGCGGCTCGTGCAGGAGAACGCCATCTACGGCTTGCACGTCCAGGCCTACGCCCGCGCGCCCGACGGGATGCTGCTCGAGAACGGCCGCGATTTCTACGCGCCCACCGAAGCGGAGCTGCCGCGCGGCGACAAGCTGTCCGCCATGGTCGACGAGATGGTCGACGAGCTCCTGGCGCTGCGGATGGCGCCGGTGCTCGATCCGTACACGGGCCCGGCGTTGCTTGCGCCGGAGGCGGCGGGCGTTCTCTTCCACGAGGCGGTCGGGCATCGGCTGGAAGGCGAGCGGCAGAACGACGAGAAGGACGGGCACACCTTCAAGGGCCAGATCGGCAAGCAGATCCTGCCCGCATTTCTCTCGATCGTGGACGACCCGACCGCGCTCAAAGCCGGGTCCGAATCGTTGAACGGCCATTATCTCTACGACGAGCAGGGAGTGCCGGGGCAGCGCACCGTGCTGGTCGACAAAGGCGTGTTGAAGACGTTCCTGCTCTCGCGCGCTCCGGTGCAGGGAGGGCCGCTGCATTCCAATGGCCATGGCCGCGCTGCGGCGGGACGAGAGCCGGTGGCCCGGATGTCAAACCTGTTCGTGGTTCCTTCCAAGACCGAGAGCTTCGACGCCTTGAAACGCGACCTCATCGCCGAAGCCCGGCGGCAGAACAAGCCGTTCGGGCTCATCATCCGCGACATGACCGGCGGCAACACCGATACCAGCGGCTACGCCTATCAAGCATTCAAAGGCCAGCCGCGCCTCGTCTACAAAGTGGATGCGAAGACCGGCGCGATGTCGCTCGTGCGAGGGGTCGAATTGGTGGGGACGCCGCTCACCAGCATCAACAAGATCCTCGCCGCCGGATCGGACCCGAAGGTCTTCAACGGATATTGCGGCGCGGAGAGCGGATACGTCCCGGTGAGCACCGTTTCGCCGACGGTCTTGATCGGCGAGATCGAGCTGCAGCGGACGCGGAAGGACACCGGCCGCCCGCCGGTCCTGCCTTCGCCTTGGAACTCGACATCGAGCCGCGCGACCAATTGAACGCCTTCACGCAGGCCACCCTCGCGCGGCGAGGCGGCGTGCGGCGCGTGCTCCTTTTGCTCGTCACCGCCGTCCTCGGTGTGCGGCTGTTCGCGTTCATTCACCGGTACGCGGTCAACGTGCTCTTCTTCGACCAGTGGGATTTCTGGGCCGGGATGATGCGCGGCGACGGTTTGTGGACGCTCTTCACCACCCAGCTCGGCCCGTGCCGTGAAGGCGTCGGCTTCCTCGTCACCAGGTTGAGCGCGCTCGCCTCTGGCTGGGACAGCAAGGTGGAAGCGTACGTCGTCGGCGGGCTCTTCGTCGTGGGGTGCGGGCTCGCCTTCGCGATCAAGTGGCGGCTGACGCGGCGGTGGTCGATGTTCGACGTGTGCATCCCTCTCGTGCTGTTCACGGTGGGAAACCTCGAGGCGTATGTGGGCACCGTGAACCCCGCGCACGGTCCCGTGCCGATGCTCCTCTTGCTCGCGCTCGTCTATGCGCGGCTGCGGCCCCGGGATGCGGTGCGCGCAGCCGCGACCTTGATCCTGCACTTCGCGCTCGTCTTCACCGGGTTCGGCGTTTGCTTCGCCCCCATCGGCGTGGGCCTGCTCGCGCTCGACCTTGCCGCGGCCATCCGCGAGCGCACGAAGGTGGTGGCGCCGGCGCTGGCGTTCTTGGGCTCCATCGCGACACTGGCGCTGTTCGCTCGCCACTACGTCTTCCAGCCGGCAGTGCCGTGCTTCGTGTTCCCGGACCCGCATCCACTCGTGTACCTGTCGTTCGTCGCCAGGCTGTGGCTGCGTTCGTTGCAGTTGGACGACCTCCGGCGGGCGGCCCTCTTGCTCGCGGGAGTGCCGCTGTTCTGCGCGAGCCTGTGGCTTCTCTTGTACGGCGCTCTTGGCACGCTCCGGTCGTGGGGCGAATCGCGGCGGCACGAGACGGTGTTCACGCTCTGCGCGTTCTCTTGGGCGTTCGCGGTAGCGACCGCGGTGGGGAGGGCGTGCCTGGGCTCCGCCGCGAGCCACTCTTCGCGCTATGTCAGCTACACGCTGCTCCAACTCTTCGCCGCCTACGTTGCCGTGCAGACGTCCGCGCTGAAGGAGCCGTTCAAGCGTTCCCTGCTCTCCTTTTGTCTCCTGCTCTTCGTCGTCAAGGAGGTGCGGACGGACCACACGCTCGGAGAAGCGATCTGGTATGCGGACGGAAAGCAGCACTGGAGGGATTGCTACCGCGAGACGGAGGATGCCGCGCTTTGCAACCGGCGGACCGGGTTCGTCGTCTATCCCGACGGGACCGGGCGCACCATCGAGCCGCAGCTCCGCTACCTCGAGCAGCATCACCTGAACCTGTTCAAGGAATGAAGGGCGGGCACGAACGCGGCTCGCGCGAATGGGCCCTGGCCGAAAGAAGGGAGCGCCGTCATGCGGCAGTTGGTGGTGACGAAGAAGGGCGGACCGGAGGTGTTGCAGGTCCGCGAGGCTCCCGATCCGGCGCCCAAGCCCGGCGAGGTTCGCATTCGCGTCCACGCGGCCGGCCTCAACTTCGCGGATGTGATCGCGCGGCTCGGCTTCTATCCCGACGCGCCGCCGTTTCCCGCCGTGCTCGGCTACGAAGTGGCGGGGGAGATCGATCTGCCGCAAGAGCGCCGTGGCGAGCGGGTCATCGCGGCGACCAGGTTCGGCGGCCAGAGCGAGCTCGTCTGCGTCGCAGCGGAGATGGTCTATCCGCTGCCCGAGCCGCTCTCCTTCGCGGAAGGCGCGTCCATTCCGGTCGTGTGGTTGACGGCGTTCCACATGCTGGTCGAGCTCGCGAATCTGAAAGCCGGGCAGACCGTGCTCATCCACGCGGCAGCCGGCGGCGTGGGCACGGCCGCGCTGCAGATCGCAAGACGCATCGGCGCCCGCAGCATCGGCACCGCCTCGGCGAGCAAGCACGAGCGGCTGCGCGAGCTCGGCCTGTCGGACGCCATCGACTACCGCAAGGAGGACTTCGAAGCGCGCGTGCGCGAGCTGACCTCCGGCCGCGGCGTGGACGTCGTGCTCGACGCGACCGGCGCCTTCAAGAAGAGCTACCGCTGCCTCGCGCCGATGGGGAAGTTGATCATGTTCGGAGCGAGCGGGGTGGTCGCGGGCGGCACGAGGGACATCGTCCGCGCGGCGCGCACCATCGTCTCGATGCCGTTCTTCCACCCGCTCAAGATGCTGCCGGACAACAAGGCCGTCTTCGGCGTCAACATGGGCCGGCTGTGGGGCGAGGCCGCGCTGCTCAAGCGCGAAATGGAAGAGATCATGAGGGGCTTCGCCGGCGGCGACTACCGCGCCATCGTCGACTGCGAAGTGCCCTTCGCCGAGGCGCCGCGAGCGCAGGAGCGGCTCACCTCGCGCGCCAATTTCGGCAAGGTCCTGCTCGTCCCCTGACTCAATCGCGCTTTTCGAGGATGGCGATGAGGCTCAGCGGCGGGAAGGGCAGGAAGCGATCGATCCGGCGGAAGAGCGGCGTCAGGGTGTTGAGCATCAGGATCTGCCCGAGGCCGAAGGTGCGGCGGCGCAGAACGCGTCCGTTCAGCCACCAGGCGGGCGTGCCCACCCGATTGAAGAGCAGGATCTGGCGCACGTCGAAGCCGCAATCTTCCCCGAGGCGCCGCAGCGACTCCTCGGAATAGCGGCGGTGATGGCCGAGCACTTCGTCGAGGCTGCCGAAGTTCCATTGCCCCTGCGGCACCAGCACGATGGCCTTGCCGTGCGACTCGAGCACGCTGCGGATGTTGTTCAGCGACGCGCGGTCGTCGGCGACGTGCTCGATGACGTTCAGGCAGATGACGGTGTCGAACGGCCCTTCCTCGCTGGGAAAGCTGGCCAGGTCGCTGACGTCCGTATACGAGGCCTGCAGGTAGGGGCGGTCGGGACGCAGCCGCGCGAGCGTCTGCAGGTAGAGCGGATTGATGTCGCTCGCCACGTACTTGCGCCGCGGGATCAGCCGCTGGGTGAGGTTGCCGACCCCGCTGCCGATCTCGAGCACGTGCTGCCCGCAGTACGGCCGGATGGTGTCCGCCATCCAGGCATTGAACCTCGGCGCGCGCGACAAGCGGGCGAGGATCTCGCTGCCGTATTCGTCGCGCTTGTAGATGGCGTCGCTGACCGCGAAGCGGAGGATCGCCCACAGCGCGGCAAAGCCGTCCTTCCAATTGATCTTCTTTCCTTCGGCATAGGTGCGGCCCGAATAGCTGATGGGCACCTCGAAGATGCGCGCGCCGCGCTTCGCCAGCTTGATGGTCAATTCGGGTTCGAGCCGGAAGTCGTTGCTGACGATGGGGATGGACTTGAAGAGCTCGGTGCGCACCGCCTTGTAGCAAGTCTCCATGTCGGTCAGGTTGAGGTTCGTCGCGAGGTTGCAGAGGAACGTGAGCAGCTTGTTTCCGAGCTGGTGGCGATAGAGCAGCACCCGCCGTGCCTCACCGCCGGCAAAGCGCGAGCCGAACACCGCGTCCGCCTGCTCTTCGGCGAAGACCCGCACGATGCGCAGCAGATCGCGCGGGTGGTATTCGAGGTCCGCGTCGTGGATGACGGTCAGCTCGCCGGTGGCGCGGTCGAGCGCGGTCTGGATGGCTTTGCCCTTGCCGCCGTTCTTCTCGTGGCGGAGGAAGATCCAGGAGAGCTTGCCGCCGGGAGCGAGGCTTTGGCGGAAGCGTTCGAGGATTGCGGGCGTGTCGTCCTTCGAGCAGTCGTCGACGACGATCACCTCGACGCGATCGAGGTGCGCGCTCGTCTCCAGCACCTTCAGCCGTTCGAGAGAGGTCGCGACGAGGTGCTGCTCGTTGTAGACGGGGACCAGGACGGAGAGAGAGGTCATCTCGGGGCGCGGACCGTATCACGGAACCAGCCGGCGTCGCGGGGCGGCGCACGCCAGGGCGGCGCGACCCGCGGCGGCCAGGCCAGGGAAAAATCCTCCGCGTCGAAGGTCAGGTTCGGGTTGTAGGCAGGATCGTAGGCGATGACATCGCCCCAATGCCGCCGCATGAACTCGATTTCGCGCCTGAAGCGGGCGCGCTTTTCCGGGGCGTCATCCTTGCCGCGCGACTTGGATTCATGGTGGAGCAGCGTCGCGTAGGGCGTCCACAAGTTGCGCAGCCCGCCGCGGCGCACGCGCAGGCAGAAGTCGACGTCGTTGAAGGCGACGGCGAGCCGCTCGTCGAAGCCGGAGAGCCGCTGGTAGATCTGTTTGCGGACGCAGAGGCAGGCGGCGGTCACCGCGGTCACGTCCTGGACGAGCTGCGCGCGGCCACAGTGCCCTGGCGCCGCCACCGCGAGATGCTTGTGGGCATGGCCCGCGACTCCCCCGATTCCCACCACCACTCCGCCGTGCTGCAGGGTACCGTCGGGATAGAGGAGCCGCGCGCCGACGGCGCCGATCTCCGGCCGCAACACCTGCGACACCATCTCCGTCAGCCAGCCTTCGTCGACGATCTCCACGTCGTTGTTGAGCAGGCACACGACGCTCCCGCGCGCGCGCTCGACGGCGAAGTTGTTGATCGCGGAAAAGTTGAACGGCTGGTCGTAGCGCAGAACCTGCGCGCGCCCGGAGATGGATTTCAGGTATTCGAGCGCGGCCGGCTCTTCACTCTGGTTGTCGACGACGATCAGCTCGTAAGCGGGATAGTTGGTCCGGGCGAAGAATGATTCGACCATCGTCTGGAGGACCGCCGCGTGGTCGCGGGTCGGCACGATCACGCTGACGAGCGGCGGCTGCGCCGGCAGCGGCCAGCGCACGCGAAAGCCATGCACCGCGGGCACCGGCGCGACGCTCGTGTCCGGGCCGAGGAACGATTGCAGGGCACGCACACCCGCCTCCGCATCGAAGGCGTCCGGAGCGCTGCGGGCTTCTTGGTGGTGGACGACGAACGGCAGGTGCCGCACCCTGCCGGAAGCGGTCGCGCGGAGAAGCAGATCGTAGTCGCGGTTGCCCTCGTACTCCGAGCGGAACCCGCCGATCTCCTGCAGTCGCGCCCGCCTGTGCGCGCAGGCCCTGCCGATGTAGTTCTGCGAGAGGAACAGGTCGGGGTTCCAATCCGGCTTGAAGGCGGGATCCGCCGGCAGGCCCGACGGGTCCAGCCGGTCCTCGTCGGCGTAGACGACGTCGGGCTCGGCGCCGTCGGCGACGGCGCGCGCGAAGAGGAACAACGCCGGCTCCGCCAGCGCGCCGCCCGCATCGAGGACGATCACCCAGTCGCCCTTGCCGCGCTCGAACGCTGCCGCGGCGCTCGAGCCGGCCGCGACGGAGATCCATTCCAGCCGCGCATCCTGCGCCGCGAGCTCGGGCGGCGCTTGCCCTTCTCCCGCGATGTAGAGCCGCCATTCGGGATAGAGCTGCGCGCGGACGCTCTCGATCGACCGCCGGAGGCCGGGATCCGCCGCGGCGGGTGCGCGCAAGATGACGTCGAACGTCGGCCTCCGCGTCATCTTGGCGATGCTCTCGCGGATGATCTTGCGGTCGGCGGGCGTCAGCGCGACGTACAAGCGGGACCATTCCGGATACCAGAACACCGGAGCGTCGCGCCGCGCCTGCCGGTGCGCGAGCTGATCGAGCACGTTTCGAGGCCCGCCTGCGCGCAAGGCCGCCCAGAATTTCTTCGCAGCCTGCGGCAGGTGGCGCGGTTGGATGAAGCTCCGGCGCAAGAGCGGCGCCGCCAGCCGGGCAACGGCGGCGCCCGCGCCCAATTTGCGGAGCGACGCCTCGCCGAGCTCGACGCCCGCTCCTCCGGTGATCTCGAGGCGCATCCCGCGGACGCCGCCCGGAACGCGGGCGACCACGCGCACATTTCCGTCGAGGGCCGGCAGCGGCACGGGCTGCGGTTTCTCGAAGCCTTCGCCGACGTCCACGAGGACGCGGCCACGCCCCTCGCTGCGCAGCGAGAGCGTCAGCTCGATCCAGCCTTCCGGCATCTCGCCGCGGAGCTCGAACGTGCCTCGCGAGCCGTTCGCGAGGTAGCGGCCAGCGCCTTTCGTCTCGAGACCTTCGAGCGGCGTCGCCGTCAGGACGTGCTTACCGCCTGGGGACCGGTCGATGCGCATTGGCGGGCTATCCGGTGGCGGCGGATCGAGAGCCGTTGCGGCGGCGCTCGATGAAGCAGCCCAAAGCGACGATCGGCACGAGCACCGCTGCGACGCAGCCCCACCACGCGTAACGGAAGTCGGAAGTGGGCGTGACGAAGAAGTAGGGCAAGAGATACAGCGCGCCGCTGAGACCAAGCACGCCTGCAGCGCGATATGCACGCCGCCACAAAAGCGCCGCCGCCGCGAGATCGATGGCGAGGTAGAACCAGCCGCGGAAGAACAACGAATTCTGGATGCGGTGAAGGCCGCGCTCGATCCGGAGCGTCCAATCGCCTCGCTGCCAGGTCACTCCGAGATCCGCCTGCAGCTTGTGCAGGTCCGGATCCGGCGAGGGCACGCCATCGTAGAAGGGGAAGTACACCGTCTCGCGGCCGATGCCCATCAGCGACGCGAATGCCCTGACGCGGTGGACGAGGTAGTCGCGCGGGTCGTGCAGCACTTCGCGCCGCCAGGCCTGAGACAAAGCCTTCAATTCGCCCGGATCGAGCGTGCGCGTGCGAGCGGGGTTGACCCACAGGAACGGTTCCGAGCTGACCGGCGAATAAGTGCGGCGCATCTCGTCGAGGGTGATGCCGCGGTCTTGCAGGTATCGCGGCAACAGGTTGCGCGATTGCGCGACCGACAGCGCCGCCAGATCGAAGAGCATGATGTGCTGCTCGGTGTGCGTCTGTTGGCGCGCGATCTTCCGGTTGAAGGCGACCGCGAACAAGATCATGGCGACACAACATGCGGCCGTCGACGCGCAGACGCGCGCGAGCGAAGGCCGCCGCTCCGACATCGTTCGCGCCTCCGAGAAGCCCCAGGCGATGAACGGCACCACCGCAGGAAGCCCGTTGTACCGGAGGAGCACCGCATAGAGGAGCGGCGGCCCGGCGGCGAGGAGCCAGGCGCGGCTCCGCGCCGCGATGGCGTGATAGACGAGGCCGAAGGTCAGCGCCATGGTCGCGCCGTATTGGACGTCCTTCCAGATGGTGCCCGTCAGCGCCACCACGGACGGCCAGAAACCCGCCGCGAGCAGGGCCACCGCCGCCGCCGCCGGGTTCTGGAAGGACGTCCGCGCAACCAGGAAGAACCCGGCCCACAACATCGCAACCTGGATCGCGAGCATCCCGGCCGCGCCGTGCACCCAGCGATCGAGGTGGCCCCAGAGGAACGCCATCACCGGCGGGTGCCAGTCGTCGATGTAGTGGTTGCGCGCGGTCAGGAGTTGCCAGGTCGGGTCGCCGTTCAGGTAGCCCGGATAGAACGTCGCAAAGACCGACAGCGCCCCGAGCGCCGCCACCAGCCCGAGCAGCACGTCGCTTCGAGATTCCCACTCTCGCGCAGCGGAGGCGGTGTCGGGGGCGTCTCTCAATCTGGCTCGAGGATCCGGCGCCGCGGGCACCTAATCTCCGTCTTTCCCACCGAGCAGCTTCTTCAGGACGGCGTGGGCGGGAGTTCGCTTGATGGCGAGGTTCAGGCGATCGGCGACCTTGTAGCGGAGCGGAACCGGGGGCGGCGGAGGCGGCGGAGGAGGGCGCACCACGTCGCGAAGCGAGGCCAGTTCGTCCTCGAGCTCGCGCATGTGGCGCGTCGTCCAACGAATGTAATCGACCGTGCCCGGAGGGAAGAGGTGCGTTTGCCGGTTCAGCCGCTTGGTGATGCGCGCGTGGTTTGCTTCCCAGATCTCCTGCGAATGCACCGTGTTCGACGCGTGACCGGTGCGCCAGCGGCGATAGATCGCGGTGTACTCGGGGGAGGTGGCGATGCCGCAGGTGAGCACCGCGCGCAGCTCCATGTCCCAGTCCTCGCAGGTGTCGAGCTCCTCGTCGAAGTGGAAGCCGAGCTCGCGGAAGAGCGCGCCGGGAAAAGCGAGGCACATCTGCGGGGTGAAATTCTGGGTGAAGTGCGCATACAGATCGAATTCGCGCGGATACGGCCGCCTGGGCGCGCTGACGGTTTGGTAGGTCAGCGCGCCGTCATCGGCTACGTGCTCCTCGATGTCCTGTTCGACGGCGACCGATCGGAGCACCTGGCCGGGATGCGCAGTGCCCAGGTCCTTGAACGTCTCCACCCAATGACCAAGGACGAGATCGTCGTCGTCGAGCACCGAGATGTAGACGCCGCGCGCTTGCGCGAAGGCGACGTTCAACGGCGTCGTGCGGTTGCCGTGATCGACGCCGGTGACCCGCGTCCTTCGCCGCAAGCTCTGCGGAAGATCCTCCACGATGCGCTCGATGACCGGGCGCAGCTCCGGCGCGACCTTGTGGGCGATGAGCAGGACTTCGAAGTCGTCGCAGCTCTGCGCCGCAAGGCAGAGGAGCGCATCGCGCAGCGTCGCCGGACGCCGCCCTTGCGTCCGTACCACCACCGAGAGAAAGGGCCGCGCAGGGTTGCTGCGGTCGGCGACGATTGGCATCGGCCGCGCGTGCGCCGGCAGGTACGCGCGGACGAACTGGTTGACGACGGCCTGGGGCGCGCTCTCTTCGCGCACGCGGCGCAGGAAGCGGCTCAGTTGCGTGCGGGCATTCAACACGATGCTGTCGTCGGGGAAGTGCTGGTCGCTCTCTTCGAGCGGCAGGTCGTCGACCGCGACGACGCGCCACCCTGCGCTGACCATCAGCGCGTGCAACAGAGACTCGGTGTGGTGGATGATGTGCGTGCGATCGAGGAGCCCGGTCTCGGTGTACTCCCAGCGGCCGGTGAGCAGCTTGAAGGCGATGTCGCGGTGACCGACGTTGGGGATGCTGACGAGCAGCGCAGCCGCATCGCCCGCGGACAATTCGCGCAGCGCGGTCAGGATCTCGAGGTTGTGCGGCACGTGCTCGAGCACGTCGAGCATCGCGATGGCGGCGAGCTTGCGGCCGGCGAGGATCTCGCGCAGCCGCGGCAAGAGCTCGCTCACCCTGGCGAGGTCGATGACGTGGCTTTCGAACCCACGCTTTCGCAGGTCGGCGATGCCGTCGCCGTCGGTGTCCGCGCCGACGTAGGTGAGGCCCAGGTCTCGCAGCGGCTCGGCGATGGCGCCGTAGCCGCAACCCAGATCGAGCACCACCCCGGAGTTGCCGGCGAGCTCGGCGGCCAGCCGCACGGTGCGGCCATAGACGCCATCAGCGGTGTAGTTGAACTGGTAGGTCGTGCTCATGAGGTGAACCGCTGCCGCGCGTAATAGCCGTCGATGAATTGCGCGACCTTGTGATCGGAGTCGATCGGCGCCGGCAAGCCGCCTTCGCCGAGTCGCTTCCGGTAGGTGGCGGCGGCCCGCTGGTAAGGTTCCAAGGGGCTCGCGTCGAAGGTGCGCAGGTGCCGCTCGACGAGGTCCGGCCGCGAGTACTTGTGGGCGAGAATCAAGGCTGCTTCGGCCGAGTAGTAGACCTCCGCCGCCGACGGGCTCCACTCGCCCGACGGGGAGAGGCGCTTGTCGTGGAAGACGCTGGCGGAGGGCTGGAAGACGACGCGGTAGCCCGCCATGCGAACGCGCCAGGACAGATCCACGTCGTCGCAGTAGAGAAAGAAGCTGTCTTCGTCGTACCGGCCGACCGACTCGAACAAGGCGCTTGGGACCAACGAGCACGCGCCGCTCGCCCAGGAGGTGTCGCCAGTCGTGAGGTCGTAGGCTTTGCCGTGCTCGAAGGGGAGCTGGCGCGCCTCGACCTGCCCGACCGAAGCCACGCGCAAGGGCGCGATCAAATCCGCGATTAGCCGGGGGGTCACGACGATATCCGGGTTCTCGATCAGCACCAGATCGGCCGCGGACGCCTGGAAGAGCCGGTTGTGTCCCGCTGCCGTGCCCATGTTGCGGTCGAAGAATTGATATTCGAGCTTGTCGACGCCGCGCTGTTCGACCATCTCCGTCAGCTCGCGAATCTGGCGAGTGGTCAGCGCGGGCGTCTTCGACGAATCGCCGAGCGCGAACTCGACGTGGTGGAGGAGACCTTCCGCCCGGGCCAGCTCAGCCGAACGGGCGAGGCTCTCCAGCGCGCGAGCGACGGCGGCCGGCTCGGTGTCGTAGAGGACGGCCTGCGCGCGAAGACTGGTCTTGCCGGCGACGAAGGGAGGCTTGAATTCCAACTCCGTCAACTCCATCTCCGTTTCAGGGACGGCGGTGTCTACACCACGGTCAGTCACGAGACAAGTGCGGCGCGCCGCCCGTTTCGCTCGCAGCGCCCATCCTGCGCAGGAGGAGCGCTGTCGCCACCTGCAACATGAGAAAAACGGTGATCACGATCCGGTCGGCTGAGGTCCTGAGCTGCCACTCGAGGTCGAACGGGGTCGCGAGATAGACGGCCGTGATGCACGCGAGCGCGACCGGCGCAGCCAGGAGCGGCAGCAGATCGGACGGCTCGATGCGCAGGCGGCGCACCGCCATCCACAGGAGGAGCAGAGCGACCACGAGCGCGCTCTTCCACAGCGCGGGTTCGTTGTTGGCGAGCGCGGCGAAGATGTGCCGGAGCGAGACGCCGTCGGCCAGTCGATGGCGCGCGCGCTCGAGCGTCTGCGCGGAGCCAAAGTTCAAGTAGCCCTGCAGACCCCAGCGCGCTCGTTCGATTCTCCAGATCGCGAGAGGCGCAGCCGCTATCGCTGCAACCATCCAGGCGCGCGGAGTTTTCGCCCACGCGCGCAAGACGCGGGCGCCGCGCGCGTCACGCAAAGCGACGACTGCCGCGGCGACGCCGCCCGCGAGCGCGAAGACGAGCCCCTCGTTCTTGAGGCTCGCGGCGACGCCGAAGAACACCACCGCCGACAGCGCATTGCCGGTGCCGGCCTCGAGGCCCATCGCGAGCTGCGCAAACGCCAGCGCGCAGTACAACCCGACGTAGGTGTCGGCGAAGCCGTTCGAGAGCGTGCGGCCGGTGGTGAAGAACAAAGTCGCGAGCACCACGCAGAACGCGAGCCGGCTGCGCGAAAACGACAGCGCCGACGCGATTGGTGCGGCTGCGAGGAGCGCGAGCGCGCCTTTGGGGACGACTTCGTTCCAGAACCCCAATGCGCGGCACACCTGCGCCGCCAGGACCGGCAACAGCTTCGGGTAATCGGGATGGCTCCAGGCGATGCTCGGATCGGTCCAATGCGACGCCACGCGGACTCCTCCGTCGAGCCAGATCAGCCTCGCGTGGAAGAACCAGATCGATCGCGCGTCCCAATCGGTGAGCGGCTCGGTGAAGTCGTGTACGGCGAGAAGCGCCCAGACCGTCGCTCCGGCGGCAGCCGCGATCACCGTGCCGAACCTGGGCCGCCGCAGCCGGACGAGCCGCGGACCCGCGCGAAGGACACCCGCGAGGCCGAGAACGACGATCCCGATGGTGCCGGCGGACAGCCCCAAGACGAACACGAACGCGAGATCGACGAGCATCCCGCACGCGAGACGCAGCGCGAGCTCGGCGAAGGGATCCGCATCGGGGCCTGGGGCGGGGCTGACGAGATCGCCCGTACCCCAGAATGCGAGCAGGCCCAGACTAAGGACAGCGAGCAAGGACCACGTCCTCCGTCCGGGCGACGACGGCGCAGCCGGCGGGAACCGGCTCGCGCAGCAAGATCACGGGAGACGCCGGGTCTTCCGACTGCGTGTGCGGCCAGGCCAGCACCTGCACTTGCTGCACGAACCAATCGCTCTCGGCGGCGCGCGGCGAGAGCCGGTAATGGTCGACGTTGGCCTCGCGCACGAGCGCCGCTGCCTCGCGGATGAAGGTTGGAAGCACCTCCACTCCCGCTCCGGGCACGGTCAGACCGGTGCGGAACGCGCGGGCGTCCAGGTGACGAAAGCTCCAATCGAAGGTGGCGATGGTCCCTCGGACCGGCGCTGCCCAGAGCAAGAGCGCCGCCCCAGCAGCCAGCATCACGAGCGTGTCGATGGTCGTTTTCGCGCGCATCTCGTCGGCTTGGTCGCGAGCGAGGGGCATTGAAGCGCGGCGAACCTAGCACGAAGCCGGGCGCAGGATCTCGCGGACCAGCTTTGGCCGGACTCCGGTCGTCTCGAGGAGCCGTTCGAGTTGAGCCCTTGCCTCGCGGTGCTCCTTGTGGACCCGCCGGGCGAGGATGAGCTCGTTCTTGAGCGAATGCTCCCAGCCGGTCAATTCCGTCACCGTCACCTGGTAGCCGAAGCTCTGCAGCAAGAGCGCGCGGATGACGTTGGTCAGGTGCGCGCCCATTTCGCGGCGGTGGATGCCGTGCTGCCAGAGAAGCGGCCAGGGCGAAGGGGCGTGCTTGGGCAACTCCTTGAGCTGCGCCGCGACCTCCGCCTGGCAGCAGGGGACGGCGGCGATGTGATCGGCATCCCGCTTCAAGGCGAGCAAGAGCGCGTCGTCGGTGGCGGTGTCGCAGGCGTGGAGCGCGAGCAGGAGGTGAATGCGCACCGGCACATCTTCCGGCGCTTCTCCGATGGGCGCGTGGACGAAGCGCATCCGATCGAAGCCGAGCTTCTTGGCCCGCTCGCGGCCCCGCTCGACCAGGTCCGCTCGTGTCTCCACTGAATAGAGTACAGCGGATGTATTGCGCAGGGACAGCTCGTAGAGCACGAAGCCCAAGTAGGCGTTGCCGGCGCCGGCGTCGACGATGACCGGCTCGGGATGCCGGGCGAGCACATCCGCCACCGCCGGCTGCACGAGCTGGACGAGGTGATTCACCTGCTTCAGCTTGCGCAGGGAGTCGGCGTGGAGCGCGCCATCGCGGCCGACCAGGTGGAGCTCCTTCAAGAGCTCGACCGATTGCCCCGGCGCAAGCTCCTTGCGCACCTTTTCTTCGCCCTTCGCCTGACGCATCGGCGCGCCAGTATAACGGGTTGTGGTACGGGGCTCGTGCATGCACGAGTTGTTCGTAGTGGCGGCGCCGGGTCTCGAGGCGCTCACCCTCCGCGAGGTGCAAGCGCTGGGACTGACTGCGCGTGCCGTGCCCGGCGGTGTGGAGTTGCGGGGCGCCCTGCGGGAGTGGATGCTGCTGAACCTCTGGCTGCGGACGGCGACGCGCGTGTTGGTGCGCCTCGGCTCGGTCAAGGCGACTGCGTTTCCCGAGCTGGTTCGCAAGGCCTCGCAGTTGCCCTGGGCAGCCTTCCTGCGGCCCGGAGCGCGGGTGCAGGTGCGGGCGACGTGCCGCAAGTCGCGCCTGTATCACTCGGGCGGTGTGGCGGAGCGGCTCGTGACGGCGTTGCAGTCGCAGGTGAAGGGCGCAACCTCGAAAGCCGCGGCGGAAGGGGAAGGGCAGCTCGTCGTGGCGCGGTTCGACCACGACGTCTGCACCATCAGCATCGACTCCTCGGGCGACCTCTTGCACATGCGCGGCTGGCGCGGGCCGCAGGCGAAAGCGCCATTGCGCGAGACGCTGGCGGCGGCGCTCCTTCTCGCTGCCGGCTACGACGGGTCCGAGCGCCTCTGCGATCCGCTCTGCGGGTCGGGGACGGTGGCCATCGAGGGCGCGTCGATCGCGATGCGCCGCGCGCCGGGCCTCGGCCGGAGGTTTGCGTTCGAAGAATGGCCGGGTTTTTCGCGTCAGGAGTATGAGCTGGTTCGCGAGGAAGCGCGCAAGCACGAGCGGCCGGCGCAGTTCGCCATCGAGGCTTCCGATCGCGATGCCGGTGCGGTCGCGGCGACCACCGAGAATGCGGCGAAAGCGGGCGTCGAGCTGCGCATCGTGCAGCGCAGGCTCGCGGAATTGCCGGCGGACGACGGGGGCGGGCTGGTTGCGTGCAATCCGCCTTATGGCGTGCGCGTCGAGGCGGGCGACGTCTGGCGCGAGCTCGGCGAGGCGATGCGGCGGCGGCCGAAGTGGCGGGCGGCGGCGGTGATCGCGGACGAGCGCGCCGCGGCGGCCTCGCGGCTGGGGTTCAAGCCGCTCGTGCGGACCGAGAACGGCGGTCTGCGCGTTGCGCTGTCGGTCGCTCCCGCCGCTGCGGTGTGACGGAGTGCCGGGGGCGTTACGGGGGCGGAGCCCCCGTACAAGCGGAGCCGCGCAGCGGCGGAGCGCCACGAAAAAGACGTTAGCCGCCGATCACATTTCGGCGTTACCCGCCGATCACAATTTCGGCGTTAACCGCCGATGCGGATCATCGAGCGGCCGCCGTGGGCTTGCGCGGCGATCAGCTCGTCGGCGGGGGCGTGGCCGGGCTTCTTGCGCGACAGCCCCTCTTCGATCAGCGCGGCGAGGTCGTCGTCGGAGGCGCCTGCCCGGAGCGGGCCGCGCAGATCGACTTCGCCCTCGTCGAGCAGGCACCAGCGGAAGTGGCCGTCCGCCGTCAGGCGGGTGCGGTTGCAGGTGCCGCAGAAGGGCTCGCTCATCGAGGAGATGATCCCGATCTTGCCCGGCCACAAGCGCCCGCCTTCGCGCACTTCGTAGAGCCGCGCAGTCTCGCCCAGGCCGAGCGGCGAAAGGGTCAGCTCCCGCTCCAGCCGGGCGCGGATTTCGCTCGCGGGCAGCATCCGCAAGTCGCGGCCCCAGTGGTTCCCTTCGAACGGCATATACTCGATGTATCGAACTTCGATCGGCCGTTCGCGGGCGAAGGCGCGCGCCAGATCGACCAGCTCGTCGTCGTTGACGCCCGCCATCACCACCGCGTTGACCTTCACCGCCTCGAAGCCCGCATCGGCCGCAGCGTGGATGGCCTTGAGGGTCTCCGCGCACCCGTCGCGCAGCGTGATCTCGCGAAACCGATCCGGCCGCAGCGTGTCGAGCGAGAGATTCAAGGCATCCATGCCGCCCGCGAGCAGCGCCGGAATGTGCTGTTCCAGCAGGAGCGCATTCGAGGTCATCGCCAGCCGCTTCAAACCGTGCCGCTTGAGCGCGCCGAGCCGCGCGACCAGCACCTCCACGTCGCGCCGCACCAGCGGCTCTCCGCCGGTGAGCCGGATCTTGGTGACGCCCAGGCGCACGAACAGCGCCGCCAGCCGCTCAATCTCCTCGAACGAAAGCAGATCGCCCTTCGGCAGCGCGGGCACGCCCTCCTCGGGCATGCAGTAGCGGCAGCGCAGATTGCACTTCTCGATCACCGAAATGCGCAGGTAGCCGTGCGATCGCCCGTAGCGATCGAACAGGCCCTGCGCGCGCGCGTCCCCTGCCGGCCGCAGGCCGACTTCGGCCGGCGCCAGCGCGCGAGGGCCGAGCGGATTTCTCACTGGCAGGCGGAATGCATCCACGGGTCTGGTATATCGCCCGCACCCGCTCCGCGAAAGGTCGGAAGAACCTTCATGGCGTTCGAGCACAGCCTTCGGGTGCGCTTTCAGCACACCGATCCTGCGGGCATCGTCTTCTTCGGGAACGTCCTCGTCTTCTGCCACGAAGCCTACGAGGAGCTCTTGCGGGCAGGCGGGTTGCCGCTCGATCGGATCGTCGCCGAAGGGAAGCAGGTGCTGCCGCTCGGCCACGCGGAAGTGACGTTCAAACGGCCAATCCAGTTCGGGCAGCTCGTCCGCATCCGGGTGGCGGTGGGGCGCGTCGGCGAGCGCAGCTTCCGGCTCGAGTACGACCTGTACGGCGAAGACGGCGCGCACCTCGCGACCGCTGCCACGGTGCACGTGGCGGTCGATCCGGCGACGCGCGAGTCGGTGGCGATTTCGCCCGTGCTGCGCGAGCTGCTCTCGCAGCACGTGGCTCCGTCCGAGCCGCTCTAGAACCTGCGCAGCTTGCGGCGATCCGGCTTCCCCGACGGCAGCCGCGGAAGCTCCGAAACCGCTTCGAAGCGCGCCGGGATCTTGTACTTCGCGAGCCGCTTCTCGAGATGCGCCCGCAGCTCGCTTTCGCTCGCGCTCGTCACCACGAAGGCGACTCCCACCTGACCCCAGCGCTCGTCCGGCATCGGCACCACCGCCGCCTCACGCACGGCAGGATGCAGGAGCAGCGCTGCCTCCACCTCGGCGGGATAGACGTTCTCGCCGCCGCTCACGATCAGGTCGGTCCGCCGGGCATGCACGACCAGCCGGCCGCGTGCGTCCAGCTCTCCCAGATCGCCGGTGGCAAATTCGCCTCGCAATGGCGGCTGGCCGTCGTAGCCGCGCATGAGTTGCGGTCCGCGCAAGAGGATTTCCCCGTTCTCGATCCGCACCGACATCCCGGGCATCGGCGGGCCGGCGGTTTCACCGTCAGCGTCGTCCGGACGCTCGCAGGTTGCCATCGAGCAGCTCTCGGTCAGCCCATATGTCTGGACGACCGGAAGGCCGGCTTCGCGCGCGCGGTCGAGGAGTGGCTTCGGCACGGGGCCGCCCCCGACGGCGACGGCGCGCACCGTCTTGGGAAAGCGCGCTCCCTGGTCGAGGACGCGGGCCAGCGTCGCCGCGACGAGGCTCGCGTGGGTCGCGCCGTGCAGCAGCTCCTCCGCGACGGCGCAGGCGTCGAAGCGGGTGTGAAGCACCATGGTGGCGGAGGCGAGCGCGCAGCGAAAGGCGATGCCGAGACCGCCGACGTGGAAGAGCGGCATTGCGCAGACGAAGCGCGACTGCGCGTCGATGCCGAGAACCTGGTTGGCCGCCCGCGCGCTCGCAAGCAAGCTCTGCAGCGGCAGCACCGCCGCTTTCGGCGCGCCGGTCGTTCCGGAGGTGAAGAGAAGCAGCGATGGGTCGCGCTTTTCGCCTTCGAAGAAGTGCACGCCGCTCGCGTTCTTGGAAAGGCCCAAGGCAGCGAGCTGCGCAGCTCGTTCCGCGTCGGTCAGGCGGGTGTTGAGGAGCGCGAGCTCGCCGTCTTCTTCCAGGGCTGCGAACACGAGCGAGAGCAAGGACGGCGATGCGTCCCAGGCGACCGCCGCACGAGCGACTCCCTGCGGCCACGCCGATGCGCCGAGAAGCAGCTCGGTCCCGCGGTACACCGTGCGGAGCGCGAAGCTCACAGCCCGAGGCCCGGCTGGGATGAAATGCGCACGACGCCGCTCACGGGTGCGAGCGCATCTTCGCAGACGTCGTCGAGCAAGAGCCGGCCGGTCGCGATTCCCGCCGCAGGCTGCTGCTGCTGACGCACTACGGGGTCTGCTGCGCCCAGCGCTGCCGCGCGCGGCAGACGTCCGGACAGCGCAGCGGCGAGGTGGGCGCAGGCCGCCCGCGCGATCGCGCCGTCGATCGAGCTCGTCACCAAGACGCGCCGTCCGGCCGCCAGCGCGCGCCTGCCCAGCGCGTAAGCTTTGTCGACGCCGCCCAGGATCATCGGCTTCAGCACCACGATCTGCGCCCGCTCGACCGCCGCCTCGAAGTCGGTCACCACCAGCTCGTCGGCGGCGATGGGCACGGGCGAGCCTTCGAGGCCGCGCAGATCCGCCGTCGGCTGCTCGCACAATTCCAGGCCGTATGGGGCAAGCTCGCGCAGCCGGTCCAAGGCCTGCGCCGTGCTCCAAACCGCGTTCGCGTCGATGCGCAAGAGCACGTCCGGCCCCACCACCTCGCGGACCGCTTTGACGCGGGCGACGTCGTCGCCAAGCCCGGCCTTCAGCTTCACCGTGCCGAATCCGTCGCGCACCGCCGAAGCGGCCTCGGCGGGCGAAGACAGGATTGCGCTGACCTGGACCTGTGCAAGCGCATCGGGGTCGAGCAGCTTCGCCAGCGGAGCTCCTTCGCGCTGCGCCTGCAAGTCGAGCCGCGCCAGCGAGAGCGCATGCCGCGCCGAAGGCGTCCGCGGCTCTGGCAGGGCGAGATGCATCCGGCATTCCTCGAAGCTCTCGGTGCCCAATTCGGGAACGATGCACGCCTCTCCAACCCCGACCAGCCCGTCTTCGTGAAGGCGCACGACGAACCCGTCGCGAGCGTGCACGACGCCGAGCGCGCTTCGAAACGGCGTGCGCAGCCGCAGCCGGTATGGCTCGATCTCTAGGGCCACAGCTCGACTGCGAGGAGGAGCGAGAAGGCGAGCTGCATCCGCGCCGTCTCTCCGAGCGCGGCATTCAACGCGCCGCCCGACTGCCGCAGGACGCGCTTGAGCGGCGCAAGCGCGAGGACGAGCGCGAGCCACGGCCAGGGTCGTCCCAGGGCAAGAGCGAGCGCAAAAGCGACGACCAAGAACGCGCAGTACTCGACGCGCGTCCCGGTGACGCCCAGCCGCACCGCGAGCGTGTTCTTGCCCACCTTGGCGTCGGTGTCGCGGTCGCGCAGGTTGTTGACCACCAGGATGGCCGTCGAGAGGCATCCCATCGCGACGCCGGCCATCACCGCCTCCGGCGGCACCCAAAGCGCCTGCGCGTACGCCGTGCCGCAGGTCGCGACCAGGCCGAAGAAGACGAACACGAACAGGTCGCCCAGGCCGTGATAGCCGAGCGGCCACGGGCCTCCGGTGTAGAGCCAGCCGCACGCCACCGAGGCGACGCCGATCGCGAGGATGGGCCAGCCTGCGTACGAATAGAGCGCGAGCCCGAACAGCGCCGAAATGCCGAAGGCGATCCAGGCGGCGCGCTTCACCACCGCCGGCTGCACCAGCCCGCTCTGAGTGACGCGCCGCGGACCCACCCGGTTCGCATCGGCGCCGCGCTTCCAGTCGGAATAATCGTTGGCGAAGTTGGTGCCGATCTGGATGAACAGCGAGCTCAACAGCGCGAGGACCGCAGGCCCCGCCCGCATCGCGCCGACGTGCGCCGCCGCAGCCGTCCCCACCACCACCGGCGCCACCGAGGCCGCGAGCGTGCGCGGCCGGGCGGCCATGATCCAGACCGAGGCGCCTTTCGGCACCGCCACTTCGCTCACGACTGCCTCCACTTCATTTCAGCGCCTCCAGGAATGCGTCCGGGCGTTCGAGGTGCGGGGCGTGCCCGCAGTTGGAGAGCTCGCGCAACTCGCTGTGCGGAAACAGCGCGTGCATCGCTTTCGCGAGCGCGAGGAACTTCGGATCGTCCTTGCCGGCGAGCAAGAGGACCGGCACCTGCAGCGTCGGAAGCACGCCCCAGTACGACGGCTGCGCGCCGGTGCCGAGGTGGCGCAGCGCGGAGGCGAGGCCTTTGGCGCTGTGGGCGAGGCGCTCCTTTTCGAGCTGCTTCGCGAACGGCTTGAGGCTCGCGAGCGACGGGTGCTGCTCCCACTTCTTGACGAACGCCGGCACCCCGTCCCGTTCGATCGAATCGGCGAGCCGTTCGTCGTCGGCGATGCGGCGGGCGCGTTCGACCGGATCCTCGATGCCCGCCGTGCCGCTCGCGAGCACGAGCTTCTCGATCCGCTCCGGATGACGCAGCGCCAAGCCCAGCGCCAGCCGCGCACCCATCGAGTATCCGGCGAGCACCGTCTTCTGCTGCAGGTTCGGCTCCAGCCGATCTAGCGCGGCTTCCCAGGACACCGCGTCGGGCGCCTTGCCGTGGCCGGGGACGACCGGGGTGCGCGCGCCGGACAGGCCGAGATGGTCGAACGACTGCCCGTTGCCGGTGAAGCCGTGCAAGAGCATCACCGTCACGGCGTATCCCCCAAAGCTGCTAGCGAGACTGCCTGCAGGGCGCGGTGCTGCTCCAGGTTCTCGCGGCGGTCGGTGCGGACTTCGATGAGCTGGAGCTTGTGCGGGCTCTCGAATGCCGCGAGGAGCGTGCGGATGTCGGTCGCGCGCAGGTAGGACGCGCCCGCGAGCGTGGCTGCGCCTTTCAGGTCGATGCCGTGCGGGGTGCCGAAGAGCGGCTCGAAGACGTCCTGGTGGCTGGCGATGGGCAAGAAGTGGAAGATGCCGCCGCCGTCGTTGTTGACGCAGACGACCCGCAGAGGAATGCGCAGCCGCGAGGCGGTGACGAGGCCCGACAGATCGTGCAAGAGCGCGAGATCGCCCACGAGCACCGTGGTCGCGACGCCGGTCGCAAAGGCCGCTCCGGCCGCGCTGCTGACGATGCCGTCGATGCCGTTCAAGCCGCGGTTGGCGAGGACGCGGCCGCGAGGCACTCCGCCGAAAACGTCGACGTCGCGGATCGGCATGCTGCTCGAAACATACAAGAGCTCGCTGCGCCTCGCGGCCTCGCGCGCGGCCAGCGGCTCCCCGAAGGACAGCGCTCCTTCCAGGCGCGATCGCACTCGGCGGTCGGCCTCCGCGAACAGGGCTGCCAGCGAAGGTTGCGCACCGTCGCGCTCTTGCGCGCCGTCTTGCGCGTCGCCGTGTTGCGAGCCGTCCTGCGGCTCGACCAGCGCACGACAAACCGCCGGGGCTTCCGCGTCGATGACCACGCGCGAGGTGTGCAGCGGATCGATCGCCTCGCCGCGCTCGCGGATCACGACGGAGTAGGGCGCCTTCTCCAAGAACGCCTGCACGACCTTGCTGCTGGACCCGCCGCCCATCCGCACCACGGCTTGTGGCTGCAGCGCCTTCGCCCAGGGCTCGCTGCGCAGGATGAAGTCGGCGTGAGAGACCGCGCCCTCGCCCCGGACTTGCGAGGCTGCATCGGCGAGGAGCGCGTAGCCGAGCGACCGCGACAGATCGCGGGCCGCGTCATACAGGCTGTCCTGGGCATCGCGCGGTCCGCAGAAGACGACACCGCGCGGCCTTCGCCAGAGCTCGCGCGCCACCTCTTCGAGCTGGGGCACGCATCGCGAGACGTACCGCGCCGAGGCGGGTGCGTCGTCCACCTCCGGCAGCGCTTCGTCCACCGGCGCGAGCGGCTCGCGAAAGGGCGCGTTGATGTGCAACGGCCCGGACTTCCGGGCGGCCTCCGCCACCGTCGCGCGGAGGTGCTTGAGCAGCGCGGGGTCGGGCACGCCCAGCTCGACGAAGCGCGCGTGCACGCCGAAGAGCCGCGCCTGATCCAGCGTCTGCGGCGCGCCGAACCCGTGCAGCTCCGGAGGCCGATCGGCGGTGATGGCGATCAGCGGAACGCCGGTGGCTTCGGCTTCCAGGATGGCGGGGTAGAAGTGCGCGCCGGCGCTGCCGGACGTGCAGAGGACCGCGACGGGACGCTGCGCTGCCTTGGCCGCGCCGAGCGCGAAGAAGCCGCCGCTGCGCTCGTCGAGGACGACGCAGGTGCGCAGCTTGCGGCTCGCCGCCACCGCCAGCGGCGCCGACCGCGACCCCGGGCAGATGACCACTTCGCGCACGCCGGCGCGGGAGAGCTCGTCGAACAGCGCGCCCGCCCAGAGGAGGTTGAAGTTCATGGCGGCGATCCCTCTCGCGCGTTCATGGCGGCGATCCCTCTCGCGCGTTCATGGCCGTGCGCCAAGCGCGCCGAGAAGCGCATGCGCCTTCAGCTCGGTCTCGTCCCACTCCGCGGCCGGCTCCGAACCTTCCACGATGCCCGCGCCGACGAACAGCCGCGCCTTCCGCCCGCGCACGACCGCGCAGCGAAGCGCCACCGCCAGCTCCGCACCGGAAGGTCCGGCCCAGCCGACGACACCCGCATAGAGCCCGCGATCGAGTCCTTCGTGCTCGGCAAGAAAACGCAGCGCGGCGGCTTGCGGAGCTCCGCAGACAGCCGGAGTCGGGTGCAACGCGGCTGCGACGTCCGCCGCACCGCGCCCGGGAGCAAGCCGCGCTTCGATGGGAGTCCGCAGATGCAGCACGTTGGAGAGCGCCAGGATGCGAGGCTCGGGAGGCGCGGCGACCGTGCGCGAGAGAGGCCGCAGCCGCGAGACGATGTGCTCGACGACTTCGGCGTGCTCGCGCAGGTCCTTCTGGCTCGCGAGCAGGCGCGCCTCCTGCCCGGGCGCCGCCGAACCCGCAAGCGCCTCGGTCTGCACCCGATCGCCGTCCACCTTGCAGAGCAGCTCCGGTGTCGCGCCGATGAACGCCGCGCCGCCCGACCGCAAGAGGAACACGCGGCACTCCGGGTAGCGCTGTTCGAGCGAGGCGCGCAACGCTTGCGGGTCGAACGGCTCGCCCGATTCGACCTCGACCGCCCGGGCCAGCACCACCTTGTCGAGCCGGCCTTTGCGGATTTCCCGCAGCGCACGCTCGACCAGGCGCACCCAACGCTCGCGCTCGCCCGGCTGCGGCACGATCCGGACGGCGCCTGCAACCGGCAACGCGGCATGCTCGATGAGCGGGTTCCGATCGCCGAAGGAGGCGACGAAGTGCCGGCCGTCGGCCGTCCAGGAGACGATCTCCGGCAGCCGGAACGAGAGCGGCGAAAACCCCGCCCAGTCGGCGCCCTGCAGGTGGTGGAACGCGGCGGCGCCGAACCAAGGGCCGGGGACGCCCGGGAGCGCCGGACCCTCGGCGATGGCCCGCAGCACCGCCTGCAGGGACGGGCCTTCGCGCACCCCCGCTGTCCCCTGCGCCGCGACCGACAATCCGGGCCGCGACCAGGCGAAGTCGGGATGGCGAAGCACGAGCGGCGCGGGCAGCTCCGCGACACCTCGCTCGGGCAATGTTGTCGAGACTTCACCCACCGCATCCGCTCCGCTTGCCGGACCTTGACCGGCCCGCTATACCACCCATGTTTCAAAACATTCTGAAAGCTCTGATGCAACAAATTCTACTGAACACCAAGGCGCGCGTGTTGCGCGGACCCAAGAGAGCGTCCACCGAGGTGGCGCTCGCCGGAGGCGTGGCCATCGGCGGCAGCGGGTTCGTCGTCATGGCGGGGCCCTGCGCGGTGGAAGATCCGCGGCAGATCGCCGCGGCGGCCGATGCCGTGGCAGCAGCCGGTTGTCCGGTGCTGCGCGGGGGCGCCTTCAAGCCGCGGACCAGCCCTTACTCCTTTCAGGGGCTGGGCGAGAGCGGCCTTGCGCTGATGACCGGCATCGCGGCGCGGCGCGGGCTCGCGGTCGTGAGCGAGATCATCGACGCGGCCGATCTGCCGGCGTTCGAGGGCGTCGCGCTCCTGCAAGTGGGCGCTCGCAACATGCAGAACTTCGCGCTCCTCAAGGCGCTGGCGAAGTCGGGAAAGCCGGTGCTGCTCAAGCGCGGGTTCGCCGCCACCGTCGAAGAGTGGCTGCTCGCGGCGGAGTATCTGCTCGAAGGCGGCAACGACCAGGTGGTGCTGTGCGAGCGCGGCATCCGCAGCTTCGAGACGGCGACGCGCAACACGCTCGACCTCTCGGCGGTGGTGCTCGCGAAACAAAGGACGCACCTGCCGGTGGTGGTCGATCCGTCGCATGCCACCGGCCTTCGCGAGCTCGTGGTGCCGCTCTCGCTGGCGGCGGCGGCTTGCGGCGCGGACGGGCTCCTCGTCGAAGTGCATCCCAACCCCGACGCGGCGCTCTGCGACGGCGCACAGGCGCTGTTGCCGTCGGACTTGCTCTCCTTGATGGACAAGCTGCACCCGGTCCTGGCCGCGGTCGGCCGCGAGCTGTGGCACCCGGGCGCCACGCAAAAGGCCGCTGGTCGTGCGCAGAAAGTGATCTCCCGGTGAGGGCGCAGAAAGTGATCTGCCGGTGAGCACGCAAGTGCGGGACATGTTCGCGTCCATCGCGCCCCGTTACGACACCGCCAACGAGGTGCTCTCGCTCGGCGTGCACCAATCGTGGCGCCGGGCCGCGGTCAAAGCGGCAGCGGTGAAGCCGGGCGACAGCGTCCTCGACTGCGCTACCGGCACGGGCGATCTCGCGCTCGCTCTCGCCGAAGCCGTTGGCCCCTCCGGCGAAGTCATCGGCACCGACTTCTGCGCGCCGATGCTCAAGCCCGCCCCGGCCAAGGCGGCTCGCCGCGGCTTGCGAGTGCAGTTCTCGGTGGCCGATGCGCTCTCGCTTCCGTTCCGCGAAGGCCAGTTCGACGCCGCCACCATCGCCTTCGGCATCCGCAACGTCGACGATCCGGTGCGCTGCTTGCGGGAGATGTCGCGGGTGGTGAAGCCCTCTGGACGCGTGGTGGTGCTCGAATTCGGCCAGCCGCGCGGGCCCTTCGGCGCGCTCTTTCGCGCGTACAGCCGGGGCGTGATGCCGCTCGTCGGCGGCCTCCTCACCGGCAACCGCGCCGCCTACGAATACCTGCCTCGGACGGCCGCTGCCTTTCCCGCCGGCGATCAATTCCTCGCGCTCATGGATGAATCGGGCGCCTTCACCAGCCGCAGCGCTCGCCCGCTGACCTTCGGCACCGCTTTCGTATACTGCGGCATTCGGTGACCCGGCTCGAAGAGCAACTCGAGATTGTCGGCAGGGCGCGCTCGCTTCTCCCGCAGAGCCGCGCCCCGTACTACGCGCACCTCCGGCTGCGCTCCTACGGCCGCGGCTTCGACGACCGCGACGCCCGCGAGTTCGACGTGCTGCTCGGCGGCGTGTTCCGGCGCGGCAGCGGAGTGACCATCGTCGACTGGCGCACCGCTCCCTTGAGCGAGGTGTTCTTCGGCTACTCGGAGGGCGAAGAGTACGAGCTGCCGTTGACCGACCGGGTGGTGACGGGCCTCGTTCTGCAGCGCAACCTGGTCGCTTTCCGCGACGGCGAATTGGTCGAGCTGAAGTGGCCGAAAGGCCGGGTGGTGCGCGACGGCGCATTGTGGCGCGAAGAGCCGGCGCCGCAGCCGCCGCGTCTGTTGCCGCGCGCTCCCGGCGTGCGGGCGCGGCCTGCCTCTCCCGTCGACGTCGAGCTCGACGCCGCGCAGAAGGCAGTCGTCGATCTGCCCGAGCGGGAGGCGGTGTTGATCCTGGGCGAGGCCGGCTGCGGAAAGACCACCGTCGCGCTGCACCGGCTGCGGAAGCTGTGCCTCGCCAACACCGCCCGCTACCGGGCTGCGTGCATCGTCCCGAACGAGGGCTTGCGGCTGTTGACCGAGACGCTCCTGCACCGCCTCGGGCTTTCCGACGTGGAGACGTACACGTTCGACAAGTTCGCCTCCAAGCAGGCGCGGCGCGTCTTTCCCGATCTGCGGCGGCGCGAGAGCGAAGACGAGGGTCCGCTCCTTTCGCGGCTGAAACGTCACGAGGCGCTGCGGCCGGTGCTGCAGCGGCTCGCGCAGAAGCCGCCGCCGCGCTCGGAGGACGAGGTGCCGGGGCGCGCGCGGCATGCGCGGCGCGAAGACCTGCAAATGTTGTTCGGCGATCCGGCGTTGATGGAAGAGGTGGTGCGCGCTTCCGGGCTGCCGCATTCGGCCGCGAAAGAGGCGGTCGAGCACACGCGGGTGCAGTTCAACTCGTCGTCGGAGCGCGAGCACTCCTACGTCGACGCCGACCGGCTCGCCGCGGTGGACGGCCGATCGCTCGACGAAGCCACACCCGATTCCGACGCTGAGACGGTCGACCCGGAAGACTACGCGGTCCTCTTCGAGCTGGAGCGGCTGCGCGCGGAACACTTCGACGAAACGCCCTCGTCGCCATCGCGCTACCACTGCCTTTTGGTCGACGAAGCGCAGGAGCTGGCGCCACTCGAGCTCTCGCTCCTGGGCCGCTGCGTCGCGCGCGGCGGGACGCTCATCGTCGCGGGCGATGCGGCGCAACAGGTGGACGAGGCCGCCTGCTTCAAGAGCTGGGACGCGACCATGGCCGAGCTCGGCGCCGGCCGCCATCATCGCGCGGTGTTGGAAGTGAGCTACCGCTGCCCGCCCGAGGTGACCGCGTTCGCGCGCCAACTGCGCGAGCCGCCGCCTGTCACTGCTTCCGGTCTTCCGCTGGCGCGCTTCGGCAGTGACGCGCACCTCGCTGCGTGGCTGGTGGAGGCGCTGCGCGACCTGGACGCGGCCGATCCGAACTCTGCTTCCGCGGTGATCTGCCGGACCTCGGAGGCCGCCACGCTGCTCGCGCGGGTCCTGCGCTTCGGGCTGCCGGCGCGGCTTGCGCTGGAGGGGAAGTTCGTCTTCGGCCCCGGCGTGTCGGTGACCTGCGTCCCGGAAGTGAAGGGGCTCGAATTCGATCACGTGGTGGTGCCGGACGCGGCGCGCGCGCAGTACGCGGACACTGCCGAAGCCCGCCGCGCGCTGTATGTCGCCGCCACGCGCGCTTCCGCGCAGTTGGTGTTGGCGGCATCCGGCGAACCTTCACCGCTCCTGGCCCCTTAAGGCTACCGCCGTCCACGTGCTCGTCCGGGTTTTCGTGGCCGGAGTCGTTCGCGTGCACGAGCTGGTGCGCGTTCTCGGGGCGGGCGCGGTCACGAATGCGCCAAGGACAGACTGGCAAACACTCTCAAACGCGGGCATCTTCGGACCATGGCCGCCGCGCCCATTCCCATCCGCCGCGTCCGCCGCGACGGCGTTGTCGATCGGCTCGGAGAATGGCGTCCATCGACCAAGGAGCTGGCGCTCGAACGCGCCGGCTTTCCGCCGACTCCGACTGAGGCTCGGAAGATTGAAGGCGATCTTCCGTGGGTGTTCGACGAAATGGCGCCGAGTGGTTACTTTGCGGGCCGTTTTTCGCGACGTCTGCGCGACCTAGAATTGCCAAGACGCCGCGATTTATGGACAGCGCAACAAGTAATCGATGTCATTTCGAGGCACGGCGCTCATCTCGGCGGAAACCTGATCGTCGGCGAGCAAAGTTTCTCGCGATGGATGGCGTTCCAAGGCGGATCGGGGACGAACGACGAGGTAACGTCGCTGCGTTCGGCATATCCCGCATTGATCGACGATCTCCTGTCAGCCCGGTTGGAATCGTCCGTCGGCGGAGAGCGCCCGAAACTGCTGGTCGGGACTGCGGACGGCGCTAGCCTGATCGTCAAGTTTACTCCGTCCTTGAACGATCCTTTCGGGCCGCGGTGGCGCGATCTGCTTCGCGTCGAGGCGTTGGCTGCGCAGACGTTGCGTACCGCCGGGATCGATGCGGTGAAATCCCGGTACGTCGAAGTAGAGGACCGCGGCTACCTCGAGATTGAGCGGTTCGATCGGGTCAAACCCACGAGGCCGTTCTTCGGCAGCGGCCGGGTGGGTCACGTCACGCTGTTCAATCTCGGCATGGCGTTGTACGGCGAAGCGAGCAACCCTGAGGTCGTCATCGCCGGGCTCGTCCGCGATGGACATCTCCCGCCCGAAGACGCCGCGCGGTTTGCGCGGCAGCACGCGTTCTCCAGAGCCATCGCCAACACCGACACCCACCTCGGCAACTACGGCTTGCTCATCGACGACGACGGCAACGCCCGGCTCTCGCCAGCCTACGACGTGCTGCCGATGGCCTTCGCGCCCAAGCATGACGAGCTCCCGGACCGCCTCGTGCAGCACACGGGCCCACGAGACGCCGCGACGGACGAGCTCGTGCAGCGCCTCATCGCGGCTGTCGAAGCAGAGCAGGGCATCACCCGCGAGTTCCGCGAAGCCTGGCTCCGCGCCGTCGGGTGATGTGGTCGCGAGCTTGCGGCTTGATTGAGGACATATCGCCGGAAGGAAGACCCGCGCGGGCTACCGGCGAAGACTTCGGCGCAGTTCGCGAAGACCAGAACCGCAGATGCGGCCAGGCACGTCCGCGCGCTCGTGGGAGATTGCGAGACCGTCCGCAAGCGCGCGAGAGCCGGAGGGGGGCGCGCCCGCGACGCCGGGACGTTTAGCGCTTGCCCGAAGTTCAGCGACAGCCAGCGACCATCCGAGAGGCGCAAGCGTGCCGGACCGGCTCGCGGGCGTGCCCCCTCCGGCGACCCTCCGACCCGACCCAAAAGCGTAGCCACTAAGCCGCCTGCGGCGGCCGTGGCTAGTCGCTGCCCGTGGCGCTCTCCGCGCGCACGCGATCGATCTCCTCCGCGAGCACGTCAATCGTCTCCCGAATCTGCTGCTCGGTGTGCGTCGCCGTGCAGAAGAACCGTAGCCGCGCCGCGGTCTCCTCGACCGCCGGATACAGAATGGGCTGCACGTTGATGCCCCGCTGCTTCAGCGCGTCCGAGACTTGCAGCGCGTGCATCGAGTTCCCGAGAATCGCGGGCACCACCGCGCTGCCCGAGGAAGAGCCCGTGTCGATGCCCTTCTGCTTCGCGAGCCGCAAGAAGAGCGACGCTCGCTCGTGCAGCCGGGCCACCTTCTCGGGATGCGCGCGAAGCTGCCGCAAAGCTTCCAGGGCCGCCGCCGCATTGGCGGGTGAAATGCCGACGCTGTAGACGAACCCGCCGGCGCTGTACTTGAGGAACTGCACCAGCGCCTTCGAGCCGCCCACGTAGCCGCCGCAGGATGCGAAGCTCTTCGACAAAGTGCCCATCCACAGATCGACGTCCGGACGGTGCACCCCGAAGTGCTCGCCGATGCCGCCGCCGCTCTGGCCCATCACGCCAATGCTGTGCGCCTCGTCGACGAGCAAGAGGCAGCCGTACTTCTTCTTCAGCTCGATGAACTTGGGCAGGTCGGGCGAGTCGCCGTCCATCGAGTACACGCCTTCGATGGCGATGAGCACGCGCCGGTAGTGGGGCCGCAGCGTCGCGAGCTGCTTCTCCAGCGCGCGCCAGTCGTTGTGCGGGAACGGCCGCCGCTTCGCGCCCGAGAGCTTGGCGCCCGCCATGATGCAGTCGTGGGCGAGCGCGTCGTGGAGCACGAGATCGCCGTCCTTCACCAGGGTGGCGATGGTGGTGACGAAGACGCCGTGGCCGCTGACCGTGACGATGCTGTCTTCGGTGCCGAGGAGCCGCGCCAATTCCTCTTCCAACTCGCGGTGCAGCGGCTTTTCGCCGGAGGCGATGCGGCTCGCCGACACCGAGGTCCCGTACCGCTCGACGGCGGCCTGCGCGGCGTGCGTGACCGCGGGGTCGCCGGACAGGCCGAGGTAGTTGTAGCTGGACCAGTTGATCATGGTCCGCCCGCCGATGACCGAGGTGTCGTTCGTCACCCGCTCGTGCACGTTGAAGTACGGGTTCTTCAGCCCGAACGCCGCAGCCAGGCCGAGCCGCTGCTCCAGCTCCTGCACTTCGGCGAACTCCTCGATGCGGTAGTTCTCGCTCGGGACATTCGGCGTCGCGACCGCT
Organism: Myxococcales bacterium; assembly: GCA_036488495.1. GTDB lineage: Bacteria > Myxococcota > Myxococcia > Myxococcales > 40CM-4-68-19 > 40CM-4-68-19. Next base: position 7,168 of record DASXHM010000086.1, on the reverse strand, counting down.
GCAGGCTGCGTGGGCACTTCCGCGCGCGGCACGGCGGCCTGCGCCGGCTGGACCTGCGGCGGCGTCGAGCGCGTCGGGCCACGGCCGCGCAAGAAGCGCGGATCGCGATGCTTGAACTCGCCCGTCACTCCGAGCATCAGCGCCACCACTCGCCCGTCGGAAGCCTGCAAGACGATGCTGCCGCGCACCTCGTCACCTGCGGACTGCTCGAGTTGCAAAGACGCGCGCAGCGTTCCGCGCAGCGGTTCGAGCTGCACGTACTCCTCGATGCCGACCGGGAAGCCCGCGCGCTGCAGGTGCGTCCACGCCCAATACGCCGCGAGCTGGAAGGCGCCGTCGATGGCCAGCGGATCCACCGCCCATTCGGAGCGGCCCGGATGGGCAATCCAGTCGGACGGCTTGCTGGTGCGGACGCTGCCGACGATGCCGCGCGAGTCGAGCTGCTCGATGGTCTTGATGCCGCGCAGCCGAGGCCCATGGAAGGTGTAGCTGTCGTAGAACTCGTCGAGGGCCATGGGCAGCGCGACCGGCCCCTGCGACGCACCCGCCGGCCGAGCCGACGACAGCGTCTGCTGCACATCCGCGCCCGCCACCGCGAACGCGCTGTACGACGGCGAAGAATCCGGACGGGCAAAGACCGCAATTGCCAGCTCGCGCTCGCCCGTGGCCGCAACCGACAGCTCCGCCGACTCAGCGATGCGGATGGGCTTTTGCAGCCGGAAGTCGCGCACGGCCAAAGACGTGCCGCGCTTTCCGACTGCATCGGCTGCAGCCTGCGCCGCCAGGTCGAGCGCCGAGGCGAGCGGCAGCACCGGCTGCCCCGCGAGCTGGTGGTCGTCGAGGAACGGATGCTCGGCGCGGGAGAGCCGCACCTGCGTCTTGAACGCCACGGCACGCGAAGGCCTGGTTTGCGCCAGCAGCACCGCGCCCCTCGTGCCCAGGCGCAGCGCGCTCCGGAAGGCGGCGATGCCCTGCGCGTCGTCGATGAACGGCACGCCTTGCTCTTCGAGCGCACGCCGCACGAGCGGCGGGATCTTCGCCACCATCGCGGTGCCGTCCCAAGGCGGATACTGCAACGACAGCGTCCGCATCCCTTCGAGCCGCGCCAGCCGCGCTTCCATTGCGGCATTGGCGGCTGCGTAGCCGGCCTGCGCGGCGTTCCCGAACCGCGCCGCCCAGCTCGAGATGCCCACCACGGCGCGCAGCGGCCGACCCTGCAACGCAGCCAGCGCCCGGTCCAGGCCGTGCAGCTTCGGTGCGAGGACGCGCTCGAGAGAGGCGAGGTCGGTGTCGCGCACCGCGGCGTCCTCGGTGACGCCGGCTGCGTGCACGAGCGCGGTGATGCCCGCCGGCAGCGCAGGCGGCGGCTGGGTCAGGTCCCACGGCAGGAACGTCTCGCGCTCGCCGAGAGCGCCTTGCGGAGCGCCGCGGCCGGCGAGGATGACGGTCGCGCCGTCGGCGTGCAGCGCCGCCGCAAGCTTTCTGCCGATGCCGCGGCTGCCGCCGGTGACGAGCACGACGTCGCCTTCCCCGAGCGAAATCGGTTCGCCCGCGGGTGCGGCCTGCACGTCCGGTTCGGAGCGGACGCCGCCCGACCAGCGCACTTCCACAGCCGCATCGCCGGAGCGCAGCTCGCCGAAGACGGCCTCCGCCATCGCTTCGGCCGAGTCCTCGCGCAGGTGGATGAACTTGACCAGGTCGCCTTCGCGCTCGCGGGCCAGAGAGCGAGCGAATGCAGCCAGACCCTCCGTGTCGTTCGCAGCCACCACCACGAACATGCCGCCGCGCGGCTGCGCCCGGGCGAGCCGCAGCGCCTCCGCGAGGCCTGCGCCGTCGAGCGCCGCAAGATGCACGAGCGCGCCCATGCCGTCCGCGGCATCGACGACTTCATGGCCGCAGGACCGCAGCTTCCGCGCCAGCGCCGCCGAGACGCCCAGCGAGTCGCGGGTGAGATGGATGCGTTTCGGCAGCGGATCGTCGGCCGGAGCTTCGTGCAGCTTCGTCTCGACAAACCGGGTGGCGAAGAGGAGCAGGTCGGGCTTTTCGGTCGCCACCGCGCCAAGCGCTGCCGACAAGGTGGGCGCGGCTTTCGCGGCCGGGCTCGCCAGCGCGTGGGCGACGTGGTCGATGACGTGCTGCACGGTGGTCTGCGGGCCGAGCAGGCTGCGGGGCAGGGCGCCCACGCCGGGGAACGCCTTGCTGACGTCGCTGTCCAACTCGACCGTCATCAACGAGTCGAAGCCGAGGTCGCCGTTCAAGGTCTGGCTCGGTTGGATGGCCTCGACGGGGAACGCGGAGATACGGGCGACCGATGCAAGAACGGCCGTCGCAACTTTGTCGATGCTCGCGGCCTTGGCGGCGGACGCCACCGCTTCTGCGCCGCCGATGTTGGTAACCGGCGCGGCAATGGCCGGACCCTGCGCGGAAGGAGCCCCATCAGCGGGCGTACCGTCGGTCCGGCCGAGCTCGCCGTTGGTTTGCGGCGCTGCCACGAATCGCGCCATCGCAGGCGCGGGCAGCACAGCGGGGACTGCGCCGGCCGGAAGAAGCCCGCGCGCCTCCAGCGTCTTCGCCTGCTGCGTGAGCAGCGCCACCTGCTCGCGGAACAGCGCCACCAACGGATCGTCGACGGGCATCGGCTTCTCCTGCGCGGGCGAAGAAAGCCGCAACGGCTCCCGCTCGGTCTTGGGCCGCTCGACAGCCCAATACGGTTGTACGTCGATGGCGGTCGGCGGCAGCGTGACGAGCTGCGCGGAACGCCCCTCGTAGAGCGCGCCGAAGTCGAGCGGCACGCCGATGCTCCAAAGCTGCCCGAGGCAGAGCGAAAGCTGCGCAAGCCCGTCCTCTTCGCGCGAGGCGAGCGAGACGTTCAAGGGCCGCTCGCCAGCCGGCAGCGTCTCCCGCACGAACGAGGTGAGGACCGACCCCGCCCCCGCCTGCACGAAGACGCGCGCAGAGGACGCGCTGCGCAGGGCGGAGACGAAGTCCACCGGCGCCGTTCCGTGCCGCAGCCAGATGTCGCGGATGTCGGCAGGCGACGAAGGATACGCGCGTCCGGTGATGCCGCTGACCACGGTCGCCGTCGCCGGCCGAAGCTGCAACCCCGCTAGCAGCTCGCGCATGGCGGGGTCGATGCCGCTCATCAAGGGCGAATGGAAAGCGTGTGAGACTTGCAGCGGCGTCACCTGGACGCCCTGCGCTGCGAGCCTTCCCGAAGTCGCCCGCACGGCGTCCGCGTTGCCCGAGATCACCGTCTGCTTCGGGTGATTGAGGTTTGCGACCACCGCGCCGTCCTGCAGCGCCGCGGCCACCGTCGCAGCATCCGCCGCGGCGCTCGCCATCGACCCCGCCTCGGGGAGCCGCGTCATCGCGAGCCCGCGCTGCGCGACGAGCCGCACGCATTCTTCGGGTGTGATGATGCCCGCCGCCGCAGCAGCCGCGAACTCGCCCAGGCTGTGGCCGAGCGTGAAGTCCGCCCGGAGCCCCATCCGCGAGAGCAGCGCGTGCAGCGCGAGCCCCAGCGCCGCCATCACCGGCTGGCAGATCTGCGTCGCCATCAGCCGCTCTTCGGCTTCAGCGGAAGGCGTTGCGTAGAGGAAGCTGCGCAGGGTCCCACCGAGCTCTGCGTGCAGCTCGGGCCCCAGCGAATCGTCGAGCGCATCGAATGCCTGCGCGAAGGCGGGAAGCTGCTCGTACGCCTCGCGCAAGAGACCGACTTTTTGCGCGCCCTGGCCGGGGAAGAGCAGCGCCACCCGCGCATCCCCGAACGGACCTTGCGCGAAGACGGCCCCGGGCAGGAGCTGCACCGGCGCGGACGGAGCCGGCGGCGAAACGGGGTCGGGCGCGTGGTCGCCGCGCTTCTCCAAGGCATCCGCGCTCGCCAGAAGCCGCTCGCGAAGCTGCTCGACCGAGTCGGCGACGATGGCAAGCCGCGCATCGCCCGCCGCACGGCGCGACAAAGTGAACGCGAGATCCGGCAGCTCGCCGCGCACTGAAGCCGCGAGCTGCCGCGCATAGCGCGCCACGACAGAGGCGCGCGGCCCGCCAACCAGGAACAGCTCGGACCGAGCACCGCGCGGCACTTGCACGAGCTTGCGCGCGCGCTGCGGCGCCTCTTCCAAAGCAAGGTGCGCGTTGGTGCCGCCGAACCCGAACGAGCTGACGCCGGCCCGCCGCGGCCCGCGCGTCTCCCACGCAGTCTCGGTCCGCGGCAAGAAGAACGGCCCCTTGCCGAGCTGCAGCTTGGGATTCTCCTCGCCGATGGACGGCTGCGGCGGCAGCGCTTTGTGGTGCAGCGCGAGCGCGGCCTTGATCAGCCCGGCGATGCCGGCGGCCGACATCGTATGGCCGATGTTCGCCTTCACCGACCCCATCGCCGTGCGGGCGCCGTCGGAAGGCGACCAACCCGCCTCTTCGAAGAGCGTGCGCAGCGCGCTGACCTCCACCGCGTCGCCCACGGTCGTGGCGGTGCCGTGGGCCTCGACGTACCCGAGCGTCGCGGGAGAGAAACCGGCATCGCGGTACGCCATGCGCAGCGCTTCGAGCTGGCCGCCCGCGCGCGGAGTCATTGGCCCTTCGCTCTTGCCGTCGTTGTTCGACGCCGCGCCCTTCACCACCGCATAGATGCGGTCGCCGTCGCGCAAGGCATCGTCGAGCCGCTTGAGCACCACTGCGCCCACGCCTTCGCCCATCACGAAGCCGTCGGCCGCTGCATCGAAAGGCCGGCATTCGCCCTTGCGCGAGATGGCGCCGATGCGCGCGAAGCTGACCAGGTTGTCGGGCAGAAGGTTGATGTACACGCCGCCCGCGATGGCCACGTCCACCTGCCGCGCGCGCAAGTTGACGACGGCTTGCTGGGAAGCGACCAACGCGGACGAACAGGCCGCGTCGATGGACATGGCCGGCCCGCCCAGATCGAACGTCTGCGCGACGATGGCGGCCGACATGTTGAGCAGGTTGCCGGGCATCGAAAACGCCCGCATCGGCGCCACGTCCTCGACGAGAGCGTTGCGCACCGCCTCGGCGTCGGCGGCAGACCTGCCGAAGGCGCCGTCGAAGAGCTGCACCGACCGCAGCCGCGAGAGCAGCACTTCCTTGTGCTCGTTGGCGCTGGCTCCGATGAACACGCCCGTGCGCGACCGGTCGTACAGCTTCGTCTCGTACCCCGCGTCCTGCAGCGCTCCGCGAACCGCGTCGAGGAGCAAGCGGTGCTGGGGATCGGTGACTTGCAGCCGGCGCGGTGCGAGGCCGAAATGGAGCGCGCCGAACTCCCGGATCTCGCTCTCCTCGAGGTACGCGCCCTTGTCGATGTAGGTCTTGTCCGGAACGCGCGCGGCCGGATCGAAGAAGAGCGAATGGTCCCAGCGGTCCTTGGGGATGGGACGGAAGGTCACCTGGCCGCGGCGGATCAGATCCCAGTACGCAACGGGATCGCGCGCCTGCGGAAAGCGACACCCCAACCCCACGATCGCAATGTCCAAACCTTCCTCCAAAACGCGCACCCCTGTAGGCCCCTCTGATGCCTTGAGTCAAGATTGGTTCCCCGCCTGGCCGGCAGGTCCGGGAGCAAGCTCGAAAGGCCCTTCAAAAAGACCGCCGGCGCGGGCTCGCGGTCACTCATGTACGTGCACCGCGCGCGGTCGATTTCAGTCACGGCTTCGGCGCAGCGCGCGAGTAGCCGTGATAGATGCCCGCCGCATGAAAGTGCTGCTCACCGGCGGGTCGGGATTTTTGGGATCGTACGTCGCGGAAAAGCTTGCCTCAGGCGGCCATTCCGTGCGTGCGCTCGTCCGCCCGAACAGCGCGCGGCGGTTTCTGGAAAAGCTGCCCGGCATCGAGTTCGCGCCCGGTGCGATCGAAGACCGCGCGTCGCTGACGACAGCCGTGGCGGGTGTGGACGCGGTGGTGCACGTCGCCGGCATCGTCAAAGCCCGCAAGCCGGAGGAGTTCTTCGCCGTCAACACCCAAGGCACGAAGAACCTGCTCGAGGCCGCGCTGCAGCGGGGAGGTCTCAGACGATTTGTCTACGTCTCGTCGCTCGCCGCCATCGGGCCTTCCATCGACGGAACTCCGATTCACGAAAACGCCAGCCCGCGTCCCGTGACCCACTACGGGCGGAGCAAGCTGGAGGCAGAGCGCGCGGTGCTGGCGGAAGCTGCGAAGCTTCCGGTGACGGTCATCCGGCCGCCCCTCATCTACGGACCGCGCGACCGTGAGACGCTGGCCTTCTTCACCAGCATCAAGAACGGTGTCCTGCCGGTCATGGGCGACGGCCGTAATACATTGAGTGTCATCTATGGAGAAGATTGCGCGGACGCCATCGCACGCGCCGCCACCATGACGGACGCGCCCTCCGGCCGCGCCTACTTCGTCGACGACGGCGCGGTCCTGGTCTGGCGGGAGGCGCTCCGGGACATCGAGAACGCTCTCGGGAAGAAGGCCTTCGTCCGCATCGGGCTGCCGATGGGCGCCATCAAGGTGGCCGCCGCCGCGACCCAGCTCTGGGGCAAGGTCACGAACACCGCGCAGATGCTCACGCTCGACAAGGTCAACGAGCTCTCCCAGCGCCACTGGGTCTGTTCGGGCGACGGCGCGCGCACGGACCTCGGCTGGCAGCCGAAGACCTCCTGGGCCGACGGGGTGCGCAAGGCGGTCCACTGGTACCGCGCCGAAGGCTGGCTGTAACGACTCAGGAGCGGGCGCCCCGGAATCGCTACGTCGCGAACTGCTTGTCCGGGAGCAGCTTCGCGATGGTGTCCCGCAGGTCCCGCACCGTGCGAATCCGCGAGAGCTCCTCGTCGGGAATACGCACCCCGAGCTGCTCCTCGAAATAGCTGACCAGCTCCATCACCGCGACGGAGTCCATGCCCAGGCTCGCAATCGCCGTGTCCGGCTTCAGGTCCGGCAGGCGGCGATTGTCCACCTGGAAGGCGGCCTTCTTGAACATCTCCACGACGTCGATGGGCTCCTGCATGCGTTAATCGATCCTCTTCAGCGAGTATTGGGCCAAGGATTGGTAATGCTTCTCGAACCCGCGCACGCAGGTCGAAAGATAGCGGTCGTAATCGTCGAAGACCTTGTCGCCCCATTGGGCGCGGATCTTCGCCTCGTTCTTCCGCAGGCGGTCGCGCCAATGCCAGGTGGTCTTCAGGTAATCGAGCCGGCGGGT
>DASXHM010000047.1:0-35267 GCA_036488495.1 Myxococcales bacterium | reverse complement strand
TTCTACCGGCGAAGCCGCTGGTTTCGCCACGGGAACGTCCGCGGGGGGCGCAGCACGCTCCCCCGCGGGTGTGAACGAGCGGTTCGAGCTACGGGCAGGCCAAGCGCGTGTTGAGACCGCTGTGGATCCGGGTCTTGATCTTCATCTGCATCACCTCCTATCTGGCCACGATTCAAACCGAAAGTGCTCGTTGGCGACCCGCATGAAGCCCTCCCCTTTCCGAATTGAAAATAGCCCCAGCCTGCCTGCCCTCCAGGAGGGCTTGGTTCAGGACTCCGGCGGCCCGGCGCCGGGCTGCATGTGTAGATTTCCAGGGCAGGTGCCTGAGCGAAAAGGGCTGACAGCGCGTCGCCCGCGGCCTACGTTCGGCGGATGAAGAAGCTCGGCATCGCCATTGCCGTCGTCTTGGTCCTGTTCTTCGCGGTCGTGCTCGTCGCCGGCCGCATCGCCACCTCCAAGGCGCACGAGGAGGCGGCGAAGCTCTCGCAAGAGTGGGGACGCCCGGTCAGCATCGGTTCGGTGTCGATCAAGCTCCTCACCGGCCTGGGCGTCCGGGTCAGCGACGTCCTGGTCGGCCCCGGCGAAGGCGAAGGGGAGCCGCTCGCCACCGTGAAAGACGTCGAAGTGAAGGCGGCCTTGCTCAAGGCGGCGTTCTCCCGCGGCAAGGACGTGGAAGTCCGCTCGGCGGTGATCGACGGGCTCACCATCAACCTGATCCGGCTGCCGGACGGAACCACCAACCTGGAACGGCTGCAGTCGAAGATCTCGCCCGAAAAGAAGCCCGCTGAAGAGCCCAAAGAAGAAAAGCCTTCCGACCTGTCCTTCCTCAAGGTCGACCACGCGGCACTCCGCGAAGGCACCGTCGCGCTCCTCGACCGCAGCAGCCCCGGCAAGGAGCGCGATCTCGCGGTCAAGCACTTCGACGTGACGGTGGACAACCTGCGCGCCGGCAGCCCGCTGGAAGTGGTCGTCAAGGCGGCGCTCCTCGCCGAGCAGCAAAACTTCGAGCTGCACCTCAAAGCCGCCCCGCTGCCAAAGTCGCTGATGCCGACGCCCACCGCGCTGACCTTGAAGCTGCAGCCGGTGGACCTGGCGCCGCTCGGGCCGTTTCTCGGGAAGGGCGTCGGTCTGCAGGGCGGAAAGTTGGACGCGGACTTCGACATGCAGCTCGGAGCTGCGATGCCCGGCGGGACCGGCCCGACCAGCGTGAAGGGAGCCATCCACGCGCTGGCGTTGCGCTTCGCCGGCGCCGAAGGCGGCAAGGCGCTGGATGCGGTGGTGGACACCAACGTGACCGGCGACGCGCAAAAGGGCGACGTCGCCATCGACAAGCTGCGCATCGACATCGGCCCCGCGGGAATCAGCGGCAGCGGCCGCGCCCACGCCGTCAACACCGCCTCGCCGCAGATCGAGGGGCTCACCATCACCAGCCACGATCTGGATCCGGCGAAGCTCGCAGCGTACTACCCGCCGCTTCGCAAGACGATCGGCAGCGAGGTCGAAGGCCCGATCGGACTCTCGTTGAAAGGCGGCGGCACGCAAGCGGCGCAGTCGCTCGAGCTGACCGTCGATCTGACTCCGGTGCGGCTCGCGATTCCGCAGCAGCTCACCAAGGCCGCGGGGGCGCCGATGACGTTGACGGCGAGCGTGCGCGGAGCGGCAGCGACGAATGGCCCGGTCAACTTCGCGATCGATGCGAAGCTCGACGGGGTCGACCTGCGGCCGGGCGAGTCGCTCGCCAAGGCGCCAGGGCAGAAACTCGATCTGGCCCTCACCGGCACGCGCGACGGAGACAAGATCACGCTCTCGAGCGTGAAGCTGAACGCCATCGACGACGAGGTCGACGGCCACGGCAGCGCCGACCTTTCGGGCGGCAAGAAGAAGGCGGAGCTCGCGCTGACGAGCGCGCACATCGACCTCGACAAGTTGCTCCTGCCTTCGGATCCGAAGAAGAAGAAGGAGGCCAAGCCGCCGCCGGATCCGAAGACCTTCCAAGGGGTGGACGCGCACGCGACCGTGCGCATCGACAAGCTGACCATGTCGAAGCAGGTGATGACCGGCATCGTCGCCGACGTCACGCTGCAGGAGGACGTACTCAAGGTGCAGAAGGCGCAGCTTCAGGCCTTCGGCGGAACCGCGGATGCGAGCGGCACCCAGGTCCGCCTGGCACATCCAGAGGAGCCGTTCCACGTGGTGACCAAGATCACCAATGTCGAGATGGAGAACGCGCTCGCCCTCTTCACCACCCACAAGCTGCTCTCCGGCAAGTTCAACGGAAACGTCGACTTCCAAGGCGGCGGCCAGGCCAAGGAGGAGCTGGTCAAGACGCTGGCGGGCGCGCTCGATGGGCACCTTCTGGACGGCAACTTCTTCGGCAAGGACCTGATCGCGTCGGTCACCGGGCCCTTGACCAAGGCGCTGCCGAGCGCGCTCTCCGGCAAGGTCACGCAGGGAGGCACCACCACGCTCGGCCACGATCTGCCGGTCGGCATCAAGTTCGCGAACGGCGCGGCGCAACTCTCGCGCCCGCTGTCGATTACCCGTCCGGAAGCAAACATGAGCTTCACCGGCGGAATCCACCTCGACGGCATGCTCGACCTGCCGGGCAAGATCGAGCTGACGCCCGCCACCATCTCGCAGATCACCGGCGGCAAAGCGAAGGTGCAGGGCAACATCCCCTTCTCGGTGCACCTGACCGGACCTGCCTGGAACCCGACCGTCTCCGACCTGGACCTCAAGCCCGCTGTGACGGAGATCATCAAAGACGCCGGCGCGAGCCTGATCGGGAAGGCGGTCGGGGTCGATCTGGGAAGCGGCGGCGCGCAGCAGAAGGTCGACCAGGTGAAAGATCAGGCGCAAAAGAAGGTGCAGGACGAGGCCGCGCAGAAGCTGAAAGGCCTGTTCGGGAAGTAGCCGCGGCGCCCACATTGGATTGAATTGTCGTTCATTGATTTCCCTCGGGGGCGTATTTATTTGTGTCCCTGGTGGCCGCTCGGGGGTCTATGCGGCAGGGAGGGTACAATGAATCGAACGATTCAAATGGCAATGGTGATGTTGGCGGTGGGTTGCTCGAGCGGCGCGTCGGTCTCCTTGAGCGCCCGGGGCGGACCTTCGACGAGCAGCGCGGCTTCGGCGAATCCGAACGCGCTCACGCTTTCGAACGGCATCGTCATCGATCGCGTGCGGGTGGTGATCAGCGACGTCAAGCTGGAGAGCGCGGCGGGAGCGGCAGCGTTGGACGTGGACGCGGGGACGGCGGCGGTGACGGCGGACGACCACGAGGACGGCGAGGACGAGATCCACACCGGGCCGGTCGTGCTCGATCTCTCCGGCGCGGCGCTCGACGGCACCGTGCAGACGGTGACGGACGCGTCGTTGACGCCGGGCACATACAGCGAGATCCGCTTCAAGATCCACAAGGTGCTGGCGGCGGAGAGCACCGACGCGGCGCTCAAGGCAATGTCCGACGCGGGCGCCTCGATCATCGTCGACGGCACCATCGACGGCGCGGCGTTCTCGTTCGTCAGCTCGATCGAGGCGCAGCAGAAGTTCGAGGGCAGCTTCAACCTGAGCGCGAACAACAACCTGACCATCAACGTGGACGAGACCAACTGGTTCGGCTCGGCGACGGCGCGGCTCGACCCGCGCGTGGAAGCGAACCGCTCGCAGATCGAAAACAACATCAAGGCGTCGTTGCGCGCCTTCCGCGACAACGACCGCGACGGCCACGACGACTGAGCCGCGCGGCCGCGCAAGGGGGACTCGCGGCCGCGCAGGGCTGTCCTGCAAGAAAGCAATACCGGAAGGCGGTCATGCCGGAGAAACTGTCGGCATGACCGCCTCCATCAAAGCCATCACCGCACGCCCGGTCGTGGTGCCGATGCCCGAGCCGCACCAGACCGCCACCGCCACCATCGTCGAATCTCCCCTGGTGCTGGTCACCGCCGAGACCAGCGAAGCAGCCGGCTACGCGATCGTCTTCACCTATACGGCTGCCGCGCTCGGCCCCACCGCCAGCTTGCTCGAGAACATGGGCGGCCTGTTGCGCGGCGACGCCGCCGACCCGCGCGAGGTCGAGCGCAAGCTCCAGCAGCGCTTCCGCCTGCTCGGCAACGAGGGGCTCGTCGCCATGGCGCAGGCAGGCATCGACATGGCGCTGTGGGACGCGAAGGCGCGCGCGGCGGGAATGTCGTTGTGCGCGATGCTGGGGGGAACCGAACGCAAGATCCGCGCGTACGGCGCGGTCGGCTACGACGGCGTCAAGCGCAGCGCCGAGGTGGCGGAGGCTTGGGCGAAGCGCGGCTTCCGCGGCGTGAAGGCGAAGATCGGCTACCCGACCGTGCGCGAGGACGTGGAAGTGGTCCGGGCGATGCGCAGCGCGGTCGGGCCGGAGGTCGCGCTGATGGTCGATTACAACCAGTCGCTCACGCCGGCCGAGGCGGTCGAGCGGGCACGCGTCCTCGACGGCGAGGGCCTGGCCTGGATCGAAGAGCCGGTGCACGCGCACGACCATGCAGGTCACGCCCAGGTCGCCGCCTCGGCGCGGACGGCATTGAATGCGGGCGAGAACTGGTGGGGCGCTGCCGAAGTGGCGCAGGCCATCCTTGCCCGCGCCGTCGACCTGGTCATGCTCGACGCGATGAAGATCGGCGGAGTGACCGGCTGGATGCGCGCCGCCGCGCTTGCAGAAGCGCATCAACTGCCGGTCTCGAGCCACCTCTGGCCGGAGATCAGCGCGCAGCTCCTCGCGGTCAGCGCCACCGCGAGCTGGCTCGAATACGCCGACTGGTGGAACCCGATCCTGGCGGAGCCGCTGCGCATCGAAGACGGGTTCGCCGTCCCGTCGGACAAACCGGGTAGCGGCGTCAGCTTCCGCGAGCTTTGAAGACTCGACGAGCGCCCTACTCCGCGCGCAGCGACACCGCCGGGTCCACTCCGGTCGCCCGCAGTGCCGGGACCCAGCTTGCCAGCGCCGCAGCCAGCAGCAGGACGCCCGCGCTGACGGCCAGCGTCGCCGGGTCGCTCGTCCCGACCCCGTAGACGAGCGAGGCGACCGCGCGGCCCGCGGCGAACGCTCCGAGAAGCCCGAGCACGACTCCGGCCAAAGCCAGCCGAACGCCGTTCGCGAACACCATCCGGCGCACCTGCGACGCGTCGGCGCCCAGCGCCATGCGGATGCCGATCTCCCGCGACCGCTGCGCGACCGAGTACATGACGACCCCGTAGATGCCGACCGCGGCGAGGGTCAACGCCATCGCCGCGAAGAGCGCGAACAAGGACATCTGGAAGCGCGGACCGCCCAGCGATTGGGTGGTCACCTGCGCGAGGGTTCGCGGCAGCGTCAGCGGCACGTCCTTGTCGATGGCGGACAGCTCGCGGCGGACGGCGCCGGCCAGGGCAAGCGCATCCGGCGACGACGCGCGCACGGCCACGCGCAGGCCCGGCATCGGGTTCTGCAAGAGCGGCAAGATGATGAGCGGCGCGGGCGCGCGGTCGAGCGATTTGGTGCGCACGTCCTTCACCACGCCCGCGATCTGCCAGGGATCGTTCCCGGGACCGAGCAGCTCCGTCACCCGCCGGCCGATCGGCGATCCGTTGGGGATGAGCCTGCGGACGAACGCTTCGTTGACCAGGATGACGTGCGGCGCCGTCTTGGTGTCCGCCCAGGAGAGATCGCGTCCGGTCGCGAGCGAGATGCCCAGCGTCTGGAGATACCCGGGCGTCGCCCAGAGGATCTCCGCCTTGGGCGACTCGCCGGGTGCGGACGCATCTGCGCCCTCGAGCGCGAAGCCGTATTCGGCGCGGCCGCGCGGATCGAGCGGAATGCTGGTCATCAGCGCCGCGCCGCGGGCATCCGGCAGCGCCGAGAGCCGCTGGGTGAGGTCGCGCGCAAAGGTGACGATCCGTTCGTCCGGATACTGCGCCCTGGGCAGATCCACGTCGGCCACCAACACCTCCGCCGGATCGGAAAGACCGGTGGGCACGTCGAGAAGCGCGCCGAGCGAGCGCGCCATCAACCCCGCCCCGGCGGAGAGGACGAAGGCGAGCGCAATCTCCACCGTCACCAGCGCCGCACGGGCGCGCGAAGGCTTGCGCGACCCGGCCGACCCGTTCTTGAGCACGTCCATGATCTGCGGCCGGGTGAGCTGCAGCGCGGGCGCGACTCCCGCCAGGATCCCTGCCAGCATGGTCGCCGCGAGGGCGAACGCCAGCACCGAGCCGTCGAGGTGCACCTGGTCCAACCGGGGCAGGTCCCGAGGTGCGAGCACAAGCAACCCGCTCAGCGCCCAGGGAGCGAACGCGAGCCCGACGGCCCCGCCGACGACCGCGATGAGCATCGCCTCGCTGGCGAGATGCAGCACCATGCTCCCGCGCCCGGCGCCGAGCGCGGCCCGGATGGCAAGCTCACGGCTTCTCGACATGCCGCGCGCGAGGAGAAGGCTCGCGACGTTGGCGCAGGCGATCAAGAGGATGAGGAGCACCGCTCCGAGCAGCGCCGTCAGCGCCGGCTTCACCGGACCGACCAGGTCCTCGAGGAGCGGCGCAATCTCCATGTGCCATCCGGCATGCTCCTCACTGCGCGCGAAGATCCGCGGCGCAAGCCCGGCGATCTCCGCTCGCGCCTCCGGCAAGCCGGTGCCCGGCTTGAGCCGTCCGACGACCGTCAACCAGGCGCTGCCGCGGAACTCGCGTTCCCTGGGAGTGAACGCCGCGGAGAGCAGGATCTCCGCATCGCGCAAGAGGGGGAAGTTGAAGCCGCGCGCCATCACCCCCGAGATGGTGTAGCTGCGGCCGTCGAGGACGAGGGTGCGCCCGATGGCCGCCGGGTCTGCCGAGAGCTCGCGGCGCCAGAAAGCATCGGTCACCACCGCGCTGAGCGGACCTCCGCCGGCGTCCGACGCTGGATCGGGAGGGCGCCCCGACGCCGGCCATTCGCGCAGGGTGTCGTAGAAGCTCGCGGTAACGCGGGCGACGCGAATGGCCCGGGGAAGTCCGCGGCCGGTGAGCGTCTGTTGCTCGGCGCGAATGCCGGCCATGGCGGCGAAGGAGCGGCTTTCTTCGCGGAGGTCGAAGAAGTCCGGGCCCGGGAAGGGCCAGTGCGCGTCGATGCCGGCGGGCCGCTCATAGATGCGCACCAACTGGTCCGGCGCGGGAACGGCCAGCCTCCGCAGCACGACTCCATGCAACAGGCTGAACACCGCCGTGCTGCCGCCGACGCCCAACGCCAGGACCAGCACCGCTGCCGCGGTGAAACCGGGTGCACGCAAGAGCGAGCGGAGCGCCAATCGGAGATGCCCCATACCAGCCTCCTCGCGCCTCTGCCGGCTCTCGTCAGGCCGCGGGCGCCACCGGGATCCACTTGCGCAGCACGCGCTCGAGATCGGCGCGGTGGACGGGCTTGCGCAGGTAGTCGTTCATTCCCGCCGCCAGGCACTCGCGGACCTCGCCGTCGACCGGGCCATCGGTCAGCGCGACGATCGGCACCCGCGCGCGATCGCCGAACGACTCGCGCACCTCTTGCGTGGCGGCGACGCCGTCGACCTCGGGAAGATGCACGTCCATCAGCACCAGGTCGTAGGTGCCGCTCGCCATGGCCGAGAGCGCTTCCTTGCCGTTCGCGGCGAGATCCACCTTGCACCCGAGGGTCTGCAGGATGCGGCTTGCGTTGCGCTGGACGACCACGTCGTTCTCGGCGACGAGGACGTGGGGGGAGTGCCCGGTGAAGACTGGCACCACCGGCGGCGCCTGCCGGCGGCTCCTGCGTTCGAGCGCAATCGGCTCCGCGCGCGCCTCGGTACGCGCGGCCCACGCGGCTGCCAGCGTGTTGAGGAGTTGCGATTGCCGGACCGGCTTGATCAGCGAGGCGAAGATTCCCAGGTCGCGCACCCAGTCGGCGGTGCGATGCTGCCCGACCGTGCTGAGCACGATGATGGTGGTCTCGCGCAGGTCCGGGTCGGCCTGCACCGCGCGGATGAAGCTCTCCGCGCTCATCATCGGCATCTGAAAGTCGACCAGCGCCACGTGGTACGGATCGCCCTCCGCGACCGCCTTGCGCATCACCCGCAGCGCCTCCGCTCCGGACCCGAAGGCGCCGTCGCGCATGCGCCAGCCGACGATCTGCTCGTGGAGAACGCGGCGGTTGATCTCGTTGTCGTCGAGCACCACCACCCGCAAGCCGGTCAGATCGACCCGCCTCGGCACTTCCACCCGCGCGCGGCGTTCCACCGGCATCCGCAGGATCATCGCGAAGGTCGATCCCTTGCCGACTTCGCTCGAGACCTCGATGCGGCCGCCCATCAGCTCGGCCAGCTCGCGGCTGATGGCGAGGCCGAGCCCGGCGCCGCCGGCCTTCTTGGTCGGGGTCGGGTCGAGGTGGTTGAAGCTCTCGAAGATGCGCCAGAGCCGCTCGGGCGGGATGCCGATGCCGGTGTCGATGACCTCGAAGCGCATGGTCGCCTCGGTGTCGGAGACGCCGCTCGCGGTCACGTCCAAGAGGACCGACCCGCGCTCGGTGAACTTGACCGCGTTGCCGAGCAGGTTGGTGAGGATCTGCCGGATGCGGCCGACGTCGCCGATCACCCGCTCGGGCACGTCGTCGCCGATGCGCAGGACGAGGTCGAGATCTTTCTGCTGGGCGGCGCGGGCGATCAGGTCGACCGACTCCTGCAGCGCCGGCCGCAGATCGATGGGCGCGAGCTCGAACGTCATCCGCCCCGCTTCCAGCCGCGAGAAGTCGAGCACGTCGTTGATCACGTTCAAGACCGCTTCCGCGGAGGTGCGCACCGTCTCCGCGTATTCGCGCTGCTCGGGCGCGAGATCGGTGTCGAGGAGAAGCCCGGTCATGCCGATCACGCCGTTCAAGGGCGTGCGGATCTCGTGGCTCATGTTGGCGAGGAACTCGCTCTTCGCCCGCGTCCCCGCCTCCGCCGCTTCCTTCGATCCGCGCAGCTCTTCCACCAGCCGCTCGCGCTCGGCCAGCTCGGCGCGCAGCTTCACGTCCGACTCGCGCAGCGACGCCACCATCTGCTCGAGCGCGCGGCCGAACATGTCTCGATTGCTGCGCGGCTTGACCTGCACCGAAAGGTCGCCGGCGGCGACGGTGTTCGCCACCTGGACGTTGTCGCGCAAGAACTGCAAGAAGCCGTTCAAGGCACGGCTCATCTCGCCGATTTCGTCGGTGCGGGCATCGTAGGAGAGCCGCACGTCCAGATCGCCTGACGCCGCGGCTGCGCCGATGCGGGCGACGTCCGCCAAGGGCGCGACGATGTGCCGGGAGGTCCGGGTGGCGACGACGATGCCGCCCAAGGTGAGGAGCACGACGAGCAGCGCCGCGGCGGAGATGGCGAGGCCCGTGGTCCGCTGCAAGCCGGCGCTCGCCGAGCGCTTGAGGCCGGTCGCCAGCGCCTCGACGTGGTCGATCAGCTCGACCTGCTGGGTGCGGATGGGCAGGTAGTCGCGCAGGTACAAGTCGCGCGCCGCGTCGGCCTCGCCGTTGCCCGCGAGCGCCATGATCCGATCCTCGAGCTTGTTCAGGGTCTCGGTATCCATCCGCTCGGTGGCGCGGACGAGCTCGATGATCTGCGGGGGCGCGACCGCATTCATCCGCTCCAAATCGTCTGAGAACTTCCGGTCTGCGTCGATCTTGCGGGCGCGCTCCTGGGTGTCGCGCGGGTTGAGCATGAAGCCACGCATCGCGTCGCTCATGATCATCATGTCGAAGCGCAGCTCGAGCGCCTTGTGCTCGAGGAAGTCGTAGACCTGGATGGTGCGGGCGGTGCGGTGCGCTTGATCGACGGCGAGCCAGAGCAGCGCCGCGTTCAGCAGCGTGCTGGTGAGCAAGAGCCCGAGGAACGAAACGAGCAGCTTGTTGCGAATGCTCATGACTGGCTGGCGGCAGTCTTATCACGCCGCCAGCCGATCAATCTCGTTCCCCGCCGCCGTGCTGGGTATGTCCGGGTGTGCCCCGGCCCAAGTCGTTGGTCGGAACGCCGCCGCTTACGTCCCTCTCACTGGAAGGAGACGTTGATGTTCCGGTAGTAGAACGACATTCCGGTGTTCAGCTCGTCGCCCTGCACGCCGAAGGTGGCCTTGTTCGAGCTGGCCGCCGAGGCGGGGATGGTCCAGGCGCCGTTGCCGGAGTGGACCGTGCCGCCGTCCACCTGGAACGAGGCGAGCTGCGCGGTCGAGCCGGACACGGTGAAGGTGGCGGTGACGTGGTGCCAGCCGCCGGAGAGGTTCGTGGCCGGGACGCCGGTCGAGACCCAACCGGTGCCGGTCTTGAAGAAGCGCCAGACGTTGAACGAATAGCGCGCGTTCTGCAGGCCGAAGATGAAGTGCTGGCTGCCGAAGTACCAGTTGCCGTCCCACTCGATGGCGCGATAGGTGCCGTCGGAATTGCCCACGTAGATGTCGGTCGAATAGGTGAAGCTGGTGATGGTGCTCGGGTAGTTCGAACCGAGCTGGGTGAACCAGTAGGCGTTGGCGAACCCGCCGTTGGCGTCAGTGCCCATCCACACCAGCCCCGTGTTCGGGGTCGCGTCGGGCGCGGTGTCCGGATAGGTGAAGGTGGTGTTGATCAAGGGCGCCGTTCCGGCCGCGATGTCGGCGCCGGAGGCCGCGCAGTTCTTGCCCGCCGTGTTCCCCGGCCCCGCGATCGAGCTGCAACTCGACCAGCAGCTTGCCGAGTTGGCGCAGAAGCCGCGCTGCTCGAGGTTGGCGAAGCTCGCCGTGGCCTTCGCACCGGGCTCTGCTTGCGTCTTGTTCATCGCCCCCTGGTCCATGCCGGGACCGCCGCAGGACACGAGCGCCACCGACACTGCTGCGCACTGCAACAGACAGCGAAAGCCGCCATTCGTCATGATGTGTTCTCCAAGCTGATCGGCGCCGTACTCGGCAGGAGGTCCGCACCGATCGGTGAGCTGCGCCCGGAACCTGGGGACGCGCGCGCAAGGCGCAACCCTACGTAGTCGATTGATTTCAGCGCACGCCGAGACGGAGAGCGAGTTTCACAACCAAGCCAGAACGGCCAGGAATAAAGCTAGCGCGTCATCGGATGCGCGAACTTCGCTGGCACTGCCGAGGCCTGGGGACCAACGTCTGACGCCTTGGAAGACCCCGGCGGCACGACCCTCTTCCGACAAAGGGGTTGACTCCGGACGCTGGCGCGGCGAACGTAGCGCCATGGCGTTCGCCTTGGGCTCCCTGCACGTCGCCTCGAGCGAGGATGCAACCGTCTCGCGTCACCGCTGGAGCGGGAGGGCAAACGAGCTGAAGCACGACGATGCCCTCGATGGCTACTTTGCGCCGGTGATCGAGCGCGCCCGGACGGGCGGCCTCGCGGTCGAGCATCATTTCGAGGAGCTGGAGTACTTCAATTCGTCATTCATCTCGTGGGTCATCCGCCACCTTCGCAAGACCACCGAGGCCAAGCTGAAGACCGCCATCTACTTCGAGCCGAAGAGCAGCATGCACCGGTCGAGCTTCGAAGCGCTGCGCGTCCTGCAAACCAACAACCCGTTGCTCGAGGTGTTGGAGGCGCGCTCCAAGCCATGAGCCCCGCGCCGCTCTCGCTCTCGCTCAAAGGTGACGCCTCTGAGATCGACGGCGCACAACGGCAGGTCGCGCGCTTCGTCGCGGCGCAGCTCGGCGAGGATGCGGCGGAAGCCATGGAAATGGTCGCCGCCGAGCTCTTGGAGAACGCCGTCAAGCATGGCCAGGCCGATGGGCGCGGCGTCGAGCTGGTGGTGGAAGAGGCGGTCCGCTTCATCGAGGTGATCAGCAGCGTGCGCCCGACCGACCTTGCCCGGCTGGAGGAGCGGGTGAAGTGGCTGTCGGCGCAGACCGACGCGCAGCAGGCGTGGCTGTCGGCGCTGTCAGAGGTCTTCGAGCGCGGCGAGTTCGGGCTCGGCCTCGCGCGCATCGCCAACGAAGGCGGCTGCCGCATCTCGCTGCGCATGGTCTCGCCCGGCCGCCTCGCCGTCCGCGCCTACCGCGTCAGCTAGGGCGACTTCCGCAAGTACGGGGCGACATTGCTCGCGATTGCCGACAGCTCGGCGTCGGTGAGAGGCATCTGTCGCCGGAACTGGGCCCAAGCCTCCGCCGGCGTCAGGCGGCCGTTCAGCGCCGCATCCGATCCATAGAGGATGCGGGCAAGACCAATCTGCCGCAGCCGCTGCGCCACCGTGCGCAGGATCGCCTCCGAACCATGGGCCGAACGGGTCACCTCCGCCACGTCGAAGTAGAGGTTGCGCGTCGCCGGGTGCTTTGCCGAGACCGCATCGGCATAAGCGGACAACGCGTCCTCCGAGAAAGCTTCACCGCCCCACAAGTGCGCGACCTGCACCACCACGTCCGGAGCCGCCGAGACGATCTGGTCGAGGAAGATCTTCACGTCGGGTGCGCCGTAGTTCTCCGTGCCTCGGCCGTGGACCACGATCGGCAGGCGATGACCGTTGGCAGCGGCGAAGACGCGCCGGACCTTGGAGACGTCGCCGGGCTTTTTCATGTCCACGCCGGACATGGCGAAGCTCAGCTTCAATCCCGCGAATCGATGGCTGTTGGCGCAGCGGGTGAGCTCTGCGACCGCGTAGTCCTGCAACGGGTTGAAGCTGCAAAACGCGACCAGCCTGTCTGGGAAGAGCGCCGCCTCCTGCGCGGTCCAATCGTTTTCCTTCCGCACCGCCGCGTATGGGTCTGCGACGTGGATGAACGGACCGTCGAACCAGAACGCTTCCGAAAGGACGACCGCCCGGCGAATGCCCGCTGCATCGAGCATGCCGATGAGCTTTGCCGCAGGGATCGGATCTTGGATCTCGCGAAACGGATAGACCGGCGTCTCGGAGCCGATCTTCCAGGCTGCGTCGCCGTCCTTGACGAGCTGCTCCGAGAAGTAGCCCAGGTAGCGGAGCGAGTCGCCGTTGCTCCGCGCGAGGTATCCGGAGATCCGCGCCGCTCTTCCGTCCACCGCGTACTCGACCGGGATCATCCGGTACGGCTTCGAAAACAGCCGCGACAGCTCTTCCACCACCGCGCTGCGACCGGCGATCCAACCCGCGGTCTGACCCCCGAGGAGCACGCTGTCTCGGGCGAACAGCTTCTCGAGCGCGGGCGGCGAATTCCACGCCGACTCGCGAGCACGGAGGAGCGCCGCCAGATCTTCGGGGAGCGCGATCGCGGGAAGAAGCGGCGGCCCGTTCACCAGCAGGGCGTCGTCTGGACTGAAGAGATGCTGGTGATGATCGATGAGCGGGACGATGCGGCTGCGCGCTTCGAGCCCATCCGAAGGAGCGGCCAACGCGAACAGCACCAGGACCGCGCCGCACATGTCAGCGCTCCTTCGCGGTCTGTTCGCGCAGCGCCTTGAATTCGGAGCCTTCGTTCCAGGTGGGCCACTCGTTCGAGCTCGCCACTTCGCTCCCGGCCCGATAGAGGAGCTCGACGTCCTGGGCGGCGCCGCGCAAGTCCCAGCTCGCGCTCCAGGCGTCGCAGGCCTGGTGATAGCAGTGCGCGGTGTACTCGCTCACCCATTTGTCGCCGGCAGCGCGGCCGCCTTCGACGAGATCGGCGCCTCCGCCGATGCCCATCAGGAGCAGGACCGGCACTCCCCGGCGCGCGAGCGAGAAGTGATCGGCGCGGTAGAACAGCCCCCGCTCCGCCTTGGCGTCCGGCGTGATGGTGCGTCCCTGCGCTGCAGCAGCGCGCGCAAGGCCCTGCTCGAGCGAATTCTGCCCCGCGCCCACCAGCACCACGTCGCGTGCCGGGCCCGCCGTCTGCAGGATGTCCATCGTGTAGTTCGCGGCCATCTCGGCGAGCGAAACCGTGGGGTGCTCGCCGAAGTACTCGGAGCCGAGCAGGCCGCGCTCCTCCGCCGTCCAGACGCCGAAGATGACCGTGCGCGCGGGCGGCTTCGGAGCGGCCTTGAAGGCGCGGGCAATCTCGAAGAGGCCGGCGACGCCGATGGCATCGTCGGCAGCGCCGCGGCGGATGCTGTCCGGGCCTTTGCCGCCCGGCGCGATTCCGTACGCGTCCCAATGCGCGGAGAACATCACGCTCTCTTTCGGACGCGCAGCGCCGGGGACCTTCGCGAGCACGTTCTGGCTTCGCACCACGGAATGCGCGACCGGCAGATCGGCCGCGAGGCGCACTCCGGAAAGCTCGATCGGGCGAAAGGCGGCATCGCGCGCCTTGATTTTCAGCGCCTCGAAATCGAGCCCGGCCTGTTGGAAGAGCTGCACCGCGACCGGCCGCTGCAGCCAACCCTGCACCGGGACGCGCGCCGGCGCCGAGGCGATGTCGAAGTTCTCGCCGTGCGGCGCCGCCACCGTCACCCAGCCGTAGCCCGCGCCGGGCGTCTCATGGACGATGATCGCGGCCGCCGCCCCACGCCGCGCCGCCTCCTCGTACTTGTAGGTCCAACGGCCGTAGTAGGTCATCGCCTTGCCGCCGAACTTTCCCGCCACCGGCTCTTCGGGCTTCGCCTCGAAGTCGGGATCGTTGACGAGACAGAGCGCGACCTTGCCGTGCAGATCGACGCCCTTGTAATCGTCCCATCCACGCTCCTTCGCGCTCACCCCGTAGCCGACGAAGACGATGGGCAAGGACGCAATCCGCGCGTGTCCGACCGGCTGGACGGTGCTGAGGTAGATGTCCTCTCCCTGGACGAGCGGCCTCTTCTTGCCTTTGGCCTCGAGCGCGATCTGCGCGCCCGGCTGCACCTGCGTGTGCACGAGCGACACCGCCTGCGTGAAGCCGCCGTTCTCGCCGGCCGGGACGAGGCCGAGCTCTTTGAAGCGATCGATCAAGTACGCGACCGTCTTCGCTTCGCCGGCCGACCCGGGGGCGCGGCCTTCGAAAGCGTCGGAGGCGAGGGTCTTGACGGTCGCGGAGAGCCGGGACGGATCGATGGGAACGGAGCCTGTGGCGAGGACGGCGCAGAGGGCGAGAAACATGTCTGCGTGAATAGCCGAAAAGGAGCCTTTGCGGCACCGCTGCACCCACCTCCGCCGCCGTTCGAATCTGGGACGGCGAATCCCGCTCGCGGAGCAGCACCCAAAAGCGTCTCCCTTGGAAAGGCGCTGGCACGAAGTTCGCTCTTCTCCACGGGCATGGAGGACAACATGACGCGCTCACCCCACACCTGGATTTTCCCGCTCGCACTCGGCTTTCTCTGGACGCTCGCTTCCGGCTACACGCTCGCCCTCGCCGCGCAGGGCTTGTGATCGCCCTCGCCGCGCAGGGCCTGTGATCGCCCGAACCAGCTCGCCCGGCGAGCTCTATCCGGACAAGGCGGAGCTCGCGTTGCGACGGACGTCGCAGCCGGGCTCATTTCGTGTTCGCGCTAGCTTGCAATCAAGCTCGCGAATCGCAGCGCTCGTCTGGTGACAACCGCGATCGCCCATGTGCAGCTTGCGCGCACAGCAGCTCTCCCTTTGAGAGCAGCGCGACGGTTCGCCGTCCGCCGAGGCGAACGTAGGAGGGTGCATGCACCCAAAGACGAGTGGGAAGCGGAGTTGGTTTGCCGGCAGTGCAGGTCTCGCCGCCGGTCTGGTATTGATTGCATTCAATGGCTGCGGTGGCCCGCCGGAAAACGTCGCCGCCAACAAGGCCGCACCTTCCAGAGGAGTGATCGGCACCTGCCCGGCCGTCATCGACGAGCCCACGCAGAACCAGACGGTCGGCTCGGCCATCAACCTGCGCGCACACGGCGACCCGGCGTGCACGCACGCGATGAAGGCGTACATCGACAACGTCGAGTGCACGCCGAGCGCGCCCTTTCACTGCAGCGTCACCGCCAGCGATTTCTCGCCCTATCCGAACTGGGTCGGCGTCACCCCCGGCACCCACCGGCTGGTGGTCAACTCATGGGATGCGGCCGGCAACGTCTCCGTCACCGACGCGACCGTCTTCACCTATCCCGGCACCACCGACTCGGTGCTGGCAGGCGCGGGCGACATCGCCAATGCAGGCGCGGCGCAGGGCGCCACCGCGACGCTCCTCAGCAACATCAACCCGAACTTCGTCTTCACCGCCGGTGACAACGTCTACGGCAGCACCACCACCGACCAAGGCAGAATCGACCATTACAGCTCGTACTACGATCCGACCTGGGGCATTCCCTCGTTGAAGGCGAAGACGCTTCCAGTGCCGGGGAACCACGACTTCGACAACACCGACACCTCCGCCGACGGCACCGACCGGGTGATGAGCGGCTATTACACCTATTTCACCGGCGGCCTCTCCACCAGCCCGACCAAGGCATTGACGGTCGGCGGGACCACCTGGGACACGCTGCACTACGGATTCGACATTCCGACCAGCGGCGCGCCCTGGCGGTACATCGCCATCGACTCCGGCCCTTGCTTCAACAGCGGCGCCTATTGCGCATTGAACGGGCCGGAATATAGCTGGCTCGCGGGCGAGCTTGCCGCACACAAGAAGATCAGCGCCGGCGGCAGCTACGCGGGCATCGTCGCGGTGACGCACTTCAACCGCTACACCTCCGCGGGCTGCGGCTCGGGGAGCGGCAACATCGACGCCATCTACAAGCTCCTCTACGACAACGGCGTCGACCTCATCCTCGACGGCCACGTGCACAACTACGAGCGCTTCGACCGCGTCGGCAGGGCGCCCGCCTCCACCACGCAGGGCGCGTGCGGCACGGTGCTCGGCCCCGTCCGCGACAACACCGGCCCGGTGGTCATCAACGTCGGCACCGGCGGCTTCGGCGGGACCGACGGCTTCGCGCAGGCTGCCTATCCGGCAACCGTGACGCGCCTCTCGCAGAACGGCGTCATCAAGGTGACCTTGAAGCCGACCGGCTTCGACTTCGCCTTCTACAGCCCGGCCTCGTATCCGACCGCGCTCGATTCCGGCTCGTTCGGAATTCGCTGAGGCGCTCAGCTCCCGCGCAAGGGTGCGCTCACCTTTGCGCGGCCGGGCGGCAAACGCGAAAGTGCGCGCTGGTACTCGTCGCGCACTTTCGCTTGCTGCTCCGGAGTGCGCAGGCGCGCGTCGTCCGGGATGCCTTGTTGGTGAAGCCGCTCGATCATCGGCCATTGATCGAGCGCGCGAAAATCCCGCTCGCCGTCCAAGCGAACGCGCAGCACCGTCTTGCCGTTCCAGACGCCCGCAAAGCTCAGCCTGCGCGGCTCGGGGACGGAGCTCGTGTAGAAGTCGCCCGCGAGCGAGAGAAAGGGCTGCAGAGCGGCGGCGAGCGTCAATTGCCGCG
Organism: Myxococcales bacterium; assembly: GCA_036488495.1. Taxonomy (GTDB): domain Bacteria; phylum Myxococcota; class Myxococcia; order Myxococcales; family 40CM-4-68-19; genus 40CM-4-68-19. Next base: position 18,040 of record DASXHM010000047.1, on the reverse strand, counting down.
CGAACGCGTCCTGCCCGGGCTCGAGGTAAGGATAGGTCACGCTGATTTCGCCTTTGCGCTGGTCGACCCGAAGGCGCATCCGGTGGCCGCCGGGGAACGCCGCCGCCCGGTCTTGCAGCAGCTTTTCCGCTTCTTCCGCCAGGGAAAACGGGGTGCGGTTGTCGAGCTCCGGCCCCAGCTCGTCCGGTTCCTCGCCCGGCGGCTCGAACCCTTCCTTGGCGCAGGCGAGATAGTCCGCCGACCAGCGCGTCGTCTCCGGCGCGAACGCGCAGATCTGGACAGCTTCCGGCCACCTCTTGCCGAGAGCGCCTTTCGCTTGCCGGTACAGGTCGAGGATCAGCGCGGCGACCCGCTCACGCGACGGCGGCGGACGGACCAGGCTGACCGCGATGGCGAGGCCCTTCCCTCCCGGCCAGATGCAGTCCTTGAAGATCGCGAACTCCACCATCCCGGGCGTCTTGCGCAGCACGGGGCCGGGCGAAAAGCCTGGCTGGCCTTCGCCACAGCCGGTCTCGGACAAGCTCGCAGGGGTACTTGCCGCCTCCGCGACTTGCGTATGCCGCCCGGAAAGCCTGGGCCGGTTCCTGCCTGCCGCGAGTGCGCCCTCCTCCACCTGGTCGAGAAGCAAGAGCGCACGGCCCACCTGGTCGCGCACGGCGCTCGCGGCCGCGCCGCCGTCCACCAGCCGGCGCAGCTCGGCAAAGGCATGTTCGAGCCGCGCGGCGGCGGTCGCGTCGCGATCCTTCAGCACCGATTCGTGCGGCTCGATGCCGTCGATGTAGGCCGCAACCGCGAGGTCGTGTGTTTTCGGTTCCCCCGCCGCGCGAGCCACCTCCGACAAGAGGCGCCTCGCCTCGGCGAAGGTGCTGCCCGCGCCGGCTTCGAAGGTCGCGGTCTGCCGCAGGTAGGCGACAATCGCGGCACGCGCGGCCGGCGAGGGCTGGGTGGCGCGCAGGAGGCCATCCAGATCCAGATCCGACAACCCGGAAAGCCGGGACAGGCTGGCCGTCACCGGCAGCCCGAAGCGCTGCACCAGCGCGGCGCCGCGCTTCGCCTGGGCGCGCGAATGCCGAAGCGAGACGACGTAGAACGCGAGGCTCCAGCGGTCTGAGACCGGCAGTGAGTCGAACGAAGGCATGGCGGTGTTCGCGACCCCGAGCGTCACCGCATTGAAGGCGAGCGCCGGCGAAATGCGCGAAAGCCGTGCGGCATCGAGGAAGCTCGCCGGGCGCGGAGTGAGCGCGCGCGCCTGCACGGTGTCGGCGCGGCCTCGCTTGCCGTGGCAGGCAGCGCACGCCGTCTGGTAGAGCGCCCCGGCGCGGGTGAGATCGGGCGGCACCAGCGGGGTCAGGACCAGCCCGTACTGCTCGACCAGCCGGCGGTGGATGTCGACCGCGTCTCGGACGATGGACCGCGAATCCGCCTTGGCGAGAAAGTCCTTCTCCAACCGATCCACTTCGGAGACGAGCGGCTCGCCGGGGCGCGGCGCGACTCCGTGGGCGATGCGTCTCACGTCCGCGATCACGCCCCGTTGCTCCTCGTATTCGCTCTCTGCGATGATGGCTCCGGCTTTGACCGCGCCGGGGTAATCGGCTGCGAGATAGTCGACCAGCGCCGCCAGCCGGCGGAGCTCGCCTCCCTCTTCGGCCGCGGCAGCCAGCGAGGTTGCGAGGACCGCGCCGCAGACGAGCTTCGCGATGCCGGTGATGGGCACGAAACGTGGGTCTATCATTCCGCGCGTGAACCCGGGGAGGTGCTTCCTCGGGAACGTTTCCCCAAACGATGCGTGTGTCAGCCTTGGCGCTTCGTATGCCTTGACAGGAATATGCGTCGATGGCTATATGCTCCTCGTGGAATCGACGTTCGCCATCGTCGCCGAGCCGAACCGGCGCAAGATCCTGGGTCTGTTGCTCTCCTCCGATCGCTCGGTCGGCGAGCTCGAACGCGAGCTCAGGCTGCCCCAGCCGTCGGTGTCCAAGCACCTGCGGGTCCTGCGCGAGGCCGGCTTCGTCGAAGCGCGCGTCGAAGCGCAGCGCCGCGTCTACCGGCTGCGGCCCGAGCCGTTGATGGAGCTGGATGCGTGGCTGGTGCCGTTCCGGCGCTTCTGGTCGAAGCACGTCGACGCGCTGGAGCGGCATCTGGACAAGCAGGCTTCCTCGAAGAAAGGAACCAAGCGATGAAGAGCTACGTGCCCGGCGCCGCCTCCGGCGCAGAAGTACGGAAGGACGGCGAGAGCTGGACGCTGGTGCTGGTGCGCGATCTCTCGCACCCTCCCGAGCAGGTGTGGCAGGCGCTCACCGATCCCGCGCAGCTTCGCGAATGGGCCCCGTTCGACGCCGACCGCAACCTCGGCTCCAAGGGCGCCGCCACTCTCACCACCGTCGGGGCGCCGCAGCCGCAGGTCTCACAGACGGAAGTGAAGCGCGCCGAGCCTGCGAAGCTGCTCGAATTCAGTTGGGGTGGCCAGGACCTCCGCTGGGAGCTGGAGCCGCGCAGCGGCGGTACCCGCCTCACGCTCTGGCACACCATCGACCGCCGGTACATCTCGATGGGCGCGGCCGGTTGGCACATCTGCCTCGACGTCCTCGATCGTCTTCTCGGGGGGAGCCCGATCGGGCGCATCGTCGGGATGGAAGTGATGAAGTTCGACGGCTGGCAGCGCTTGAATGCCGAATACGCGAAGCAGTTCGGGCTCGGGTGACGGCATGAACAAATCCGGTAATGGCATGAAGAACTCTGACGACGCATCGCAGCTCATCTCCAACCGCATCGCCGAGTTGGGCGACTGGCGCGGCGACACCTTGCGCAGAGTGCGCGAGCTCATCCACGAGGCGGTGCCGGACGTCGTCGAGGAGTGGAAGTGGATGGGGACGCCGGTCTGGTCGCACGGGGGCATCCTCTGCACCGGTGAGTCGTACAAGAAGCTGGTCAAGCTGACGTTCGCGAAGGGCGCCTCGCTCGAGGATCCCGAGCGGCTCTTCAATTCGAGCCTGGACGGCAACGTCCGCCGCGCCATCGATCTGCACGAAGGCGACAAGCTCGACGCCAAAAGCTTCCAGGCCCTCATCCGCGAGGCCGCCGCCCTCAACGGCGCCGCGAAACCGAAACGCGCCGCAAAGCCGAAACCCGCCGCAAAGCCGAACCGCGCGGCAAAGCCGAAAGCCGCCAGTACGCGGAACCGCGCCGCGAGCGCGAAGGCCGCCAAGAAACCGAAGCGCGTCTAGCCCGGTTTGCGCAGCACCACGGCCGCGTTGACAAAGCGACGGCTTGCGTCCGCACCCGGCGCTCGTAGGGATCGTTCAAGATTACAAGCGTGGCTCGAATCCAGGCCTTCACGGCTTGATGCGCGGCTGCGCCATCGAAAACCCGACAATTGATTTTCGTGCGTCCTTCCTCTCGCGATTTCAAACGCTTGTGCGCGGGGGCTGGATCGGACGATCGGCGGCATGTATAGGCCGCGGCTCGCTTGGGGGATGAAATGCAGCCCACGCCGGCCGGAGTTCTGGACCCGCACGAGATGCTGTTCGTGGTTCCGCGCAAGCGGTTCGTCCCGGTCTATTTTCCGAACGAGAATGGAGTCCGCGAGCTCACCCTGCACGTCGGACAGCAGGAGATCAGCTTCGACGAGCCCGACCTGTTCCCGTGGGCCGAGAAGCTGATCGAGCAGGACAGCTTCATGGCCGCCACGGCCACGGCGTGGACGCCACAACCGCTCGAATGGCCGCGGGTACAGACGCTGCTCGATTCGCTGATCGACGCCGGAATCCTTTCGCGGACGCCGCCGAAAGCCGCCATGCCGGAGCCCGCGGAGAGCGCGCTGCACCAGAAGTTTCTCGCCTTCGAAAAGCACCGCGCGACCGTCGACGGCCCACGGAGTTGGGGAGACAAGCCGTCCGCCGTGTTGCACGAAATCACCGGCCGCACCGTCGATGACGCGTACATCGAGGCGATCGTGCCGGTGCACCGGCTCGCGCACATCGCCGTGGACCGGGAGGGCCGCCAGGTTGGCGAGCTCAACACCTCACCGGACATCCTGCGGCTGAAGGTCGAGACCGAGTTCAAGACCTGTGGCTACGGAGGCAGCCGCTATCGCAGCAAGCTCCCGATGAACATGACCGCGCTGCGCAGCATGATCGCGCATTGGAAGCCGGTCTTGAAGGCCACCTCCTTGTGCCGCGAGGAGTTCGTCCGCCGCTACCCGCAGCTTCCCGACGGCCGTTGGAAGCTCGGCGAGGTCTACTTCGCCGCCTGGCACATCCTCGCGCTGCCCACCCTGCAGCTCATGCGCGCGAACGATCCGGTGAAGACAGGCGATCTCGATCCGGTGCTGTCGTCACTCTTCCGCGTCATCGACGGCGTCCGGATGATCGCCGGCCACATGCTCGACCTCTACGAGCGGCCGATGTTCCACGACACGCTGGTCGACCGGAAGGACATCCTCACCGCCGTCGAGCGGGAGGACCAGTACCGCACCTATCACGGCGTCTGCGCCGGACCGCCGGCGATGATCGACGAGCTCGTCGCCACGCTGATGGACGGCAAGCCGGTCGAAGGCCGCGACGAGGTGCAGCTCGGGCCTTGGGAGGCCGACGTGCCGGCGGCGCTCGATTACGCCCTCTACGGAGTGCAGATCTACGCGAGCGTGATGATCTGCTGGGTGCGGATGGGGCTCGCGTTCACCCGCATCCACGAGGCGCTGCAACGGTCGCCGGAGCTGACCTCCGGCAGGGTCGGCAAGCTGCGCCAGAACGTCGAAGCTGCGTGGGAACGCATCCTGCCCGGACGCAACCACACCGCCGAGCAGCGCGACTTCTCCGAGCCGTTCTACCACCGCATGTTCTGGCACGCGCAGCGCGGGCTGCCGACATTCGACCCGGCGACGCAGAAGGACCTCGCAGTGGAGCTCGAGCCGAAGGGCGTTCTCGGTGAGCCCGCGCTGCGTGTCGCCCGCGACGTCTTCGCTTCCGCAGAAGAGCGCGAATTCGCCGGCGCCCACGGCGCGCTGTTGCAGGAGATCGGCGGGTACGTCCTCGATTACCTCCGCTACGAGCGCCGCGTGCTCGGGGTCATCACCGACGTCGAGGCGCAGATTGCCCGGCTGCTCGGGCGCGCGCCCCCGAAGGCGCCTTTCACCGGAATGCAGCTCGGGACCGCGCTCGCGGTTGCCCGCACCAACAACTTTCGCGCGCAATACTACCTGCTCGACATCATCGAAGAGTCGCTCGGCGTCGGGGTCGTGAACCAGCGTGACGCGACCTCGCTGCGGCTCGGCGATCGCACCGTCGACCTGCATTGAATTGCGTTCTTGCGCCCACAACCGGCTTCAATCGTTTCAACCATTTCAGGAGAGGAGGTGAAAGCACATGAAGATCAAGACCAAGTTGCAGGCAGGTGACACCACTCGCACCTGCGGACAACCCCCGCCGCCGCCAGGCTGGCAGGAGCCGTAGACAGACCTCCGAATCCTGACCCGAACAGACTCGAGAGGAGGTGAATGCACATGAAGATCAAGACCAAGATCGCTGGCGGCTCTGCCGCTCCGCGCTGCGGCTCGCCGCCCAGCCTGTAGTCAACCCGCTCGAACTGACGCGCCCTGGGCACGTCAATCGCCAAAGCTTTTCAACCAACATCCCGACCCGAATGAGAGGAGGTGAAAGCACATGAAGATCAAGACCAAGATGCAGGGCGGCGGCACTGACCGCTGCGGCACCGGCGGCGGAGGCATCGCGCCGATCGGCGGTAGCCTGTAATCTTCCGGCTCGAGCTTCGCGCTCGCTGGAACATCGGGGAGAGCGGAGACCCCGCTCTCCCCGACCAATGCCCGGCGCAGTCAATCGACGAACCGCGCGGCGGACCTACTCTCCGAGCGAGAATCCGGCGTCGAGGTCGGACTTCCGGTACACGCGAAAGGCGATCAGCGTCTCGGATTCGACGATGCCCGGCACCTTGTGCATCTTGCCGCTGACGAGGTCGGCGATGTCCTCGTTCCGCTCTCGCCGGACGGTCGCGACCAGGTCGTAGCGGCCCGCCACCGAGAACACCTCGGTGACACCGTCGATCTCCGCGAGCGCGCCCGCCACCTCGTTGATCTGGTCGGTCCTGGCCTTGATCAAAACGACCGCGGTCACCACCATCGAAAGCCTCCTCGCCGAGCTTCGTACCCTGGTCGAAGCTACAGCTTCGTACCTCTAATCGACGCGTCGAGGATCTCGATGGGGTGCGCCGAACGCATGCTCTTGCCGCGCGAGCGAAGGATCTGCTCGATCTGCAGCGTGCACCCGGGGTTGCCGCTCGCGATCAGATCCGGCGCGACGGTCAGGACATTGTCCACCTTGCGCTCGCCGACCTGTCTCGCGCTGGCCGGCTCGACCAGGTTGTAGATGCCGGCGCTGCCGCAGCACTGCTCGCCGTCGGGAATGTCGCAGAGCACGACCCCCGGAATGCCGGCGAGGAGCTGGCGCGGCTGCAGCCGGATGCGCTGCGCGTGCGCGAGGTGGCAGGCGTCGTGGTAGGCGATGCGCATCGGGATTGGATTGCGCTTCGCCCGCGGCTCGAGCGGCGCCAAGAGCTCATGCACGTCGCGCACCTTGGCGGCGAACTGCCTGGCCCGCTCGGCCCAGGCGGGATCGTGCGCGAACAGCCGCCCGTAATCCTTGAGGTGCGAGCCGCAACCGGCGGCGTTGACCACCACCGTCTCGCATCCTTCCAACTTCTGCATCAGATCCTTCGCGAATCGCAGCGACTCGTCCTCGCGGCCCGCATGCATCGACAAGGCTCCGCAGCAGCCCTGCTCCTTGGGGATCAGCACGGTGAAGCCCTCGGCCGAGAGCACGCGCAGCGTGGCTTCGTTGACGCCGGGAAAGAACACCCGCTGCACGCACCCGGCGACCAGCCCCGCGCGACCCCGCTCGGCACCCTGCGCCGCCACCCGCTCGGGAAGCTTGGAAGTGACCTGCTTCCAGGTCATCGGCGGCGCGTTCGCCTCCAACGCGCGCATGCGCGGCGGCAGCAGCTTGACGAGGCCGGTCGCGTGCAAGAGCCAGCGCACTCCCAACGCGGAGTACACCCAGAGGAAGAACGCCATCGCCTTGAGTCGCGAGGGATAAGGCAAGAGCGAGAAGAGCAGGTTCCGGAAGCGCGCTTCGTGCGCCGGCCGCGGGTACTCGCGCTCGACGATCGCCCGCGTCTCCTCGATGAGCACGTCGTACTTCACGCCCGAGGGGCAGGCGGTGACGCAAGCCATGCAGCCCAGGCACTTGTCGAAGTGCGAGGCCACCGTCTTGGTCAATTCCAGCTTGCCTTCCTTGAGGCCGCGCATCAGGTCGATGCGGCCGCGGGGCGAATCCATCTCCTCGCCCCAGTTCTGGTACGTCGGGCAGTGCGGCAGGCAGAAGCCGCAGTGGACGCAGTCGTCGATGGGCTCGCGCGCGGGGCCGGCGCCGTGGGCCTCACGCTTTTCACCGATGCCCGGCGTGGCGGTGCCGTGGAACCCCTTGCCAACCTGCGCCGGACCCTCGAGATGTGAAGCCAACTTAGATGCCTCCGATGAAGCGGCCGGGTGCGAGAAGGCCCTGCGGGTCGAAGCGGTTCTTGACCGCCCGGTGCAGGTCGAGCGCTGCGGGCGCGGTGCCGAAGCTGTCGAGGGGCGACGGCGCTTCTTCCACCACCACCGAGCCAAAGGCGAGCGCCGCGCGGGCAGAGGCGATCAGTTGCGCGGTGAGGTCACCTGCGCAGAAGCCGAGCCCGAGCGACGGATAGAAGTCGAGCTTTCCCTGCGGGAGCGCTGCGTCCACCTTGGCAAGAGCGGTCGGCAGCGCGGCGACCTTGACTCGCACTGGCCCCTCCGCGAGGAGCTGTTGGTGCGCGTCCCAGACCTCGTTGCCGGCGGGCGAGAGCCTGCCGATGGCGGAGGCCTTCTTCACCTGCTGGGCGAGGCCGCGGGCGAAACCTTCGAAGCGGACCGCCAGATCGAAGCGCCCGGGCGCCGTGCGGCTCGCGAGCAAGGCCGATGGCTCGAGCTGCTGTGCGCGCATCGCCGCCGCCGCCGCGTTCACTTCGGCGGCCGACAGTCCGTGGCTAACCAGCGTCTGCGTCGCCTCCGGCAGGGGATGCACCCGGAAGATGGCGGTCGCGATGAAGCCGAGCGTGCCCAACGAGCCGCAGATGAGCTTCGGCATGTCGAACCCGGCGACCGTCTTCACCACCTTGCCGCCGCCCTTGGCCCGGACTCCGTCGGCGCGGACGATGGAGACGCCGATGATGAGGTCGCGCACCGCCCCGTAGCGCGCGCGCAACGGACCGAAGGCGTTGGAGGCGATGATGCCCCCGAGCGTCTGCTTCTCTGGGAGGGCCGGGTCGAGCGCGAGCCGCTGGCCGTTCTTGGCGAGCTCCGCTTGCAGTTGCGAAAGCTTCACCCCGGACTCCGCCACCACCACCTGATCGGAGGGCGCGTACTCGAGGATGCGCGAGAGCTTGGAAGTGCCGATGACGAGCTGGACGGACTTGGGCGGCGCGCCGATTCCGAGCCGCGTGCCTCCACCGACGAAGGCGAGCCGCTGCTTGTCGCGGTAGGCGGCGCGGAGCAGCTCCTGCGCTTCTTCGATGCTCTGCGGCTCCTGCGGAACGACGCCCCAGATCACGTGCGCTCCGCCTGGCCGGAGAGCTCCGTCGGATGCGCCCGGTAGAGCCCGGGACGGTCGCCGCAGAGCCGCGGCGTGGGGAAGACCTTGCCCGGATTGAAGCGCTGCCCGGGATCGAACGCGCAACGCAATTTCGCCATGGTGTCGAGGTCGTCGTCGCTGAACATCTCCGCCATGTACGGCGCTTTCTCCGCCCCCACGCCGTGCTCGCCGGTGATCGAGCCGCCGAGCCGCAGGCAGATGCGCAAGATCTCGCCGGCCAATTCCTCAGCGCGCTTCTCCTCGCCGGGAACGCGCGCGTCGAAGAGCACCAAGGGATGCAGGTTGCCGTCGCCGGCGTGGAAGACGTTGGCCACCCGGATGCCGCTCTCGGCGGAGAGCTTGGCGATCTCGCCCAGCACCGCGCCGATCTCCGAGCGCGGAATGGTGCCGTCCTGGACGATGTAGTTGCGGCTGATCCGGCCGACCGCCGCGAACGCGCTCTTGCGGCCCTTCCACATCAGTTGCCGTTCGGCCTCGTCCTTGGGGACATTCAATTCGATGCAGCCGGCTTTGCGGGCGAGGTTTCCCGCGTGCTCGGCGGTGTGCTCCACTTCGTCGAGCGGCCCGTCGACGTCCATCAAGAGCGCCGCGCCCACCTCCGGCCAGTCGAGGCCGGTCGCGGCCTTGGCGGCGATGATGGCGAGCGTGTCCATCATCTCGATGGCCGCGGGGACGATGCCGGAGGCGATGATGGCCGAGACCGCGTCGCCCGCTTCCTTCGTCGACGGGAAGGTGGCGAAGAAAGTGCGCGTGGCTTCCGGCTTGCGAAGCGCCTTGAGCACCACCTCGGTGACGATGCCGAGCATCCCTTCGCTGCCGACCACGATGCCGACCAGATCGTAGCCGGGCGAATCCAGCACCGGCCCGCCCAGGTCGACGATGCTACCGTCGTGCAGCACCATCCGCAGGCCCAAGACGTGGTTGACGGTGAACCCGTACTTGAGGCAATGCGCGCCCCCCGAGTTCTCCGCCACGTTGCCGCCGATGGTGCAGACGCTCTGCGACGAGGGATCGGGCGCGTAGTAGTAGCCCTTGGGGGCGAGCAGCTTGGAGACGTCGAGGTTGATGACGCCCGGCTGCACCCGCAGGTAGCCGTCCTCGAGGTTCACCTCCAGCACCTTCCGCATCCGCGAGAGCCCGACCACCACGCAACCGGGCACCGGCAGCGCGCCGCCCGACAGGCCGGTGCCTGCCCCGCGCGGCACGATGGGCAGCCCGTGCTTCGCAGTCGCCTTCACCACCCTCGACACTTCTTCGGTGGTGCCGGGCAGCACCACCACCCCGGGCGTGGCGCGAAAAGTGGCGAGGCCGTCCGACTCGTAAGTGCGCAACTCCGACGGCTCGTGGATGCAGTTCGCCGCGCCGACGATGGCGCGCAGCTCTTCGAGGAGCGTCTGCGGCAGCGGCACGGGGCCTTGGGCCCGCTCCTTGCCCAGCGCTTCCTGCGGACCTGTCTCCACCGGCTAGTCCAGCATCTCGTAGGCCGGCAGGGTGAGGAAGTCGATGAACTCGCCCAGGACCAGCGTGTCGAGCAGCTTGACCGCGTCCTGCATGCGGCCGCCGGACGGGAGCTTGGCCAGCTCTTCGTCGCGGAACTGCTGGTACAGCTCGCGGGTGAACGGCCGGCCGTCCTCGAGCTTGGCGCCGTTCTTGAGCTGCTGCCAGAGCTGGGCGCGAGAGATCTCGGCGGTGGCGGCGTCTTCCATCAGATTGAAGATGTTGACCGCGCCGTTTCCCGCAAGCCAGGCACTCACGTACTGCAAGGCGACGCTGATGTTGTTGCGGATGCCCGCCTCGGTGATCTTGCCGCCGGGAACGTGCGCGTCGGCGAGCTGCTCCGCCGTGACGTTCACCTCTTCGCGCTTGCGCTCCTTCTGGTTCGGCTTCGGACCGAGCACGCGGTCGAACACTTCCTTGGCGGTCGGGACCAGATCGGGGTGCGCGACCCAGGTGCCGTCGAAGCCGTCGTTCACTTCGCGCTCTTTGTCCTGCCTCACCTTCGCCAGCGCCGCCGCGTTCATCTCCGGGTTCTTGCGGCTGGGGATGAAGGGCGCCATGCCGCCCATCGCGTGGGCGCCGTGCTTGTGGCAGGTCTTGATCAAGAGCTCGGTGTAGGCGCGCATGAACGGCACCGTCATGGTGATCTGCGCGCGGTCGGGCAGGATCAGGTCGCGCCGGTTCCGGAACTTCTTGATCAGCGAGAACATGTAGTCCCAGCGGCCGGCGTTGCAGCCGGACATGTGCTCGCGCAGCTCGTAGAGGATCTCCTCGATTTCAAAGGCCGCCGGCAAGGTCTCGATCAAGACGGTGGCGCGGACGGTGCCCTTGGCGATGCCGACCTTCTCCTCGATGAAGTTGAAGACGTCGTTCCAGAGCCGCGCCTCGAGGTGGCTCTCCATCTTCGGCAGGTAATAGTACGGCCCGGTGCCGCGCTTCTTCAGCTCGGCGTGGTTGTGGAAGAGGTAGAGGGCCGCGTCGAACAGGCTCGCCGACATCGTCTGGCCGTCCACCTTCACGTGGCGCTCGTCGAGGTGCCAGCCGCGCGGCCGCACCAAGAGAACCGCGGTCTTCTCGTTCAGCTTGTACGACTTGCCGCCGGACTCCAGGGTGATGGTCCGCCGGACGGCGTCCATCAGGTTGGCCTGGCCTTCGATGATGTTGTTCCAGGTGGGCGAGAGCGAGTCTTCGAAGTCCGCCATGAAGACGTCGGCGCCGCTGTTGAGCGCGTTGATCAACATCTTGCGCTCGGTCGGTCCGGTGATCTCGACGTGCCGCTTCTGCAGGTCGGCCGGGCAGCTCGCCACCTGCCAGGCCGACTCACGGACTTCCTTCGTCTCCGGCAAGAACCCGAACGCCTTGCCTTCGTCGAACTCCTTCAGCCGCGCGGTCCTTCGGGCGAGGAGCTCCTTGCGCCTCTTGTCGAACTGCCGGTGCAGCGCTTCCAGGAGCGCAATCGCTTCCTTGGTGAGTACTCGGTCGACTTGAGGCCCTTTGGACAAAATCTCCATCGCTTCAGCTCCTCCGGGCCTCTCGTCGCGCGGCCCGTTAGTGCGGGATCATCCCGGTGAAGAAGTTCGCTTGCAAAAACACCAAGACGCCCACGAGGCAAGCCAAAACGAGGCTGTGCCAGAAAACGTAGCGCAAGATCGCACCTTCGCCGCCTACCTGGCCGGTTGCGACGCCGGCGACCACGATGCTCTGCGCGTCGATCATCTTGCCCATGACGCCGCCGGAGCTGTTCGAGGCAGCCGCCAGGATCGGCGAGATGCCGACCTTCTGCGCCGTGATCTGTTGCAGGTTGCCGAAGAGCACGTTCGACGCCGTGTCGCTGCCGGTCAAGGCGACGCCGAGCCAGCCCAGGAGCGGCGAGAAGAAGGGGAACGCCGCGCCGGTTGCGGCGAAGGCGAGGCCCATGGTCGCGTCCGAGCCCGCGTAGCGGGTGGTGAAGCCGATCGCCAACATGGCTGCGATGGTGAGGAGCGAGTACTTCACCCGGTCGAGCGTCCCGATGAAGATGCGGACGAGCCTCCCGGGCGACAGCCCGAGCAGGACGCCCGAGACGATGCCGGCGAGGAACAGGGCGGTGCCGGTGGCGGAGATCCAGTTCAGCGCGTAGGTGGCGCCTTCAGGCGCGGGCTTGGTGACGACCGGAGGTCCGCGGAAGACCATGTTGTGCAGGCCCGGCATCTGCCAGACGGGGTTGGTGATCGGCCCCCACCCGTGGCCCTTGCCGTTGAAGAAGTCCTTCACCGCGGGAAGCCCCCAGAGGAAGACGAAGACGGAGAGGACGATCCACGGCATCCAGGCGATGAACGCGTCGCGGTTCGAGACCTTGACGGTGTCCGCTTCGGTGGTGTGCTTCTCGCCAGGGAACCGCCAGATCTTCTTCGGCTGCCACACCTTGAGGAACGCGTAGCCCGCGCCGATGGAGACGAGCGCGGCGATGATGTCGACGAGCGACGGTCCGATGAAGTTCGACACGAGGAACTGCGGGATGGCGAAGCAGACCCCGACCACGAGGCACATCGGCCACACTTCCATCATCCCTTCGAAACCCGCCATCGCCCAGATGAGCCAGAAGGGAATGATGCAGGAGAAGAAGGGGAGCTGACGGCCGATCATCGCCGAGAGCTGATCCATGGGAAGCTGGGTGACCTTCTGCAGGCCGATGACCGGCGAAGCCAAGGCGCCATAGGCGACGGGCGCGGTGTTGCCGATCAGCGCGAGGCCTGCTGCCGGAAGCGGCGCGAAACCCAAGCCGATGAGCATAGCCGCGCAGATGGCGACCGGGGTGCCGAAGCCGGACGCGCCTTCGATGAAGGCGCCGAACGAGAACCCGATCAGGAGGAGCTGGATGCGGCGGTCGCTGGCGAGGCCCGCGATGGTGTGCTTCACCACCTCGAACTTCCCGGTCGAGACGGTGATGTCGTAGACGAAGATCGCGTTCAAGACGATCCAGCCGATCGGCAACAGGCCGTACAGGGCGCCGTTGATGGCGGCCGTGAACGCCATGCCGGCGGGCATTTTGTAGACCAGGATCGCGATGGCGAGGGCGCATACGAGGCCGAGAATCGCGGCCCAGTGCGCCTTCACGTGGAAGAAAGCGAGCGCGCCGAGCAGCACGACGACGGGTATGGCGGCGACCAGTGCCGATAAAGGCAAGCTGCCGCCAATTGGAAAGTACGACTGCGTCCAGGTCACGAAGCCTCCTCGAAGGCAGCGAAGTGGAAAAATCGACCGCACTTCTCTTTCCACACACGAAGCGATCTGTCACGCCGCAGTGCGAGTGAAGTTGAGAGTGAAGCCGCTCGTCGCCGAGTCGTCGCGACAAAACCTGAATCGATCCACGAGCTTGCGCGGATAGAGGCAAAACTGTCGCAGCGGCTCGCCGCGAGCGGCGCGAGAGGACGAGCAAACCGCGCCGCGCAAGAGACGGACGGCTCGCTGGCGCGCGCCCTGCAACGGGGCGCGGGCCATGTCCATTTTGCTCCACCTCCTCTTTCCGCCGCGCTGCGCGGCCTGCGACAGCGCGGGTGAATCGCCGTTTTGCGCGCTCTGCGCCGACACGCTGGTGCCGCTTCCCGCGGGGTGCCCCGTCTGCAGCGCTCCCGTTTCCGACCTCGCGCTGCCCCGCTTGAAACCGCGGCGGTGCCGGTCGTGCCGCGAGCACGCGCCGCCCTTTGCCGTCGCGAGCGCGCCGTGGCTCCACGGTGGCGCTCTCGCCGAGGCCATCCATCGGCTGAAGTACGAAGGCCACTGTGAGCTGGCGCGGCCGCTCGGCGTGCTCTTCGAGGCGGCGGTCCGGCCGCGGGCGGACGTGCTGGTGCCCATTCCGCTGCACCCGCGGCGTCTGCGCGAGCGCGGGTTCGATCAGGCTCGGCTTCTCGCGAACGCGATGGGCGCGCGCTTCGGGCTCCGCGTGCTTCCGCTTGTGCAAAAGGTGCGAGAGACGGGGCCGCAGGTGGGACGCGACCGCCTATCCCGCGAGCGCAACGTTCGCGGCGCATTTCGCGCGGACCGACGCATCGGCGGCCTGCGCGTTTGCCTCGTCGACGACGTGCTCACCACCGGCGCCACCGCGTCCGCCGCCGCTCTTGCGTGCCTGTCGGCCGGGGCCGCGCGGGTCGAGGTGCGAACGCTTGCTCGCGCACCCTGAAACTCCTCTCAGCTCACGCAGGTTCCGGTGGCGAGCAGGCAACCGCCGCGCTACACGCTAGGGGGGCTTGCAGCGGAATGGGCTCGGTACGGCGGCAGTTTTCAGGGAGTCCGCGGAAGTCGTCGTCCGGCCTTTTCGACCACGGGAGCTTTACCGAATGCTGCACTGCCTCCTCCTCGCCGCCGCCCTCGTCAACGCACAGCCGGCCGCCGCCACCTTGGACGAAGGCCCGGTAGCCATCTCGGCGCGGCTGATGAGCGAGCTCGACCAGCCGCAGGCCATCTCGGACCTGTTCCGGCTGTACGAGCGCCGCGACGACCAGGGCGACCTCGGGCCGATGATCGCGACCCTCACCTCGGCGCAGAGCGCCCAGGCGGCGCGGCCGGACGTGAAGGCGCTCGCCACCCAGATCCGGGCCGAGCTCTCGCTCGCCCGCGGCCAGCTCCCCGAAGCGCAGGCTCTCTACAGCTCGCTCGCTCCCATCCGCGAGTGGAGCATCATCGGACCGTTCGACAACGAAGGCCGCGCCGGACTTTCCGCCACCTACCCGCCCGAGATCGAAGGCTTCAACCCGAAGGCCGTCTACAAGGGCAAGGAGCACGACGTGGCCTGGCGGACGATTCCGTCGGGCGGCGTGCCGTACGCGTTCGTCGATCTCTCTGGCGCGCTCTACCCGCGGCAGGACATCGCCGTCTACGGCGCGACGGTGGTGCGGTCGCCCAAGGCGCAGCCGGCCATCTTCCACTTCGGCGCCAGCGGCGCCTCCAAGGTCTGGGTGAACGGCAAGCTGGTCCACGAGGACGCGGCCATCCACCCTTCCCGCTTCGACCAGCAGATCTTCGCCGTCCAGCTCGTCCAGGGTGACAACTCGGTCTTGGTGAAGGTCGCGCACCAGGCCGGCCGGCTCGGCTTCTCCTTGCGGCTCGCCGATGCCCGCGACGTTCCGCTCGTCTCGGTGAGCAAGACCGCCCGCGCTCCCAACGCGCCCGGCAAGACCTTCGCGGTGGTGAAGGATCTCGAGTCGCGGAAGTCGCGCAAACAGCCGCTGCCGAAGCTGCACGATGCGGTCGCCGAGCTGAAGGAGCGCGCTGCCAAGGATCCGCAGGACGCCCGCGCCCAGGAAGACCTCGCCATCGCGCTCTACTGGCGCCGTCCCGCCGACGACACCGAGCGGCTGCCCTTGCACGCGATGGAGCGGGTGGCCGAGGTAGCTCCGCAGGACGTCGAGGCCGCGTTGCGCCTTGCGCGGCTGCAGGACCGCGACGTGAACAAGCGCCGCGAGGCGCTCGACAACGCGCTCACCGTCAACCCGCAGAATCCTGCCCTCTTGGAGGCGCTCGCCGACTACCGCATCGAGCGCGGCGACGCCTGGGAAGCGCTCGAGCTCGCGCAGAAGGCCACCCACGCCTCGCCGGCGCAGCTCGACGCGCAGCTCGTGCAGGCCCGCGCGCTCGACGCGGTGGGCCTCTCCGCCCGCGCCGCCCTGGTTCGCATCGAGGCCGCGAAGGCCCATCCCGACTCCGCCCGCGCCCACCGCGCCGCCGCCGCAGCGCTCCGCCGCATGGGCCGCGTCGAAGAGGCGGAGGCCGAGCTGAACACCGCCCTCAAGCTGCGCTTCGACGACTTCGAAGCCCGCAGCGAGCTCGTCGCCATCGCCCAGAGCAAGGGCCAGTTGGATCTGTCGCTCAAGCTCCTCGGCGAGGAAGTCTCGCTCGCGCCGGCCTCGCTCTATCCGCGCCTGCGCGCCGCCGAGCTCCTCTCGCAGAACGGCCGCGCCGACGAGGCGAAGCAGGTCTATGCCCAGGCGCTCGCGTTTGCGCCGGACGATCCCGAATCGCACGAGCAGCTCGGCCGCTCGCGGCTGCGCAAGGGTGACGACACCGGCGCCTTGGCCGCCTTCGCCCGCTCGTTGTCGCTGCGGCCGCAGAACCCGCAGCTCCGTGAGCTGGTCCGCTCGGTCCGGCCGGAGGAGCAGTACGCGACGCCGTACCTGTACGAGCCGAAGGATCTCGCCAAGCTGCGCCCGCTCGCCGGCGAAGACGAAGAAGTGCTGGCCGACCTGGACGTGACCAAGGTGTTCCCGAACGGCCTCTCCTCGCGCACCCGCCAGCTCATCCTGCGCCCGCTCACCGCCCGCGGCGTCGACCACGTCCGCACCCAGAGCGTGCAGTACTCGCCAGACCGGCAGGTGGTTCGCGTCGAGCGCGCGCGCATCCTCAAGAAGGACGGCAGTATCATCGAGAGCAAGTCGGACGGCGAGCGCAGCCTCTCCGAGCCCTGGTACGGCCTCTACTACGACGTGCGCGCGCGCATCGTCAGCTTCCCGCAGCTCGAAGCCGGCGACGTGGTCGAGCTCGTCACCCGCCTCGACGACGCCGGGTCCAACTTCTTCGCCGACTACTTCGGCGACTTCAGCTACCTGCAGGGCACCGACGCGCGCCGCGTCTCCGACTACGTGCTGCTCGGACCTGCGTGGCGCACCTTCTACGCTTCTGCGACCCCGCTCGCAGGCCTCGCCCACAGCGAAGGCAAGCTGCAGGACGGCGGGAGCTGGCAGCGCTGGACGGCGCACGACGTGCCGAAGCTCGTTCCCGAGCCGTCGATGCCCGGCTACTCCGACCTGCTCGCGTACGTCCACGTCTCGACCTACAAGACCTGGGACGACGTGGGCCGCTTCTACTGGGGTCTCGTCAAGGACCAGCTCAAGGTCACCGACGAAATCCGCACCGCCGCCAAGGAAGCGACCTGGGGCATTCCCGAGAGCGACGAAGAGGCGCGCATCCGCGCGGTCTACGACTTCGTCGTCTCGCGCACCCGCTACGTCGGCCTCGAGTTCGGCATCAACTCGTTCAAGCCGTACCCGGTCGAGACCATCCTTTCGCGGCGGTTCGGCGACTGCAAGGACAAGGCGTCCTTGATGCACGCCATGCTGGAAGCGATCGGCATCGACTCGCGGCTGACTCTTCTGCGGATGAAGCACCTGGGCGACCTGCAGACCAAGGAAGCCTCCCTGGCGGTCTTCAACCACGCCATTCTGTATGTGCCGAAGTACAAGCTCTTCCTCGACGGCACCGCCGAATTCCACGGCTCGCGCGAGCTGCCGGCGGACGACCGCGGCGCGAACGTCCTGGTCGTGGATCCGGCGGGCAACTCGCAGTTCACCCGCATCCCGGATGCGTCGCCGGACGACAACAGCGACGAAACCCGCATCTCCGCCCGCCTCGACGAAGACGGCGCGGCGACGGTGCAGTACCAGGCCAAGGAGCAGGGCTCGTGGACGGCGCAGATGCGCCGGGTGTTCGAGCCGGCCGCCGAGCGCAAGTCGCGCGCCGAGCAGAACCTCTCGCGCGGCCTCTTGCCGAATTTCAAGGTGGCGGCCATCGACGTGAGCGACCCGCACGACATCGAGAAGCCGTTCGAGACGCACGTGACCGGCAGCGCGCTCGAGTTCGCGCACAAGGAAGGCGCGGGCCTCTCCTTCGCGCCGTTCGGCCAGCGCCAGAGCTTCGTCGAATCGTACGCGCAGCTCTCGAAGCGGGTCCTGCCGCAGCAGCTTCCGGCCCCGCAGCGGACCGTCATCGAGACCGACGTCGAGCTGCCCCGCGGCTGGGGCGCGACCGTCCCCGAGAGCGCCCACGAGGAAGGCCCCGAGGGCGCGTACACCGTCAGCTACCGCAAGGACGGCGCCAAGGTCACCGCCCGC
>DASXHM010000030.1:0-2647 GCA_036488495.1 Myxococcales bacterium | reverse complement strand
ATTGACCCAGGAACGCGCAGCCGAGGCGATTGGCCTGCACGTGAAGCACCTGCAGCGGCTGGAGCGCGGCGCCGCCAACGTGACGCTCGCGACGCTGGTCGGGTGCTCGCTCGCGTACGGCGTCGAGATGTCGGAGCTGTTCGACCCCGGCGCCGAAGGCCTCGCCGAGCCGTTCGCTCGAGTGGCGGATGCGGAGGTGCGGCCCTATCGCAACGCAGTTCCGCTCTATTCGCTGCGCGCGGTCGCCGGCAAGTTCGGCAACTTCCAGCAGGTCGAGCCGCTCGGATGGGTCATGCCGCGGGCGCGCACGCGGCCTGCGCAGGGGCTGTTCGTCGCGCGCGTGATCGGCGAGTCGATGGACCTGCGCATTCCGGCGGGGGCTTATTGCCTGTTTCGCGCGCCGCCGCTCCCGCCGTTCGACGAGAAGATCGTCGTCGCCCAGCTTCGCGCCCAGAGCGACCCCGAGCATGGCGGCGCGTACACCATCAAGGCCTACCGGGAGTCGAAGCGCAGGGGACGGGTGGTCTCGGCCGAGCTGCGCCCCTTGAGCAAATCGCGGCGGCAGTTCCCCGCCATTCCGGTCACCGAGGACGTCACGGTGGTGGCGGAATTCGTCGAGGTCCTGCAAGGCTGACCGGGGGGTGTTAAAGCTTCGGCCATGAGCGAGCAACGATCGGAAGCACCCGTCCGGCTGACCACGCTGTCCCACGGCGCCGGCTGCGCCTGCAAGCTGCGGCAGGGCGAGCTGGCGGAGATCATGTCGCGCATTCCGGCCGTGGCGCGGCCGAAGGCGCTTCTGGTCGGCACCGAGACGCGCGACGACGCGGCGGTGTGGAAGCTCGACAAGAAGCACGCGCTGGTCGCCACCACCGACTTCTTTGCGCCGCTCGTCGACGACCCGCGCGACTACGGCCGCATCGCCGCCGCCAACGCCATCTCCGACGTCTACGCGATGGGGGGCAGACCGCTTTACGCATTGAACCTGGTCGGGTGGCCGCGCGCGCTCGGATTCGAGATGCTCGGGGAAGTGCTGGCGGGCGGCGCGGAGATTGCCGCCGAGGCGGACTGCCCCATCGTCGGCGGCCACAGCATCGACGACGCCGAGCCGAAGTACGGCCTCGCGGTGACCGGCCTCGTCGATCCCCGGCGCGTCCTCACCAACGCCAGGGCGAAGCCGGGGGACGTGCTCCTTCTCGGCAAGCGCCTCGGCACCGGCATCGCCGTTTCCGCCATCAAGAAGGGCGTCGCCAAACCGGAGCTCGTGCGCGCCGCCACCGAGCAGATGACGACGCTCAACCGCAAGGCGGGCGAAGTGTACGCGCGCTTCTACAAGAGCGTCCGGGCGCTGACCGACGTGACCGGGTTCGGAATGCTCGGGCACCTCGACAGCGCCATGCGGGCAGCGAAGCAGCGGGCGCGCGTCGACGCCTCCGCGCTGCGCATCCTGCCCGGCGTACGCGAGCTGGCGCGCGACGGCGTCATCCCTTCAGGGACGCGCGCGAACCTGACCTTTCTCTCCGAGCGGGCGACGTTTCCGGACGCGATGCCCGAATCGGACCGGCTCATCCTCACCGACGCGCAAACCAACGGAGGGCTGCTCGCCGCGGTCGATCCGAAGGCGGCAGAGAAGATCCTTCGCGCGCTCGCGCGGGCTGGCGCGCCTGCGGTGCGGCTCGGCGAAGTGGTCAAGCCGCGGCGCGGACAAGGCCCGGGCGTGGACGTGACCGGCGAAATTTCCCTCGCGGCTGGCCGTTAGGCCTTCCATCGGGAGGTCGTCATGTTTCGCACTGCTTTCGCCATCGCCGCCGTCGGCATCTGCGCCTGGATCGCCATCCGCCTCGTCTTCGGCGTCGCCGGCGGGCTGCTCGGGCTCCTCTTGTCGCTCGCCTGGCTCGCGCTGAAGGTCGTGCTGGTGGTCGGTCTCATCTACTGGCTGTTGTCGGTGTTCAGCCCGGACACGGCGAAGCGGATGCGCGAGGCGATGAAGGGATCGGACCTGTAGGCTGTCGGCGCTGAGCGGCGCACCCCGGATGGCATCGGTTGCGCCCTATGAGCCGCCGCTCCAGGCGGAACAGATTCTTGCGCGGGCCTGTTAGATTGCGGTCGTGCGCTTCTTCACCCTCCTGACAGCCGCTAGCCTGCTCGCCCTGCCCGCGTTGGCGGCGCAGGGCCCGCTGGTGGTGGTCCTGGATGCCGGACACGGCGGCGCCTTCCCGCACGACGGCGCCCACGGCGCTCACGGGCTGCTCGAGAAGGCCGTCGTTCTCGCGGTGGCGCAGAAGACCAAAGAGCTGCTCGAGGCGGACGGAGTGCAGGTCGTCCTCACCCGCGACACCGACCTGGACGTTCCCCTGGCCGAGCGCGCGCGCATCGCGAATGAGGCCACCGCCGATCTGTTCCTCTCCATCCACTGCAACTCGATGGAGACGCGCGCCGACCGGCAGATCACGCGCGGTGTCGAAACCTATTTCCTGAGCCCCGACCCGACCGACGCGGAAGCGAAGATGCTCGCGGAGCTCGAGAACGGCGGCCCGGGCGCCCTGCCCGCCCCGAAGGTGACGGACGCGGTGAGCGGCATTCTCGCCGACCTCGCCTTGGGTCAAGCGCGCAACGATTCGGCCGCGCTCGCCGAGATCATCCAGCGCCA
>DASXHM010000010.1:0-12459 GCA_036488495.1 Myxococcales bacterium | reverse complement strand
CATCTGCCGGGTGAACGTCTGGCCGACGCTCTGCGGCGACAGCGCGGCGACGAGCAGCGTCTTCACGTTTCCGCTCGCCTCGTCCACTTGGTAGGTGCCGAAGTACGCGTCGTAGCCGCCCACCGCGAGCGAGTTGTTGCTGCCCGCCGCGCGCGCGTCCTGCACGTTCGCGCGGTCGCGCTTCATGAACTGCGCCGCAAAGCGGCCGGCTTGGTCAAAGACGAGGAAGGCGATGGGATCCGAGCCGAGCGACGGCTCCTGCACTTGACGTCCGTCGCTCGTCCGGTCGATGCGGGAAAGCAATTCCCAACTTCCGCGGAGCTTCGCCTCCAGCGACCTGATCATGCCGCCTTCTACCGCGAAACGTGCTCGATCAGTGCGTGACGGTCAGCGCGGTGTCGAAGCTCGAAGGCTCCTGCGGCTTGCCTTCGATCTTCTGCTGCGCCTGTTGCACGGTGTCGCCCAGCTTCTCACCGAGAGAACCAATCGCCTCCCCGGCGCGCTGCTTGACCGGATCGAGCAGGTCGCGCTCCTTGCGCGACACCGGCAGGAGCAACGCGGCCACCGCGCCGAGAGCCAGGCCGCCGAGAGCAACCATCATCGGGTTCTCTTCAGCGCTGCGACCGATCTCCTCGGTCGAAGGCAGATGATCGCGCACGTTCGCCACCGCATCGCTCGCCCGGTCACGCACGTTGCCCACCGTCTCCGCCGCCCGGTCGCGCACGTTGCCCGCAGCCTCGGTCGCGCGGTCGGTCAACCCGACCTTGCCGCCGTCGCGGTAACCGGCATCGCGATACGCGATATACGGGGCACCGCCATCGGTCGCGTATGCGATGTACGGGGTTCCCCGCTCGTCGACGACCTGGCTGCGATAAGCGTAGGTCGTCCGCGTGCTCCGCTCCTTCGCCAAGGACCGCCCGATCAACGCGCCGATGGTTCCGCCGATGATGCCGAGCGCCGTCGGGCTCGCGAGAAGCTGCTCGCGCCATTCCACCGTCTTGTTCAAAGCCGTCTCCTTTGCCCGGTCGCTCACGTACGCAGGCGTCGCCCGCCGCGAGAGCTCGCGCGCGATGTCGCTCATGTGCCGTGTCGAAGATTCGATTGCGTGCTTTGCGTCAGTTCTTTCGTCCATCTGCGATCTTCCTCCAGTTGTTGAATGGTGTGTTCGGGTTTGAGATGAATGGCGGTCAGACGCTTGCGCGCCGTCACGAGCAGGATGGCGCCGGCTGCGCCGAAGACGACGGTGGTGATCAGGTACGCGACCCACACCGCCATCGCCATCGCCAGCACCGCCGCGAGGGTGGCCGCGAGCATCAGGGCGGCGATGTGCAAGAGCACGCCACCTCCGCCCGCCATGCCGGCGGCCGGGCCCACTTTCTTCACTTCGGCCCGGAACTCACCCTTGGCGGATTGAATTTCGCTGCGGAGGAGCCGCGCGCCCTCGTCCAAGACGCGCTTCGACTCGTCGAAGAAGTCGTGCAGCAGCTTCGCAGAAGGCTCGTCGTGCAGCCCGGAGCGTCCGTCCGATTGCTCTCGGAAGTCCATCGCCGGCTACGCCTTGAACAGACGGGTAGCGAGAAAGCCGATGGCGAAGGTCCCGGCGAGCACGGCGGTGGGATTGCGCGTCGCGCTCTGGAACAGCTCTTCGGCCGTATGATCACGCAGAGCCGAGGCGAGGCGCCGAGCGCCGTTTGCAGCGAACTGCAGCGCCGGACCCGCAATCTCGCTCTCGCCGTGCTGGGTCTCCAGCGACGACGCGAGCTTCTCCACTTCGTTCGCGAGCGTGTGGCGCTTGCCGTCCATCTCGCGCAGCGCCCGCTCCTTGGTCGTCTGCGACAGCTCCTTGACCTGCTGCGTGCTCGCCCGCGCAATGTCGCGCGCCTGGCCGGCAGGCGTCGGGGTGACCCCTCCCAATCCTCCATCGTTTCCAAACTGCTGCATACGTAATTCTCCTCTTTGGTTTCAATTGCCCAAGAGGATCGTGATCACGGAGCGCGCGAGCGGCCCGACCGGCTGCTCTAGAAGCTGCCGCGCTGTTCGGCGAGGTCCGGGTCGTGCAAATGCTCCGCCTTCCAGACCATGCTGCGGCGGATCCGGTTCCATCCGCTCGGGTGGTCGAAGAAGACGAACTCCTCGAGGGGCCCCGGCTTCATCTTCCGATACTCCGACAAGTGGAGCGCGGCGCGGGCGAAGCCATCCGGCTGGCGGGCGGCATTGAGTCCGAACATGTCCGCCTCCGCCTCCTGCGCGCGCACGAGCGAGTTGGTGATGGGCGTCGCCAGGAAGAAGAGCAGCGAGAAGATGGCGACGAAGAGCGGCAATCCGGCAAGGTCCGCGATGTCGCGGACACGCCACGCCGTCCCGTAGCGCCGGAGCATCCCCTCCATCGCCCAGCGCAAGATGGCGAAGAACACCACGATCAGGACGCCAAATTCGAGGATGAACTTGTAGACGTGGTTCAAAACATAATGGCCCATTTCATGGCCCAGCACAGCTTGAATCTCCTCGGGCGAGCCGCGGTTCAACAGGTTGTCGTTCAAGCTGATACGCGTCGTGTTGAACATACCGGAGACGTTCGCGCTCATCCGCTTCGTCTGCTTCGAAGCGTCGAACTGCCACACTTCCTGCGCGGGGATGCCGTTCGCGCGCGCGAGCGAGACGATCTTCGCCTTGAGCGGGCTGTCCGGGAGCGGCTTGTACGTATTGAACAGCGGCGAGATGAACACCGGAGCGACGGCCCCGAAAAAGCAAATGAAGGCGACCGCCATGATCGATGCCCACAAGGACCACGTCCGCGGCCACCTCCCGATCGCGCGATAGATACCGGCGACCGCCAGCGACCCGAGCACGAGCGTGACGAGCAGCCCTTTCGCTTCGTCGCCCAGCCAGCCCGCGAAGGTATGGTTGGACAGGCCGTACTTGTGCTCGCGGATGAAGCCTTCGTAGAGGCTCAGCGGAAAGGAGAGGATTGCGGCTGCGACGAAGTACTCCGCCGCATACAGAAGGCTGCGCAGGAACCGCACGCGCGTCACCCGCTCGGCGAAGTCGCGCATGCGCGCGGACAGGCCCGTCCCAAGCAGCAACAGCGCGATTGCGACTCCATACGCTGCGTCGAGCAGGAGCAGCCAATAGCCGCCTTCGAAGTACGCGTCGGACCGCGCCTTCGCCTCCGGAGTGAGCTGGTCGAGATACGCTTGCGTCGCGGCGTCGACGTCGGCCGGTCCACGCAATGGCGGCGTGACGATGCGTTGCTCTGCGGAGTCTGCCGGTGTTGCCGCCGCGAGGACGGGCGAGGCGAGACAGAGGACCGCGAGCAGGAGGAGCGGGCTCCGCCTGCGACGGGCGGAGCACGAAGGTGCGGAGCATCCAACGGCTGCGAGGCGCATGCACGTCTATACGCGCCGCGAGACGGATATTCCAACTGCGCGCTAGTATGGCCACCATGGCCATCTCCAGACGGAAGCTCCTCGGAACGGCGGCAGCGGCGGCGGTCGTGGCGAAAGCAAACCCGGTCAAGGCGCAGCCGGCGCGAGGCGGCGCGGGTCCGGTCGCGGTCTCGAGCTCGAACGGCGTCAAGGCAGTGGGCAAGGCCGTCGACCTGATGTCGCAGGGCGTCGATCCGCTCGACGCCGCCATCGCGGGCGTGAACATCGTCGAAGACGATCCGAAGGACATGACCGTCGGCTACGGCGGCGTCCCCAACGAGGAGGGAGTGGTGCAGTTGGACGCGAGCGTCATGCACGGGCCCACCGCACGCGCGGGCGCAGTCGCTTCGCTGGAAGGCTGCAAGAACCCGTCGAAGGTGGCGAAGCTGGTGATGGAGACGACCGATCACATTCTTCTCGTCGGCCCCGGTGCGCGGCACTTCGCCACCATGAACGGCTTTCCCGTCGAGGATCTGTTGACCGACAAGGCGCGGCGGGTCTGGCTGTATTGGAAGCAGAACCTGTCGGACAAGGACAAGTGGCTCGAACCCGAGAAGCTCGACCCGGCCGTCCAGGAGTTCGTCGACGAATTCGGCTGGGACGAATTTCGCCGGCCCCAGCGCGGCGGCACCATCCACTTGTCGACCTGCACGGCCGATGGCGACCTGGCCGGCTGCACCACCACGAGCGGCCTCTTCTTCAAGATGCCCGGCCGGGTCGGCGACTCGCCGATCATCGGCGCGGGATGCTTCACCGACAACGACGCGGGCAGCGCGGGCTCGACCGGCCGCGGCGAAGCAAACATCCTCGTCGCCGGCGGGCATCTGTGCGTGGAATTCATGCGCCAGGGCAAGCACCCGAAGGACGCCTGCATCGAAGTGCTGCGGCGGATCGCGCAGACGACGCGCGAGAAGCGGCTGCGCACGGCGGACGGCAAGCCGAACTTCAGCATCAAGTTCTACGCGGTGGACAAGAAGGGGCGCTACGGGTCTGGGTCGATGTACGGAGTTTCGGCGACCGGCAAGCACGCGCAGTTCGCGGTGGCGGATTCGCGCGGGCCGCGCAAGGAAGACTGCGCCGCGCTGTATGAGAAGATGATGACGTAGGCGCGTGTCACAGCGCTCCACCAGCCGCATGGCGTGCGCGCCGCGCGCCGCCTTGAAGCACCGGCGAATGACTTCGAATCGCCGCGAGCTGCGCAAGCTCGGGATCCCTTCCGACCTTCAGGGTGACGTGCACAGGCATCGCCCGGTCGAACCGCGGCCGTGCCGCGTGGCTGACCAATGCCACGCGCCCCTTTGGTTTGCGCCCCGCATGAGGTCGTTTGCCTCCATGAGTCCGCAGGTCAAACGATAGTTGCCGTGACATGAATCGGGACTGTATCAGCAGGATCTGACACAGCCGCCTCGTCGACGCGGCGGCGGCTGCAGCTCGCACGAACGACGTCAGCGACTCGATCGTCGCCGTCAATCACCGTCCTGGCGCCGCTCGAGACTAGATGCCGAACTGCGCCAGGAGCGCTGCAGTCACTGCTTCCGGCTGCTCCATCGAGGAAGTGTGCCCCGCCTGCGGAATGCTCACCCATTTCGCTCCGGGGATCATCTCCAACAACTTGCGCGACCGCGCGGGCTTTACCGCCGCGTCCTCCTCGCCCGACACGACCGTCGTCGGCACGCGAACGTGCTCGCGGAACGGCTTGCGATGAATCACCCCGTCGAGCGCGTGGCGCATGCCCGGCACGTTGATGCCGAGGAGTTGCGACTTCATCTCTTCCCGCACCGCGGCCTTCGCCGGGTCGTGCAGGAACGACCGCCCGAACATGATCTTCATTACGATGGGCACGAACGGCCCGATGCCGACCACGGACGACAACGCCGACATGGCTTTGTACTTGGGCACGTTGAACCAAGGCTCTCCGTCGGGCGCGGTTTCAATCAACGTCAATGTCTTCAAAAGCTCGGGACGGCGCGCACCCAGGCGCATGCCCACGAAGCCGCCCATCGACAGCCCGACGAAGTGCACCGGCTGCACGCCCAGCTTTTCGATCAGCGCCGCGGCATCCAAAGTCAGCGTCTCTATGTCGTAGCCGGACGCGGTGACCTCGCTGCGCCCTTGGCCGCGGTGGTCGTAAGCGATGCAGCGGAACCGGCTTCGCAGCGCCTCCACTTGGAACCGCCACATCTTCGTCGACCACAACAGCCCGTGCGAAAACACGACGGCAGGCCCGGTCCCGCCGGTGTCCTCGACGTACAGCTCCGCGCCGTTGACTTGCATGGCGCGCATCTATGCTCCGTCGAGCTGCGAGCAGGCAAGTGAACTGGATTGCCCTACCCTGCTCTGCTTCGTCTAGAGTGCGCGCCTCTCGGGAGGTCCTGACGTGCTCTTCACCCTGTCCGTCGCAATCCTGGCTGCAAACATTCCGCTCCCGCAGTCGGCAGTCCGTCCCGACATCGCACAACAGCTCGTCGGCGGCGCGATGGCCTCCGGCATGGCCTCGGCGCGGCTCGAGGAACTGACCGACGGCATCGGCGCGCGCCTCTCCGGCTCCCCCGGCGCGGCGGCTGCGGTGCAATGGGCGCAGAAGAAGTTTCGAGAGGACGGCCTCTCGGTGCGGCTCGAGCCGGTGAAGGTTCCGCATTGGGTGCGCGGCATCGAGCGCGGCGAAGTGCTGGCGGCGCCCGGCATCGCCGAGCATCGGATCGCGCTCACCGCCCTGGGCGGCAGCGTCCCCACCCCCGACGGCGGCGTCGAAGGTGAAGTCGTCGAAGTGCACGCGCTCAGCGAGCTCGGCCCGCAGGTGAAAGGCAAGCTCGTCTTCTTCAACCACACCATGTCCGTCGGCCACGACTACGGCCGCTTCGTCGAATTGCGCGTTCGCGGCCCTGCCCAGGCGGGCAAGTTCGGCGCGACCGGCGTGCTCTTGCGCTCGCTCTCCACCGCCTCCTTCACGAACCCGCACACCGGCGTCACCATCTACGACGCGCAAGGCCCGCGCATCCCCGCGGTCGCCATCTCCACCGAAGATGCCGAGCTCCTTCATCGGCTCCTCCGGCATTCGACTCCGCCGCGGGTCCGCTTCGAGCTGACCTGCAAGTGGCTCCCCGACGCCGACTCGTTCAACGTGGTGGCGGAAGTGCGCGGGCGCGAGAAGCCGCAGGAAGTGGTGCTGCTCGGCGCTCACCTGGATTCCTGGGACCTCGCGCAAGGAGCGAACGACGACGGCGCTGGCGTCGCCATGGTGATGGAGGCCGGCCGGCTGATCCGCTCGTTGCGGCAAGCGCCTCGGCGCACGGTTCGCGTGGTGCTCTTCATGAACGAAGAGAACGGCAGCATGGGCAGCAAGGCGTACGCACAAGCGCACGGGGCCGAACCGCACGTGGCTGCCATCGAATGCGACTCGGGAGCGGCGCGGCCAATTGCCGTCACCGTCCACGGCGGTCCGGGCGCCATCCAGCAG
Source organism: Myxococcales bacterium (assembly GCA_036488495.1). Taxonomy (GTDB): domain Bacteria; phylum Myxococcota; class Myxococcia; order Myxococcales; family 40CM-4-68-19; genus 40CM-4-68-19. The sequence goes on along the minus strand of DASXHM010000010.1, from coordinate 5,577 downwards.
ATCACGCCGTGGATTGAGCCGCTCCGCAGTCTCGAGTTGAAGGCTGTCGAAGGCGAGGCGGGCGGCGCGGACATCAGCCCGCTCGGACAGGCCGGCGTTCCGTTCGTGGCGGTCACCGTCGACAACACGCATTATTTCGACATCCACCACAGCCAGTCCGACACCTTCGACAAGGTCGATCCGGAAGCGCTCGCCAAGGACGCGGCGGCGGTTGCCGTGGTCGCGTACGGGCTTGCCGAGATGCCCGAGCCTCTGGCGCGCCCGCAGCCGCAGGCGTCGACTCACTGAGCTCGGAGACCACGATGCAGACCTTGCGCAGCTACCTCGAAGGCAAGTGGCTAGAAGGCAAAGCGCCCTTCTCAACGCTCGTCGATCCATCGACGGAAGAGCCGCTCGCGCAGACCTCCACCGCGGGCCTCGACCTGGGCGCGGCGGTCGAGTACGCGCGCAGCCAGGGCGGACCTGCGCTGCGCGAGATGAGCTTCGCTGCACGCGGAGCACTGCTCAAAGCGTGGAGCAAGGCGCTCTACGAAAAGCGCGACGAGCTGATCGGCCTCGCAATGAAGAACGGCGGCAACACCCGCGGCGACGCCAAGTTCGACGTCGACGGCGCCATCGGCACCCTCGCCCACTACGCGGAGCTCGGCGCGGGTCTGGCCGACCTGCACGTGCTTCGCGACGGCGACGCGGTCCAACTCGGCCGCACCGCGCGCTATGCCGGAATCCATCTCTGGGTTCCGCGCGACGGGGTCGCGGTGCACATCAACGCCTTCAACTTTCCCGCCTGGGGAACGGCGGAAAAAGCGGCCTGCGCCCTGCTCGCTGGAATGCCGGTGATCTCGAAGCCCGCCACCAGCACGGCGCTGGTCGCGCACCGGCTGGCGGAGATTGGCGCGGAGCTCCTCCCGAAAGGGGCCTTCTCGTTCCTCTGCGGCTCGCCCGGCGATCTGCTCGACCGGCTCGGGCCGCAGGACGTGGTCGCGTTCACCGGATCGTCGCAAACCGCGGCGAAGCTGCGCGATCAGCTCGGGCGCCGCGGCGTGAAGCTGAACGTCGAGGCCGATTCGTTGAACGCGGCCGTGCTCGGTCCTGACGTCTCGCCGGGAACGTCCACCTGGGACCTGTTCGTGCAAGACGTGGTGCGCGACATGACCCAGAAGACAGGTCAGAAGTGCACCGCGGTCCGGCGCATCTTCGTGCCGCAGGATCAGCTCGACGGAGCACGTGAATCGCTGGTCGAGCGGCTCTCGCAAATCCGCGTCGGCGACACTTCGCGGCCGGACGTCACCATGGGCCCGGTGAGCACGGCCGATCAGCTTCGGGACGTGCGCGCCGGCATCCAGAAGCTCGCCGCCGAGTCGCGCGCGGCGTTCGGCGGGGACGGATCGGTGAAAGCCGATGCGCCCGCGGGCAAGGGTTACTTCCTCTCGCCGGTGCTCTTCGTCGCGAACGATCCGGCGGGCGCGAAGGTCATGCACAAGGACGAAGTGTTCGGGCCGGTCGCGACCATGGCGGCGTCGGACACTCCCGCGCAGCTCGTTCAGCGCGGCGGCGGCGGCCTCGTGTGCTCGATCTACAGCGACGACCGCGACTTCTTGCGCAAGTGCGTCCTGGCAGTGGCGCCGTATCACGGCCGCATCTATCTCGGCAGCGAGAAGGTGGCGGGCCAGACGCTGGGACCGGGCGCGGTCCTGCCGCAGCTCTTGCACGGCGGTCCGGGGCACGCGGGAGGCGGCGAGGAGCTGGGCGGCTTGCGCGGGCTGCAGCTCTACTCGCAGCGAGTGGCGCTGCAGGGCGACCGCGCGCTGCTCGACGCCATCGCGCCGGCGGCCGCGAAGTCTTGAAGGCCCGCGCGGCGGAGGCCACTGCCGCGCGTGCAGCTTCGAAGAGCTACTGCGAAGCCTGCCAGGCCTTGAAGAGCTGATCGGCTTCGGCGGTGAAGCTCTCGTGCCGCGGCCGCCAATCCAGATCGTTGCGCGCCTTCTCGCTGGAGATGCGCTGGTCGAGCGAGAGCGCTTCCTGCAGCGGGCTGCCGTCCGGCGGCTGCACCGTAACCTTGCCGTCCTTGCCCGCCGCGCGCGAGGCGGCTTCCGCCAGCTCGCGCTGGGTGTGCTGGGACGCGTCCGCCGCGTTGTAGATCGATCCCGCCGGCGCGCGCTCGACGAGCCGCACGTACAGCTCCGCCAGATCGTCGACGTGCACCATGGGCCAGTGGTTCGCGCCCTCGCCCACCGTCTGCGCCGCGCCGCCCTTCAACGCTGAGCCGAACAACAAGCCGGTCAAGCCGCCCTTGCCGCCGTAGACGATGCCGGGCCGCACCACCACCGCGCGGATGCCGTCCTTCGCCATGTCGAGCGCGAGCTGCTCGTGCGCCGGCCGCCAGGCCACCATCTTGGCCGGCTTGACCGGTGCGGTTTCGTCGGCGACGCCGTCGGTCGCGCCCAGCACCCAGCAGCCGCTCGTGTAGATGAAGGTTGCGCCGACCTGGCCGCGCAAGAGATCGCGCGCGCTCTGGATGGTCTTCTTGTCGAGCTCGGGACCGTTCGACGAGTAGTCCTGTGCGAGATGCACGATGGCAGCGCGCCCCCATGCGCTGGCCGCATACCCCGCCGGGTTGGCGAGGTCGCCCTTCGCGAGCTTGACGCCCGCGTCCTTCAACTTCGCACCCTTCGATTCGTCGCGGACGAGCGCCAGCACGTCGTGACCCGCCTTCTTGAGGCGAAGCGCAACCGCTTGTCCGATGTATCCGCTGCCGCCGGTCAGAAAGACCTTCATGCACTCTCCGTTCGGGACGCTCTGTGTACGCCCACGAGAGCGTTGCGCCAAGAGCAAAGGTGACGATCGGGCGAAGCTGCGAACTTTCCTGCGCGGTGCCACCGCCCCTATACGGCCAGGCGGCCAAGGTGTCGCCCAATGGCACACACGCAATAAATTCAAGCCCATGAATTGTTTGGAGATCGGTAGCTGACGCGACGCGCCGGGGTTCGGCCTCACGTTTGCTACAGAGCAGCCGCGGCACTGTTTCCTGGAACCGGGAGCCTCCTTCGCATGGGCAACGTCGAGCGACTTCCTCTTCGGCACCTGGGCACGGGCAGCGTTGCCGTCCTTCTGAACGCCAACGCCCGCAGCGTCACGACGCGGCTCCGGCGGGAGCTCGAGAATTTCGTTCCCAAGAAGGACCTCTTCTTTTCCCGATCGTTCGACGAAGCGCGGAAGATCGCTCGCACGGTGCTCGACCGTGGCTACCAGACGGTACTGACCGGCGGCGGCGACGGCACGTTCGTCGGCTACGTGAACTGCTTCTACGACCTGGCGCTCGCAGCCGCCCAGGAGCCGTCCATCTCGCAGGCCGCTCTCAAGCTCGCTCCGGTGCCCGCCGGCGCCCTGCGCCTTCCCCGGATTGGAACCCTCAAGCTCGGCACCGGCAACGCGGTGGCGGACTTCGCGGGGGCAAGCGGCCGCCGCTCTGGCGTGGCTTCCGACATCCTCCGCGTGCGCTCGGGCGAAGTGACGGCCACCCGCTCGCTCCACCTCCTCAGCCATGAAGGCAAGCGCGCGCCCTTCGCCGGCCTCGGGATCGACGCCGCGCTGCTCAACGACTACTGCCGGCTCAAGCAGCGCCTCGCCGGGACGCGCATGTCGTTCTTGGGCACGGGCGGCATGGGCTACTTCTGCTCCATCGTCGGCAAGACCATCCCGAGCTACGCGCTGTCGTCGGCGATCCCGAACGCCGAAGTGATCAACCTGGGCGGCCCCGCCGAGCAGCTCGATCCGGAAGGAAAGCCGACCGGCCGGATCATCTACCCGGGCGAAGTCATCTACCGCGGGCCGTGCAAGATCGCCGCTGCCGGAACGGTGCCGAACTACGGCTTCGGCTTCCAGATCTTCCCGCACGCGCTCAGCTCCCCCGGGCGGTTCCAGCTCCGGCTCGCCGCCATCGGCGTTCCGCGCATCCTGCGCAACCTGCGAACCTTCTGGAAGGGCGGCGCCGCGCCTGAAGGCGTGCTCGATTTCCACTGCGACCGCGTGCTGATCAAGTTCGACCGCGAGATGCCGCTGCAGGTGGGCGGCGACGCCGAGGGGTACCGGCGCGAGGTGCTGCTGTCGATGGCGGAGCGGCCGCTCGAGCTGCTCGACTTCCAGCCGCGCGCGCTCGCAGTCGTCTAGCGCCGGAAAGGCGCTACGCTTTTGAAGTCGGCCCGGCGGATTCGGTCGCCGGCAGCGCTTCCAAGAACCGATCCAGGCGATCGCGGAAGGCGTCGTTCGCGTCGATGAATTGGATCCCCGCGCCCGATGGGCTCTCGGTCTGCCGGTGGACCACCACGCCGCAGCTCGACACGGGCGCGCCCCCCGGCAGGTGCAGCTCGACCTCCAGCGACTCGCCTTCGTCCGGCGGCACCTCGCTGTAGACGAACACGCCGCTGCGGCTCACGTTCAGCGCGTGCTCCGCGAACAAGAGCCCGGTCTTGCCCACGCGCAGCTCGAGCCGCACCGGAAAGCGCGCGAAGGCGCGGTTGGAGCCGCCCTGCGCATGATCGCTCAAGAGCGAGGAGATGCGCATGCGCGCCTGCGGATCGAGCACCAGGAAGTCGGCCCAGAACCCGGAAGCGGCAGCGCCGACCTCGCCGCCCGGCTTCGAGCGCGCCACCCGGGCGATGGCGACTTCCGGAATGGCGATGTTGGGCAGGTAGAGCGCCAGCGTGACGCGCGCGCCGACGTGCGGCGGCGAGAGCGCGCGGACGGCAATTCCGCCGGAGCTCAGCTCGCGCGAAGTGGTCTGGACCGAAATGCCTTCGGAGACATAGCGGACCGGAAAAACATAGGAGCTCATGCGCACGCTCATATCCCGATACAAAGCGAATACCCGTTCGGGCCAAGCCTGCGCAAGACCTACAGCACGTTGGAAGCCAATTCGGCGAGTGCGCTGCGCTCGCCTTTGGTCAGCGTGATGTGGCCGGCAAGTCTTTCGTTCTTGAATTTATTCACTACGTGCACGAGGCCATTCGAGGTGGCGTCGACGTAGGGATTGTCGATCTGGTACGGGTCGCCGGTGAGCACGATCTTGGTGTTGTCGCCGACGCGGGTGACGATGGTCTTGACCTCGTGCGGCGTCAGGTTCTGCGCTTCGTCGACGATGATGTACTGGTTCGGGATGCTGCGGCCGCGGATGTACGTGAGCGGCTCGATGGCGACGAGCCCCAGGTCGATCAATTCCTTGTAGCTGCGCCCCGCCTTCTTGTCGGCGCGCGAGAGCCCCATCAGGAATTCGACGTTGTCGTAGATGGGCTGCATCCACGGGTTCAGCTTCTCCTCGACGGTGCCGGGGAGAAAGCCGATGTCCTTGCCGAGCGGGAACACCGGCCGGCTCACCAGCATTTTTTGATAGACCTGTTCTTCCATCGTCTTCTGCAGCCCGGCGGCGATGGCGAGCAGCGTCTTGCCGGTGCCGGCCTTGCCGACGATGGTGACGAGCTTGATCTCGTCGTTCAGGAGCAGATCGAGCGCGAAGCTCTGCTCCTTGTTGCGCGGCCGCAGCCCCCAGGCGCCCTCCTTGAGCGACTTGAGCAGCGGCACGAA
>DASXHM010000004.1:0-1883 GCA_036488495.1 Myxococcales bacterium | reverse complement strand
CGGATCATGACCAAGGATCTCGCCGACTATCACGTGCCCACCCACGCCGACGTGGTGCACATCGACGCCGAGTTCTTGCCGCTGGAGAAGGACGACCACGTCAATCCGGCGGGGGTCAAAGGCATCGGCGAGATCGGCATCACCGGCGCTGCCGCCGCCATCGCCAACGCGGTCTTCAACGCCACCGGCGTGCGGATTCGGCAATTGCCCATCACACCCGACAAGCTGCTCGGGATTTGATTCCGGAAGAACGGGAAAGGAACCAGGACCACGATGCGCAAGCTAGCCGTCCTCGCCGTGCTGCTCTTCTCCTGCAAGTCGACGCCGCAGAAGACCGATGCCGAGTCCGCCCCGTCGCAATCCCCGGCGCTGACCGGGCAAACCCCGCAGGGACCGGCCGCTCCCGCGACGACGCCTCCTCCCGGCGCGCGCCCCGAAACGCCGCCGGTGCAGCCGGCCGCCACCGCCGCCGCCGAGCCCCCGCCCGCGCCGAAGCCGGGAATCGACGTCTCGATCCTCGACCGCTCGGTGAACCCCTGCAACGACTTCTACCGGTTCGCCTGCGGCAAGTGGATCGATTCGACGCCCATCCCGCCCGACCGCGCCCGCTGGACCCGTTCGTTCGACGAGATCCTCGACCGCAACCAATACGTCCTGCGCGACGTGCTGGAAAAGGACCTGGCGGCCGACGCCGATCCGTTCGCGAAGAAGGTCCACGACTACTACGCGACCTGCATGGACGAGGACAAAGCGGAGACCGCCTCCTTGACCGCGCTCAAGGATGCGCTCCACGGCATCGACGGAATCAAGGACAAGAAGGCGCTGGCGCGCGAAGTCGCCCAGCTCCACCGCAGCGGCGCGCGGGCCCTCTTCGCCTTCGGCGCGCGATCGGACTTCAAGAACCCGAACCAGGTGATCGGCTTCGCCGACCAGGGCGGCCTCGGCCTCCCGAACAAGGACTACTACTTCCGCGACGACAAGAAGTCGCAGGACCTGCGCACGCTCTACGTCGATCACGTCGGCAAGATGCTGCAGCTCGCAGGAGAGCCCGCCGACGCCGCGCAGGAGCATGCCAAGAAGGTGATGGAGCTGGAGACCGCGCTCGCCAAGGCCTCGCTCGGGCCCATCGAACGGCGCAACCCCGACAAGCTCTACCACCGGCTCGAGCGCAAGGGCCTCGTCAAGACCGCGCCGGACTTCGACTGGAACGCGTACTTCACAGGCATCGGCGCGGCCAAGGTCACCGCCATCAACGTGACCGTGCCGGAGTTCTACAAGTCGCTCGACGGGCTCGTCGCCAAGACCAGCCTCGACGACCTGAAGACCTACCTGCGCTGGCACCTCCTCGAGTCGTCGGCCAACGCGCTCGGCAAGTCCTTCGTCGAGGAGCGCTTCCGCTACGACCAGGCCTTGAACGGCGCCAAGCAGATCCTGCCGCGCTGGAAGCGCTGCGTGGAATTCACCGACCGCGCGATGGGCGAGGCGCTCGGGCGCAGCTTCGTCGCCGCCACCGGTGGCGAGAAGGGCAAGGCGGTCGCGAAGGAGATGATCGTCTCCATCGAAGCGGCCTTCGAGCGCGACCTCGGCACCCTGGAATGGATGGACGACGCGGGGAAGAAGGCCTCGCTCTACAAGCTGCACAAGATCTTCAACAAGGTCGACTACCCCGACAAGTGGCGCGACTACGCCAGCATGGAGGTGGGCACCGAGTCGTTGCTCGCGAACCAGCTCGCCGCCGCGCAGTTCGAGACGCACCGGCAGCTCGCCAAGATCGGAAAGCCGCTCGACCGCGGCGAGTGGGGCATGACCCCGCCGACCGTCAACGCCTACTACAACGGCTCCTTGAACGAGATGGTCTTCCCGGCCGGCATCATGCAGCTTCC
>DASXHM010000371.1:0-14754 GCA_036488495.1 Myxococcales bacterium | reverse complement strand
TCGCCGGGCGGCGCGGTCGCGCCCTCGCAGGAGATCTACGACGCCATCAAGCGCATCAAGGCGCGCAAGAAGGTGGTGGTCTCGATGGGGAACCTGGCTGCCTCGGGCGGCTATTACATCTCGGCGCCGGCGGACAAGATCTACGCGGAGCCGGGCACGCTCACCGGCTCCATCGGCGTCATCTTCATGCACTTCAACATCCGCGGCCTCTTGGAGACGGTGAAGGTGGAAGAGACCACGCTCAAGAGCGGCAAGTACAAGGACACCTTGAGCCCCTTCCGCGCCGTCCAGGACACCGACCGCGAGGAGATCCAAGGCATCAGCGACGACGTCTACGGCCAGTTCGTCAAGGCGGTCGCCGAAGGGCGCGGGCTGCCGGAAGCGAAGGTGCGCGAGATCGCCGAAGGCCGCATCTACACCGGACGCCGCGCCAAGGAGCTGAAGCTGGTGGACGAGCTGGGCGGCATGGACGATGCGGTCGCGGGCGCGTGGCAGCTCGCGGGTCTCTCCGGTGAGCCGAAGCTGCAGTACCCGCCGCGAGAGCATGAATTTTCGGTGCGCGACCTGATGCGGACCGTCTTCCAAGGAGCAGCCGAAGGCGTGCAAGGCGCCGTTCGGGAGCACACGCAGGGCGGCCTCCAGCTCATTGCGCCTTCCTTGGTGAAGTGATGGACCAGCTCTGGGCCCCTTGGCGGATGGAGCTCATCGACAAGGGCGCCCACCAAGCCGGCTGCATCTTTTGCGAGCTGCCCGCGCAAACGAACGACCGCGAGAACCTGATCCTCGGCCGCAGCAAGAGCACCTTCGCCATCCTCAACAAGTACCCGTACAACAACGGCCACCTGATGGTGGTGCCGCGAACGCACACGAGTGATCTGCTCTCGCTTCCGGAGGACGCGTACCGCGACCTCGCCGACCATCTGCGCATCGCGCTCCGCCTCTTGCAGAAGGCCTATCCCGCGCACGGTTACAACCTCGGGATGAACCTCGGGAAGACCGCGGGCGCCGGCATCGCCGATCACCTGCATTGGCACATCGTCCCGCGCTGGGAAGGCGACACGAACTTCATGCCGGTCTTGGGCAACACCAAGGTGATGATCGAATACCTGCAACAAAGCTGGGACAAGCTGCGGCCGCTGTTCGACGCGGAGTTCAAGTGAAGGAAGCGGTCACGAAGCTCTTGCAGGACGCGGTCGCGAAGTGCGTCGCGGATGGCCTCTTGCCGGCGGGCGATCACCCGATCGCGCTCGATGCGCCCAAGCAAGCCGCGCACGGCGATTACAGTTGCAACGTCGCCATGGTGCTCGCGAAGCAGCACGCGCAGGTCGCCGGACTTTCGAAGCCGAATCCGCGCGCGCTTGCCCAGGCCATCGTCGAGCGGATCAAGGACGACGACGGCATCCTGCAAGGCAAGCCGGAGATCGCCGGGCCCGGCTTCTTGAACCTGCGGCTCGCGCAGGACGTCTGGCAGCGCGCGCTGAAGATCATCTGGGACGAGCGCGAACGGTTCGGTCGCAGCAATGCCGGCCAGGGCCGCCGGACCATGGTCGAGTTCGTCAGCGCCAACCCGACCGGGCCGATGCACGTCGGGCACGGGCGCGGCGCGGTCCTCGGCGACGTGGTGGCGAACCTCCTCGACTGGGCGGGCTACGAGGTGGCGCGCGAGTTCTACATCAACGACGCCGGCGGCCAGGTCTGGCGGCTCGCGCATGCGACCCTCGCCCGTGCGACCGAGCTTCGTCCCGACGTGCCGCGGGTGGCGCTCGATGCCGACGACTACCAGGGCGAGTACGTGCGCGAAGTGGCGCAAGCGTGGCTTGCGCAAGGCGGCGACCCCTCGCAGCCGTTCGAGAAGATCAAGGAGCCGCTGCGCGCCTTCGCGACCTCCTTCATCCTGCGCGAATTGATCGAGAAGGACCTCCAGCTCTTCGGCATCCGCTTCGATCGTTTCTTCAGCGAAAAGACGCTGCACGACGAAAACCGCCTCGCCGCGGCCATTCGCGTGCTCGACGAGAAAGGGATGACCGCCGAGGAGATCCTGCCGCCCCCCAAAGGCGTCGACATCTCCGATGAAGACTACGTCGCAAAGCCGCTCAAAGTGGTGAAGACCACGCGCTTCGGCGACGACCGCGACCGCCCGCTGTTCAAGACCTCCGGCGAGCCCACCTACTTCGCGGCCGACGTCGCGTACCACTACGACAAGCTGTCGCGCGGCTTCACCCGGCTCGTGAACGTGTGGGGTGCGGACCACGGCGGCTACGTGCAGCGGATGAAAGCCGCGGTCGCTGCGATGGGCGGCGAATTGGAAGTGATCTTGTTCCAGCTCGTCAATCTGATGAAGGACGGCCAGCCCTTCCGCATGTCGAAACGCGCGGCCAACTTCGTCACCCTGCGCGAGCTCTTGGAAGTGGCCGGCGCCGACGCGACCCGCGTGTTCTTCCTCTTGCGCCGCGGCGACATGGCCTTGGACTTCGACGTCGGGCTCGCGCAGAAGCGGGACAACACCAACCCCGTCTTCTACGTGCAGTACGGACACGCGCGCTGCTCGGCCATCCTGCGCAAGGCGCGCGAGGAGAAGGGCCTGACGCCGGCCTGGGATCCGGAGGCGATGACCGCTTTGTCGCTTCCGGAGGAGCTCGAGCTCGCCAAGCGGCTTCTCACCTTGCCCGAGACCATCGCGCAGGCAGCCGCATCCTTGGAGCCGCACCGGGTGGTGTTCTGGCTCTCCGAGACCATCGCGCAGTTCCACGGCTACTACACGAAGTACAAGAAAACCGAACGGGTGATCTCGGACGATGCGCGCAAGACCCGGGCGCGACTCTTCCTCGTCTGGGCGCTGCAGCAAACGCTCGCGAACGCGCTGCGCGTCATCGGGGTGTCCGCGCCCGACCGGATGGACGCGCCGGCAGAAGAAGCCGAATAGTCGCGGCAGCGAAGTGGCGCCTTGCCCCGCGCGTCTGGTAGACGAAAGCGCAGCATGCGCGACGCCGAAGGGATGCGCGAGAAGGTCCAAGTCTCGCTCGAGGGACGGCAGATCGCGGCGCTCTCGGTGGGAGCGCTGCTCCTGCTCTGCAGCGTGTTCGCGCTCGGGCTCGCGCTCGGGCGCAGGCTTTCGCAGGAGCCGCCCCGGCCGGCGGAGCTGACCGCGCTCGATGCCCAGGCCGCGGAGCCCGCGCCCCAGAAGCCGGCCCAAGCCGCCGAGCCCGCACCCCAGAAACCGGCCCAGGTTGTGCGGCCAACCAGGCCAACGCCTGCCGCCGAGACATCGCTCGCCGACACCAAGAAGGGCGCGGTCGCCATCGTGCCGCCGCCGCCGCGCGAGCCGCTGGTGGTCCCGCCGCCCGCGCAGCGGTCTTCCGGACCCGTTTCGCTGACTCCTCCGCCGCGCGACATCGGCGCGTATACGGTGCAGATCGGTGCCTCGCCGGACCGCGCGGAGGCGCTGCGTCTCGAGAACCGCGCCCGCGCGGCCGGGTACAAGCCGTACTCGGTGGAAGCAAACCTGGGCGCGAAGGGCACCTGGTACCGCGTCCGGGTGGGCAGCTTCCCCGACAAGGACCGGGCGCTCCGCTACCGCTCGGACGTCGAGCGCGAGCTGCGTCAGGCCGCTATCGTGATGGCAAGCCACTAGCCAGGACGAGGACATGCCCGAGCACAAGACGCAGCGAGTGGAAAAGCCTTGGGGTCACGAGCTCATCTGGGCGCGGACCGAAAGGTACGTGGGCAAGATCCTGCACATCAAACAGGGCCATGCGCTGAGCTTGCAGTACCACGAGAAGAAGGACGAAACGGTCTTCGTGCTGCGCGGGCGGATGCGCTTCCAGACCGGCCCCGAAGGCGCGGAGCTGCAAGACCTGGTGCTCTCCGAAGGCTCGTCCTTCCACATCACCCCGCACCTGCGCCACCGGATGATCGCCGAGACGGACTGCGACATCCTCGAAGCTTCGACGCCGGAGCTCGACGACGTGGTCCGGCTCGAAGACCGCTACGGCCGCGCCAAGTAGCGATGCGCGCGATCGTCCTCGGCGGTGCCGGATTCATCGGAAGTCACCTCGTCGACAAGCTGCTCGCACGCGGCGACGACGTCGTCGTGGTCGACAATTTCTTGACCGGCCGCAAGGACAACGCCCGCCGCCACCAGGGCGAGCGCGGCTACCAATTCGTCGAGCACGACGTCTGCAAGCCCATCCCGGTCGAGGGCAAGGCGGAGGTGGTCTTCAACCTGGCGTCGCCGGCGTCGCCGATCGACTACGCGAAGCTCCCCATCGAGACGCTCGACGTCGGCTCCATCGGCACCCGCAATGGGCTCGAGCTCGCGCGCAAATCCGGAGCGATGCTGTTGATGGCGTCCACTTCCGAGATCTACGGCGACCCGCTCGAGCACCCGCAGCGCGAGAGCTACTTCGGCAACGTCAACACCATCGGCCCGCGCGCCTGCTACGACGAGGCGAAGCGGTTCTCCGAGGCGCTGGTGACCACCTTCGGGCGCGTGTTCAAGACGCCGTACCGGCTGGCGCGCATCTTCAACACCTACGGACCGCGGATGCGCGTCGATGACGGGCGGGTGGTGCCGGCTTTCGTCACCCAGGCGCTCAAGGGCGAGGACTTCACCGTCTTCGGCGACGGCACGCAGACCCGCAGCTTCTGCTACGTCGACGACCTGGTGGCGGGGCTTCTGCTGTTGGTCGAGAAGGGCGACGAGCGCCCGGTGAACCTCGGCAATCCCTCGGAGATGACGCTGATCCAGTTCGCGGAAGCCGTGCGCGCCGCGGTGGGCAAGGGCGGCAAGGTGCGCTCGGTGCGGCCGCTCCCCGAGAACGACCCCAAGCAGCGCAAGCCGGACATCTCCCGCGCGAAAGAATTGCTCGGCTGGGCACCGAAGGTCGCGCTCGCCCAAGGCCTCGTGCCGACGGCGGCGTGGTTCAAGCAAGAGCTCGGGCTCTGAAACAGGCGGCGTTGTGCGAGAGAGGGGCGCATGTTATCCCCCGCGCCTCGAATGCCGGAAGCAAACGCCCATCTGCGCAATTTCTCGATCATCGCGCACATCGATCACGGCAAGTCGACGCTGTCCGACAGGCTCCTGGAAGCGACCGGCACCGTGAGCGCCCGGGAAGCGCAGGACCAGTTCCTCGACAACATGGAATTGGAGCGCGAGCGCGGCATCACCATCAAGGCGCAGTCGGTGCGGATGAACTTCCGTGCCAAGGACGGACACGACTACGTCCTGAACCTGATCGACACGCCGGGGCACGTCGACTTCGCCTACGAGGTGTCGCGCAGCCTCTCCGCCTGCGAAGGGGCCGTCCTGGTGGTCGACGCCTCGCAGGGCGTGGAAGCGCAGACGCTCGCCAACGTCTACCTCGCGCTCGAGCACGATCTCGCGGTCGTGCCGGTGATCAACAAAATCGACCTGCCCAGCGCGGACGTGGAAGGGACGCGGCGGGAGATCGAAGAAGTCATCGGCATCGACGCGAGCCGCGCGGTGCCGACCAGCGCCAAGGAAGGCGTCGGCATCCACGAATTGCTCGAGGAGATCGTCAAGGACGTGCCGCCGCCCGCGGGCGATCCGGCCGGACCTTTGAAAGCGCTGATCTTCGACAGCTGGTACGACACCTATCGCGGCGTGGTCATGCTGGTCCGGGTCGTCGAAGGGACGATTCGTCCGAAGCAGAAGATCATGTTCATGTCGAATCGCCGCGAATACGAAGTCACCGAGCTCGGCGTGTTCGCGCCCAAGGCCCGCGGCAAGGTGGAGCTGTTCGCGGGCGAAGTGGGCTTCGTGGTCGCGAACGTGAAGGTCATCCACGATGCCAAGGTCGGCGACACCTTGACCGAGGTTGGCCGCGAGACCGCGCAGGCCTTTCCGGGCTTCAAGGAGATCAAGCCGATGGTGTTCGCCGGGATCTTCCCGGTCGACTCCGCCGACTACGAGAACACCCGCGACGCGCTGGAGAAGCTGCGCTTGAACGACAGCGCCTTCACCTACGAGCCGGAGACTTCGCAGGCGCTCGGCTTCGGGTTCCGCTGCGGCTATCTGGGCCTTCTGCACATGGAGATCGTGCAGGAGCGGCTCGAGCGCGAATACAACCTGAACCTCATCACCACCGCCCCCTCCGTCGTCTACAAGGTGCTGATGAGGAGCGGCGGGGAAGTGACCATCGACAACCCAGCCAAGCTGCCGGACGAGGGCGAGATCGAGAAGCTCTATGAGCCGGTCCTGCTCGCGCACATCTACGTGCCGGGCGATTACGTCGGCGCGGTGCTGAAGCTGTGCCAGGACCGCCGCGGGGTGCAGAAGGACATCAAGTACATCGGCACCAAACGTGTGCAGATCACTTACGAGATCCCACTCGCGGAAGTGGTCTTCGACTTCTTCGACAAGTTGAAGAGCCTCACCCGCGGCTATGCTTCCCTGGATTACGAGCCGCTCGGCTACCAGGAGGCGGATCTGGTGAAGCTCGACATCCTCATCAACGGCGAGCCGGTGGACGCGCTCTCGACCATCGTCCACCGCGACCGCGCCTACCAGCGCGGCCGGATCATCTGCGACAAGCTGAAGGAAGAGATCCCGCGGCAGATGTACGAAGTGGCCATCCAGGCGGCCATCGGGTCCCGCGTGATCGCCCGCGAGACGCAGAAGGCGATGCGCAAGAACGTGCTGGCCAAGTGCTACGGTGGCGACATCAGTCGCAAGCGAAAGCTCCTGGAGAAGCAGAAGGAAGGCAAGAAGCGCATGAAGTCGGTCGGACAGGTGGAGATTCCGCAGGAAGCCTTCCTCGCAGTGCTCAGGGTCGAGGAATGACCGCGGCCACCGACACCCGCGATCGGGCGCAGGCGCGCCGCGAAGCCGAGTTGGTGGCGGCTGCCGACAAGGGGACCAAGGCGTATTACGCGCAGGCGGGGTACGGCCGGGTCTTCGCCATCCTCGGCGGCACGCTGGTGGTCGCGGCGGTGGCGCAGCACTTCTTGCGCCGGCAGGACTTTTTGGTCGGCTCGCTGCTAGTCTTTCTCGCCATCTTCATCCTCTCGACCATCGGCTCGGCCACGCCCTGGGGCCTGAAGAGCAGGGTGCGCGGCGAGGCGCGTTCGCTCTTCCGCAGCGGGCAGCGGCTGTTCAAGCGCAACCGCCACAAGATCACCGAAAGTGCGGCGGGCCAGGTGTCGGGTGCGCTCGAGGAGGTCCAGCGCGCTCTGCAGCAGCCGTCGGCGATGCCCGCCTTGCAGGCGCGGCAGAACCTCGACGCCACCTTGGACCAGCACCTCGCGTTCGCGCGCAAAGGGGCGGTCCGCGAGTACACCGAGTCCATCGGCGGCGCCATCCTGGTGGCGCTCTTGTTGCGGGCGTTCGTCTTCGAGCCTTTCCACATCCCTTCGGGCTCGATGATTCCGACGTTGCTCGTCGGCGATTTCATCTTCGTCAACAAGATGAGCTACGGGCTGCGCATCCCCTTCACCGACCCGTCGAGCGTCCACAAGCTGATGGAGTCGGCGCCGAAGCGCGGCGACGTGGTGGTCTTCATCAACCCCACCCATCCGGAGAGCGACTACGTCAAACGGGTGATCGGGCTTCCCGGCGATCGCATCGAAGTGCGCGACGACGTCCTCTACGTCAACGGCGTCGAGCAGAAGCGGCAGGACGTGGGTGACTTCACCTACCAGGACCGCTCCGAATACACCGACAAGGACATGGACGTGGTGGCCCACCAGTACATCGAGGACCTGGGCGGCATCGAGCATCCCATCCTGGTCCGGCAGGACACGCCGATGGGCCGCGACGGCACCTGGGTGGTGGAACCGGGCCGCATTTTCGTGATGGGCGACAACCGCGACAACTCGCTCGACAGCCGCTTCCAGGGCGGTCCGGGGCAGGTGCCGTTCAGCTACATCAAGGGCCGCGCCAGCATCATCTGGATCTCCTTCGGCGGGCCGCTCCTGGTTCGCTTCGAGCGCATGTTCAGGAGCGTGAACTGATGTCCCGGGGCCTCAGGTGAAGCGGCGCGAGCGCGGGCTGACCTTCATCTCCGTGCTCCTTTTGCTCGGCGTCGCTGCAGGCGTCGTCTGGCTCGTGACCTTCGGGCCGGCCTACTGGGACAACCAGGAGGTGAAGTCGACACTGAACGCGGCGGCGAACCTCTGCTACCAAGAGCACAACGACGCGAAAGTGCGCGCCTTCATCATGCGCAAGCTGCAGCAGCAGTTTGGCGATCCCGGCTTCGAGGGCAAGCAGCTTGCCATCGACCTCGACCCGCAGGACCTCCGCATCGAGCGCACCCAGAGCCCGAAGCACGTCGACATCTGGCTCACCTACAGTCGGACGGTGAAGACGCCGTTCGTCGACCAGGAGCGGACGGTCACTTTCAGCGACCATGCCGATCAGGATTTGTCGGACGTGAAGTGGTGACCTTGCTTTGGGTCACAGCAGCGCGAGGTGGCTGACCAGCCGGTGCGACGAGAGCGTCTCACCATCGCGCACGAGGCAGGAGAGATCGTCGCAGAGGAGCGCCTCTCCCTTCGGCAAAGCAGCCAGAGGAAGCCCGCTGTCGAGCGCGTAGAGCTCGTTCAGGTTGCGCGAGAACAGGACGACGCCGCGCCGCTGCTGCGCAGGCGCCGGTTGCGATCCGTCGGGCTCGATCGACCAGCGCTTGCCGATCAGGCACGCTCCCGCGCCGCCCTCGCCGGTGACGATCAGCGAATCCGGTTCGTGATCCGCTGCCAGGTGCCGGGCCCAGGCAAGTGCGTGCTCCTTGCGCACCGCGAGCGTCTGCAGCGAGAGCGAGAGGACGCCAGAGGGAACGACCAGGTGCGCTGCGTCGGCATGGATGCGCAGGCCGTGCGAGTCCGCCGGCACCGCGGCGCGGAGCACCACTTTTCCGCTGCCGGGCGCGAGGCAGACCAACGCCGTGTTCTCGAGCAGGAGCACGTGCGGCCCGCAGGCGACGAGCTCGCGCACCGGCGCGCGCCGCTTCCAGAGGACGGCGCCGTCCGCCGGGTCGATGCCGACGCAGAAGCCCTTCTGAGCGAACACCAGCGCCTCGCGGGTTTCCACCGCGCAGAGTGGCTCGCCGCCGGGGAGCCTGGTGCGGAAGCGCAGGACGCCCGCCTCGTCTACGAGCGCGACGCCTTCGCCGGGCAACCCGCGCAAGACACCGCGCGACAGCGGCCACAGCTTTGCCGGATGAGCAGCGCCGCGCAGCCTGCGGCGGAAGCGCACTTCTCCAGTCGGCGCGTCCGCCCGCACCAGCGCGCCGTGCTCGTCTGGCGGCTCGCTGAAGAAGACGTCGGTGCCGCGCAGCGCGAAGCCCGGGGCGGCAGGCAATGACCAGATGCGCTCGCCGGTGGCAGGATCGAGCGCGATCAGCTCCTCGCGTCCTTCCACCAGGAGCGCGTCCGGCGCGGGCAGCACTCGCGCCGAGCCGGCCGTGTTTACCCGAAACGCTTCGCGGTAGAGGAGCCGCCGCATCCGCTGCGCGAGAGGGCCTGCGGGAGGACGGGCGGGGGCCTTCGCCGGATGCGCCTGCGACCGGCGCAAATCACCGCTCTGCAAATCGCGGCAGTGGTCGCGCAGCCGGCTCCCGCGCTCGACCAGGTCCGCCGAGAGATCGTCGGGCGCCTTGCAGACCTTGCCGTAGGCGACCGCGCTCTGCGCGACCAACCCGGCGAAACGGATGGCCGGAAGCCTCCACGGCGCGCGCCATCCCGCTGCGCGCGCTTCGCCCTTGCGAAGGTCCCAGCGCAGCTCGTGGGCGCCGAAACGCAGCGTGTATTCCGCCTCGCCGCTCTCCGCGAATTCGACCAGGCTCGTGGCCTGCTCGAGCAGGTTGCGCAAGAGCAAGAAGACCGGTCCTTCGGCGGCGAGCCCGGGAGCGCCTTTGCGCGAGAGCGCGATGCTGCCTCCGCCCAGGTGCGCGGCCAGCGGGGCGTGGGGAACGTCGGCGCGGCCCAACAGGCGCGACATCGTCTCGGGCGGAAGCTGCAACGAGACCGATTCGCCGAACGGCTGCGCCTTGCAGACGATGGTCCGGGCGGAGATCTCCCGGCGCGGCCACTTGCGCGCATTCTTTTTGTGCTGCCGCGCGAGCCGCGCGCTCGCGTCGGAAAGGCGCTGCGAGACCTGCGCCGAACCAAGCTCCGCGGCGACGGCGAGGAGATCCAAGAGCAGTCCGCGCGCCGCCTGCAGGACGGCTTTCTGCATCTTCTCCGCGTCGACGAGAAGGCCCGCGGCGAGGACCCGCGAGGGCGGGGCCAGCGAGACCAGGCTCAAGAGCAGGTCCTCGCCCCGCGCCTCCAGCACGAGCTCGGTGGGTCCCGGGCCGATGGTCGCCTGGGCCGCGCTGGCGCCGTCACCCAGGTCGAGGAGCGCGCGGAGGAGCTCCTCCATCGCCAAGAGGACCCGCCCTTCGCCAACGCCGGCGGCGATGTCCACGCCGTCGACTTCGATGCCGAGCACGTCGAGGATCTGTTCGCCGTCGAAGTTGCGGGCGCCGCTGCTCGCGAGCTCGAGCGCGTAGGCGGGGTTGTGGCGCCACGATCGGCCGGGGCGGATCCGGATCACCGGGCGAGGTTAAGTTCATTGACACTTGCACCGCAACTCAATACGCTTTCAAAACTTTTTTTCGAGCGGTCAGAGGGAAGCTTCCACAGCCCCGCTGGCACTCGCGGAGCTCCACATGACGTTTACCGAAGCGGCCGTCGAGGTCTTGCGCCGCGTTGGGAAGCCCCTCCACTTCAAAGATATCGCCGAGCAGGCCGTGCGCGAAAACCTGCTCTCGCACGTGGGGCAGGATCCGGAAGTGACCATGGGTCAGCGCCTCGCCGCGATGGCGAAGCGCGAGGAAGAGCGCAAGGTGGTGGCGGTCGCGCCGGAAGGCACTTTCGCGCTCTTGGAATGGGCGGTGCCGCAGGAGGCGCAGATCGAGCCGGTCGCGCCGCCCATGCAGCCGCCGGAAACGGCGGAGCCGCTCTATCGGCCGCGCGAGCGGGAGCCGCGCCCCATCCACGCACAGGCGCGGCGGCGGCTGATGGAGCTGCAGGCCGAGCACGAAGAAGGCCACGAGGAGGTCGAGGCCGAACGGCGCAAGCAGGATCAGCTCCGGCAGAAGGGGCAGCGCCGTTTTCCGCCGCCCGCCGAGGTGGTGTTCGAAGCGCTCGCGCAAAGGCAGGTCGGCGCGCCGCTTCTGGAGTTGGCCCAGGAGCTGTTGAAGAAGCAGCTCTTGTCGGAGGGGCTGGTCAGCGATCTGCCGTCGCTCGTCGCCGCGCTCCTCGAAGACAACCGGCGGCGGACCGAGGCGGGGCGCAAGCCCGCGTTCATCGTCGACGGCGAACGGGTCACGCTGGTGGAATTCCCACCGCCTGCGGCGGCGCCGGAGCCGGTGGAAGCGCGCGGCGCTGCGCATCCGCGGCCGATGAGCGCGGTGCAGCTCGTCGCCGAAGGAAAGCGCGCGGTCTGCCGGGCGTTGAAGCGCAGGCTGCTCGAAATGGAGACCGGGCAGTTCGAGCAGATCTGCTCGCTCCTCCTCGACAAGATGGGCATGCGCGACGTGCGGGTGGCGAAGCGCAGCAAGGAAGGCCCGCTCTATCTGGCGCGGCAGCGGCGTGGCGTGTCCGACCTGCGGGTGGCGGTCAAGCTCTTGCGCGGGCCCCGCGAGATCGGGCGCTCGGACGTGCAGGATCTGCGTCGCGATCTCGCGCATTATTCGGCGCAGATGGGCCTCGTGCTCGCTCCGGGCGATGCGGGCCGCGAGGCGCGCGGAGAAGCCAGCGCGGCGGGCCAGGCGCCGGTCGCGCTGTACGTCGGCGAGGCGCTGCCGGAGGAGATGATCGCGCTGCGGGTCGGCGTGACCGTGCAGACGGTCGAGGTGCCGGACGTCGACGAGGCGTACTTCGCGGCGCTCTTGCGTCCTTCCGACCCGCGCCGGCGCGAACGCGAAGAACGCCCCGACGAACACCGCCGCGACCGCGACGACCGCTCGGACGAACATCGCCGAGACCGGGACGACCATCCGCAAGACGAGCACGGCCGCGACAGCGACGAAGGCGAACGCGACCAGCTTCCCACAGGCGATCAGGGCCAGGAACGCCCGGCGCCGGAGCACGGCCACCGCGGCTCGAGCGAACACGACCGCGCCGCCGATCACGGGCGGGAGGAGGGCGCGGGCAAGCCTCAGCGCGATCTGGCTGCGGACGCCGCAGCGCCTGAAGCCGCGCGCGTCGCCGAAGAAGGCGTGCCTGCGAAGGCGGCCGAGCCGGTGGCGAGCGAAACGCCGCCGCAAGCGCCGGAGCCAGACGCTCCGGCCGCGCGCGAGGGGCGGAAGCGGCGCGGGCGCGAGCAGCGTCCGCGGGCAACCAGCGCTGCCGAACAGGCTTGGGGGCAGCCGGCGGGAACCCTTCGCTTCGCGCCGCCCGCGGGGCCGACCGTGGCGAGCCCGCAGTTTGCGGAGACCGGCGTTCCCCCCGAAAGCGCGGGCGGCGAGCCGGGCGCGTCTTCCGCGGAAACCGCGCCGGCGGAAGGCGCGGGCCGCTCGTCCGGCGAGGGCCAGTCCGCGTCGCCTGCCGAGGGTGCGTCGCCCGCCGACACCCAATCTGCGTCCTCTGCGGATGCGCAATCTGCCTCCTCCGGGGAAACCGCGTCCGCCTCCTCCGTCCAGGCCGAGCCCGTCAAAGAGTGATGGAGCCCTTTGACCCGCGGCGCGTGCGCCCGTAGCATCGCCGGTAGCCGCCATGCGTTTCGCCGCCGTCTGCCTCGTGCTCGCCGCCTGCAAGCCGTCGCCGCCACCGAAGAGCGTGGCAATGGTGGGAACCCTGCTCGTGAGCACTGCCGAAATCGCCAGCCGCCTGGAGCTCGCCACCACCGCCGACGAGGTGCGCGTGCTCTTGCGCGACCAGCTCCTCGCCACCCGCCGCTTCGACATTCGCGAGGGCGCCCCCGGCCGGATTGCGCTCTCGGTCGAGCGCGCCGAGATCGCTTCCGCGCCCGCGCCGATGGTGGACCCCGGAAAGACGGCGCCCGATCGGGATCTCGCGAACGTGGTGGTTTCGCTCGAGCTCGGGCGTCCCGACAGCTCTGGTCAGGAAGTCACCCTGCGCGCGGAAGGGCTCTCGCGCAGGCCGCTCGAACAAGGCCAGTCGCTCGACCCGGAGGCGCGCCGCGCGGCGTTCGCGTCCGCGCTCGGCATCGCCATCCACGAAGCGGCGGAAGCCCTGGCCGACCAGATCGACGCCCACGCAAAATCCGATCAAGCGCTGATCGCCGATCTCGGCTCAGCCGACGTGCGCATCCGCGACTACGCCATCCGCGTCCTCGCCGAGAGGCGAAATCCGGCGGCGGTGCCGAAGCTGATCGAACGTCTCGACGATCCCGATCCGACCGTGTGGCTGCGCGCGGTGGGCGCCTTGACCGCCATCGGCGATCGCCGCGCGGTGGTCCCGCTGATCGAGGCCACCCGCAAGCGCCGTCCGGAGGAGACCGGCTCGGTGCTCTATGCCATCGCCACCCTCGGCGGGCCGGCCGCCGAGGCCTACCTGTTCACGCTCGAGAGCGGAGCGCCGGACGAGCAGGTCCGCCGCGCCGCCCGCGAAGCGTACGCGGAATTGCTGCGCAACAAGCGGTCCGATGGAGCGCGCGGGGCAAAGAACCCGTGAGGAAGCTCTTCGCGCTCGCGCTGCTCGTCACCGCCTGCAAGACCGCCCCGGCCGCGAAGCCCCAGGTGAACGACGCGCGCGCCTACTATCCGCTCGCCGTCGGCAACTCCTGGAAGTACGCGGTGAGCGGCTCGCAGGAAGAAGCGAAGATCGAGATCGTCGGGCGCGACGGCGACTGGTTCTTGGACGACCACCGCGGGCGCCTGCGCTACGAGGAAGGCGGAGTGCGCGACGCCGACCGCTTCCTCTTGCGGCCGCCCTTCGCCTCCGGCACGCACTGGACGGCGGTGGAGAACCTGGTGGTCCAGCACTTCGAGATCGCCTCCGCCGACGCGTCGGTGGTCACCGGCGCGGGAACCTTCGAACACTGCGTGGTCGTTCGCACGAGCTCGATGGTCAAGAAGGACGTGACCTTCACCACCGAATGGACGTTCGCGCCTCACGTCGGCATCGCCCAGATCGTCACCAGCGTGACCGACGGCCAGGGCGTCTCCAGAGAGCAAACCCGCCTGTCTCTCACCGCCTTCCATGCCGGCGGGTGAGGCTACGCCACAAGCTCCGTACCGGCATCGGGTGCTCTACGGCGACACCGACCAGATGGGCGTCGTCTACTACGCCACCTACCTGCGCTTCTTCGAGGGGGCGCGAAACGAGTGGATCCGCGGCCTCGGCATCACCTACCGGCAGATCGAGGAGAGGGGCCTGATGCTGCCTGTCTACGAGGCGGGCATCAACTACCTGCGGCCGGCGCGCTACGACGATCTGCTCGAGATCCCCGTGCAAGTGACGCACACCCGGGTGAAGATTCGATTCGAGTACAAAGTTCGCGCCGTAGGCAGTGACGGCGTGCTCGCGGTCGGGCATACGGTGCACGTGGTGGTCGGCAAGGACGGGAAGCCGACGCGCGCGCCGGAATGGCTCGTGAATGCCTTGAAAGGGAATTCGAATGGATAGGAACATCGGACTCGAAGCGGTGCGCCTCACCGAGGCAGCGGCCATCTACTCGGCGCGCCTGATGGGCCGCGGCGACGAGAAGGCTGCCGATCAGGCGGCCGTGGACGCCATGCGCAAGGCGTTCAACGAGATGAACATCCGCGGCACCATCGTCATCGGCGA
>DASXHM010000365.1:0-5942 GCA_036488495.1 Myxococcales bacterium | reverse complement strand
ATTGAGCAGCACTTCCGCGAAGTAGGCGAGCGGCGCGACCCGCCTGCGCATCTGCGCCCAGCGCAGATGCCGGTTCACGAATCGGTCCAGCGTCCAGCCGTCGTTCGTCACCTCCACGAGGCACGGCGACAGCGCCACTTCATAGCCGGCGCGCTCGAAGCTGCGCCCGATGACGTAATCCTCCGCCAGGACGTTGCGCACCGCCCAGAAGCCGCCCAGCTTCGACAGGTCGCTCAGCCGGAACATCATCGACTTTCCGATCACGCACGCCCTCCCCGCCGCGACCCGCGCGAGGCTGGTCCCGCCCGCGACGAAGGAATGCAGGTGCAGGTTCTCGAAGGTCGCGCCGGCGCCGCGCCCGCGCCCGGTGAGCACGTTCGTGACCAGCCCCACGGAAGGCCGCGACAGTTCCGCCGCCGTCTCCCGCAGGTACGACTTACCAGCGCGCACGTTCGAGTCGCTGATCACCACCACGTCGTGCGCGGCGTGACGCGCGAGCGAGGCGAGGACGTTCACCTTCGGGTTCAACCCGAGGCGGCGTGCGCCGGTCACCACCCGGATGCGGGCGTGGGGAAAGTCGCGCTGGACCTGGCGTGCGACGGTCAGCGCCGGATCGGTCGCATCCTCCGCGCCGATGAGCATTTCGTAGTCAGGAAAATCCTGCGCAGCGAATGAGGCGAGGTTCTCGTATAGCCCCGGCTCTTCGCCCTTCACCGGCTTCAAGATGGTGACAGGCGGCGGCGGCCCGGCAACCGCCGTCTTGCGCGAGAGGAGAAAGAACGTCGCGGCATGCCCGAGGAGAGTGAGGAAGAGCGAGATCGGAACCAGCAGCAACAGGAGGTCCGCCATGCCTGCGGATCGTGACAGACGCAGGTGGCTACGAAATCACGTCTTGGCAACGATTCCGCGGCTGTGCGGGTGGCGCACGTCCGTCCCTTTCACCATGTAGATGACCATCTCCGCCACGTTGGTCGCGTGGTCCGCCAGCCGCTCCAGGTGCTTGGCCACGAACATCAGGCTGGTCGCGCGGCGGATGTTCTTCGAGTCCTCCAGCATCAGCCCGAGCAGCTCGTTGAAGAGCGTGTGGTAGAGCGCGTCCACCAGCGCATCGTCGCGGATGGCCGCCTCGGCCTTGTCCGCATCCGCGTCGACGAACGAATCCAACGCCGCCCGCACCTGCTTCTGGCACAGCTCGGCGAGCCGCTGCAGATCGTGCACCGGCCGCAAGGGCGGGCTTTGATTCAAATCGATGGCGCGCTCCGCGACGTTCACCGCCAGGTCGCCGATGCGCTCCAGGTCGACCACGATCTTCAAGGCGGTGGTGATGAAGCGCAGATCGCTCGCTGCCGGCTGGCGCAGCGCCAGGAGCCTGCGGCAGGTCTCGTCGATCTCCACCTCCATCACGTTCACTTCCCGGTCGGCCGAGAGCACCTCTTCGGCGAGCTTCGAATCGCGCTCGATCAGCGACTTGATGCCGGCGGCGATTTCGCTCTCCACCTTGCCGCCGAGCGTGAGGAGCCGCGCGCGCAACGCATCGAGCTCGGCGTCGTAGGACTTGTCGGTGTGCTGCTTCTTGCTGAACACCATGGTCACCCGAACTTTCCCGTCACGTAGTCTTCGGTACGCGGCTCGCGCGGGTTGGTGAAGATCTGCTCGGTCGGTCCGTGCTCGACGAGCTCGCCCATGTAGAAGAAGGCGGTCGAATCGGCGACGCGGGCTGCCTGCTGCAGGTTGTGGGTGACGATGACGATGGTCAGCGACGCGCGCAGCTCGTGGATCAGCTCTTCGATCCTGGCCGTCGCGATTGGATCGAGGGCGCTGGCAGGCTCGTCCATCAAGAGCACGTCTGGCTCGACGGCCAAGGCCCGCGCAATGCAGAGCCGCTGCTGCTGACCGCCGGAGAGCGAGAGCGCGCTCGACTGCAGCCGGTCCTTCACTTCGTCCCACAAGGCCGCCTTGCGCAGGCTGCGCTCGGCGATCTCCGCGTGGTCGCCGCCGATGCCGTTCAGCCGCAGGCCCGCGACGACGTTGTCGTAGATGGACAGCGTGGGAAACGGGTTGGGCCGTTGAAAGACCATTCCCACCCGGCGCCGGAGATCGACGGGATCCACCCCGCGCGCGTGCAGGTCCTTGCCGTCCACCAGGATGCGCCCCGCCTGCCGCGCTCCCGGCACCAATTCGTGCATGCGATTGATGCAGCGGACGAAGGTGCTCTTGCCGCAGCCGGAAGGTCCGATGATCGCGAGCACGGTGTTGGGCGGGACCGAAAGCGACACTTCGCGCAGCGCGTGCGTCGCGCGGAACCAGGCGTTCAATCGCTGCACTTCGATCTTCTGCGCGAGCGCCGTCATCGCAAGAGGCTCCGGGGCCAAGAGGGCGCTCATCGCAAACGGCTCCGGGCCAAGAAGCGCGCCATCAACGAGAGCGCGCCCACCACCACCAGCAGGACCAGCGCGGCCGCCCACGCCTTGCCGTGCCAGTCGGCGTAGGGGCTGACCGCATAGTTGTAGATCTGGACGGTGAGCGAGGCAGTCGGCTGATCGGCGCGGAAGTTCCAATATTGGTTGTTCAACGAGGTGAAGAGGAGCGGTGCGGTTTCGCCCGACGCGCGCGCCACCGCGAGCAGCACCGCGGTGACGATGCCGGGGAGCGCGGTTCGCAGGACGATGCGCAGCGAGGTCTTCCATTCGCGGACGCCGAGGGCGAGCGAGGCTTCCCGGAGCGAGCGCGGCACGAGGCGCACCAATTCCTCGGTCGAGCGCGCCAGCGTCGGCACCATCAAGACCGCCAGCGCCACTCCGCCGGCCAACGCGGAAAACCTGCGCATCGGCAGCACGACGAGCCCGTAGGCGACCAAGCCGACCACGATGGAAGGCACACCGGAGAGCACTTCGGCGGTGAAGCGCACCACGTCGCCGAAGGGGCCATCGCCCTTCTCCGCGAGATAGACGCCGGCGCCGACGCCGAACGGCACGCCGATGAGCGAGGCAATGGCGACGATGTAGAGCGTCCCGAGGATGGCGTTGCCGATGCCGCCGCCCGGCTCTCCGACCGGTGCCGGCAGGCTCGTCCAGAAGGACAGATTCATCCCGGAGATGCCGCGCGAGACGACCAGCCACAACACCGACGCGAGCGGCAGGAGCGCGGCGAGCAAGGCCAGCGCGCACAGCATCGTCATGGTGTGGTCGAAGGCACGCCGCACCCGCAGCGACTTCATGCCGCGAGCCTGCGTCACGCCGCGACCCTTCCGGTGGAGCGCACGAGGAGCCGCGCCAGCGCGTTCAACGCCAGCGTCACCCCGAAGAGGATCAGGCCCAGCGCAGCGAGCGCGCTGGTTTGCATTCCAGACGCTTCGGCGAACTCGTTGGCAATGACCGCGGGAAGCGAATAGCCGGGCGCGAACAACGACGCGCTGATGGTCGGCGAATTGCCGATCAGCATCGTCACCGCCATGGTCTCTCCCAAAGCGCGCCCGAGCCCGAGAATCGTCGCGCCGAGGATGCCCGCGCGCGCATACGGCAGCACGGAAAGGCGGATCATCTCCCAGCGGGTCGCGCCCAACGCCAGCGCCGCCTCGCGCAGCGATCCCGGCACCGTCCGCAGCACTTCCACCGCGATGCTGGTGATGGTGGGGAGAATCATAATCGCCAGGATGACGCCGGCCGCGAGATAGCCGAGGCCAATGGCAGGCCCCTTGAACAGCGGCAAGAATCCGAGCGTGCGGGCGAGAAACGGCTCGACGCTGTGCCGCAAGATCGGCGCGAGCACGAACAATCCCCACAGCCCGAAGACGACGCTGGGAATGCCGGCCAGGATGGAGATGGGAAACGACACAATCGTCCGGACCTTTGAGGGCGCCATCTCGGTGAGGAAAAGCGCCAGACCTAAGGAAGCGGGGAGCGCCAGCACGAGGGCGATGGCGCTCGTCACCAGGGTCCCGTAGATGAAGGGCAAGGCGCCGTAGGCATCGCGCACGGCGTCCCAATCGCTGCCGCGGACGAATTGAACAACCCCCACCTTCGAAACTGCCGGACCCGCCACCTTGGCGAGCTCGAGGACGATCAACCCGGCGATGACGAAGACGGCGCCGCCGAGCGCGACCAACACCGCCGCAAAGGTCCGGTCGGCGAGGTTCGCGCGTGGCGGCGGCTCGCGCACTGTCGGAACGGCGAGGTCAGCGGCCCGCAGCAAGCACGGCCTTTCCGGCGACCGTCATCTTCTTCAGCGCGGCCTCGACCTTGGCCACCACCGGCTTCGGCAACGGCGCGTAGTCGAGCGAAGGCGCGAGCTTCTGACCGTCGTGCTCGGCCCACCAGACGAACTTCAAGAGCGCCTCGCCCTTGGTGGTGTCGGCGGTGTCCTTGTAGACGAGCAGATAGGTGAAGGTGCTGATGGGCCAGGCGTCCTTGCCCGGTTGGTTGACGATGGAGACGCGGAAGTCTTCGGGGAGCTGCGCTTCGGCCGCGGCGGCGCTCACCGCCTCCAGGGTAGGCTTCACCCAATTGCCGGAGGAGTTCTTCAGCTCCGCGGCCGGGAGCTTGTTTTGATTGGCATAGGCCAATTCCACGTAGCCGATACCGCCTTCGTTCTCCTTGACGAGGCCGGTCACGCCTTCGTTGCCCTTGCCGCCGAGACCCACAGGCCAGCTCACGCTCTTGCCTTTGCCCGGCCCCGACTTCCAGGCAGGGACCGCGCTCGCGAGGTAGTCCGTGAAGGTGTAGGTGGTGCCGGAGCCATCGCTGCGGTGGGCCACCGCGATGCCCGTGTCCGGCAGCTTCAAGCCGGCGTTGTCCTTCGCGATCTGCGGGTCGTTCCACTTCGAGATCTTGCCCACGTAGATGTTCGCCAGCGTCTCGGGCGTCAGCTTGAGCGAAGTCACGCCAGGCAGATTGTAGATGACGACCACCGCGCCCATCACGGTGGGCAGGTGAGTGAGGCCGGGCGCCTTCGAAAGCTCGTCGTCGCTCATCGGCGCGTCGCTCGCGCCGAAGTCCACCGTGTGCTCGGTGATCTGCTTGATGCCGCCGCCGGAGCCGATCGACTGGTAGTTGATCTGCACCTCCGGGTGCGCCTTGTTGTAGACGGAGAACCACTTCGAATAGATGGGGAACGGAAAGGTCGCGCCCGCGCCGTTGATCAGCACCGTGTCGGCGCGCGCCGAGGCCGCGCAGAGGCACAGGGCAGCCATGGTCAGAAGTTTTTTCATGGGCGACCAGATAGCGCCCGGCCTGTGGCGTTTTGGTGACGACTCGGGGGATTGTTGGCGGCGATGACCGCGCCGCGGCTGTATCCCACCCCGCCCGCATCGCAAGTGAGGAGGCGTTCGCAATGATTGCGCTCTTGGTGGCCGCCTTCGTCTCTCTCGGGCCGGGGGTGGAGTACGGCGAATTCCGCCTCGCCGATGCGCCCGCGATGGGCGACGGTCTGTTGCACGTCGTGCGCGTCGATGTGTCCAAGGCCGAGCTGCGGATGGGCCTCGCCCTGCGCGACGGTGGAACCCGCACCGCGGGACAGTGGGCGGACAAGCTGCACTTCGCGGCGGTGGTGAACCTCGGCATGTTCGAGAAGGACGGGCTCACCGCCACCGGCCACGTCCGCGACGGCCAATACGTCCTGACGCGGCGCTGGAACGGATATCGGAGCGCGCTCGCCTTCGGCCCTTCCGGCGCGGAATTCTTCGACCTGGACGCGCCGGGCGCCCAGGCCCGCGCGGAGACCTTTCCCTCGGTCGCGCAAAGCTTGCGGCTCTTGAAGGCCCCCGGCGAGGACATGTGGCAGAAGGCGCCCGCCTCGAAGCGTTGGAGCGAAGCGGCGATTGGCGAGGACAAGGACGGGCGCATCCTGTTTCTCTTCTCGCGCACGCCGTTCTCGATGCACGAGCTGAACCAGAAGCTGCTCGCGCTGCCGCTCGGGATCGTGCGGGCGATGCATGTCGAGGGCGG
>DASXHM010000338.1:0-5714 GCA_036488495.1 Myxococcales bacterium | reverse complement strand
CGTCGACCAGGATGACCAGCGCCGCCAAGGACTCGCGCTTCGTCAGATAGCGCTCGATCATCGCCTGCCAGGTCTTCACTTCGTCCTTCGGCCCCGAGGCGTAGCCGTAGCCGGGCAGGTCCGCGAAGCGCACCTCGTACTCCTTGCCGCGGCCGCCCGAGCGCGTCTTCTCCGCCACCTTCAAGTCGAAGAAGTTGATCAGGCGCGTCCGGCCCGGCGTGCGCGAGACGCGCGCGAGGGCCTTGCGCTGCGCGAGCGCATTCAGCGCGCTCGACTTGCCGACGTTGCTGCGGCCGCAGAACGCGAGCTCGGGCGGGCCGTCCGGCGGGTAGCCCGCGGCGTCGGTCGCGGACTTCAAGAAGTCAGCTGAAAGGACGATCAAGCCGCTCCCTTGCGAGCCGGCAACTTCAGATCCCGCACGATCTGGTCGAACTCCCGCGAGAACCCTTCGGCGTTGCGGTGCGAGGCGCCGCCGAGCGCGAGCTTGCCGTTCGAGACCTGCGCCCAGACGCGCTTGTGGCTGGTGTAGAAGGCGATGCCGATGCCGAAGAAGAGCAAGAAGCCTCCGGTGTAGACGATGGGCACCGATGGGTCGCGCGCGATCTGCAGGCCGGTCGCGTAGAGCGGCGTCAGCCGGTCGAAGGAGATGGCGAAGCGGTCGTCGCGATTGCGGCGGTCGAAGTCCTTGTCATTGGCGAAGACCCAGAAGCTCGACTGCTCCTTGTCCTGCGTGCGCACGACCTGCACCGCCGGGCCCAGGGCGCTGAAGTTGGGATCGTAGGCGACGATGGAATAGCTGAGCCCTTCGGCGATTTGGATGGGCTCGTTCGGAGCCGCCATCACCTCGCGTGACCTGCCCGTCACCTTGTCCGTGAAGGTGACCTTGGCGCGCGGCCCGTCCCCCATCTGAGAACAGCTGGCCTGGTAGAAGGTGAGCCCGCCCCAGTGCATGGGGTGGTTGACGTTGATGGTGGCGCGGGTCAGCTCCTTGCCCAATTCGCCGTTGCCCGCGTCTTCGTAAGCGACGAGATCCGATTCGAAGGCCTTGGGGCGGCCGGGCGCGAACTCCTTGAGCCGGAAGTCGTTGCACTGCACGACGAACCGCTTTCCGTCCTGGTCGACCAGGCGGTGGCGGAACTGGGTGCCGTCCGGGTTGCGCTGGATGAAGCTCGTGGTGGTGCCGCCGTTCTGCGAAACGTTGGCGGTGCCTTCGAATGCCGTCAGCCGTCCGAAGACGCCGCCGCCGAGAATGAGGAGCAGCGAGATGTGCACGATCCACACGCCGAACCGTGCGTACCGGCCGCGCTCGCCGAAGATGTACCCGTCGTCCGGATACGACTGCACCTTGTAGCCTTCGCCGCGAAGCGTCTCCGCCACCTGCGCGAACGGCAGCGAGCTCGGCGTGGCCGGCACCTTGAAACGCAAGCCCACCACGTGGTCGAGCCGCCGCTCCGGATAGCGCACGAGATAGTAGATGCGGGGGAGCCGCTCGAGCGAACAGGCGATCAGGTTCAACGCCAAGGACACCAAGATGGCGGTGAACCACCAGGAGTGGAACAGGTCGTAGAGTTCGAACCAGCGGTACGCGCGGAGCGTCCAGATCCGGCCGGCGAAGGCCTTCTCGATGTTGAGCAGCGAGTCGTTCTGCGGGTTGACGAAGGTGCCCGCGATCATCGCCAGGAAGAACAAGAGCAGGTTCGCGAGCGTCAGCCGGAGCGAGCAGAAGAAGCGCCAGACGCGCTCGATGACGATGTGGCTCTGCTCCTCGGTCAGGGGCGCAAGCTGCGCGACTTCGCTGACGGCCCCTGCGGGCGGTCCTGCGGGGACCAATTCTTCTGCTGCGTTCAATCTCGAAGCCACTGTGCGAGCTGCTTTCCGCGCGGACGTGCCTGCGCGCTCTTCTTGCGGGCCGCCCGGTCGGCGGTCCAGTGATCGATGCGGCCCATCGCCTCCTTCGGGTCGAAGGGCTTGAGCGAAGGTGAGGCGCCGCCGTGACAGACCATGCAGCTCTGCGGCGTCGGGTCAGAGAGTCCGAACAGGCGGGAAAGTTCCTTGTCCCGCATCACCTCGGCCGGCTGATAGTAGCGGCCGCCGCCGTGGCACGTCTCGCAGGAAACGCCGGCCACTTCTGCCTGGCCGCCCCGGCCGTCGTCGCGGGAGTGGCAGGAGAGGCAGAGCGGCTCCTTGCGCTGCTCGACGGTGAGCGCGTCCTTGGCGTGGGCGTGCGGGCTCGCGGACCAGATCCGGTACGCCTCCTGGTGACAGGTGCGGCAGGAGACGGGTCCGACAAGGTCCGACGCGAGCGCCGCCTGTGCGCAAAGGCTGACAAAAATGGCGGCGCGAAGCTGCATGGAAGGCTGGCGAAGCTAGCAGCGCATGCCGCTCGGAGCAACGATTCCCGTTTGAAGTTACAGTCTTTCACGTGCGCGTCTTCGGGCTGACCGGCAACATCGGCGCAGGGAAAAGCACCGTCGGAAGGCTGCTCGCGACCCACGGCATCCCCGTCGTCGACGCCGATCAGCTCGCCCGGGAGGTCGTCCGCAAGGGAGAGCCGGCTCTGCGTGAGATTGCCGCACGCTTCGGCGAGGCGGTCCTCCAGCCCGACGGAAGTCTCGATCGCAAGGCTCTGGCGGCGCGCGTCTTCCAGGACCCGGCCGAGCGCGCGGCGCTGAACGCCATCGTCCACCCCCGCATCGCCGAGGCATCGGCCCTGAAGATGGCCGCGCTCGCGGACGCAGGATACGAGGTCGCGGTGTACGAGGCGGCGCTCCTGGTCGAAAACGGCCTCGCCGAGAGCTTCGCCGGGCTCATCGTCGTGGTCGCGCCTGAAGCGGAGCAGCTCGCGCGGCTGGTCTTGCGGGACGGCATGAGCGAGTCCGAGGCTCGGGCGAGGCTCTCGGCGCAGCTTCCTTCGGCAGAGAAGGTCAAGCGGGCGACGTACGTGCTGGACAACCGCGGCTCGCTGCCCGAGCTGGAAGCGCAGGTCGCTCGGCTCGTGCCGGCGCTCAAGGGCTGACCGCTCAGGCCTCGCAGCTTCCGCGCGCGTTCACCTGGCGGGGTGGAAGTTCTGCAGCTCGCGGTACTTCGCGATCGCCGGCTCCGGCGCGCCGTCGAAGACGAGCTCGCCGTGGTGCAAAACCGCCACCCGGTCGCACAACAGCCGCACCGAATCCATCGCGTGCGAGACGTAGATGATGGTGCAGCCGGTCGAGCGGATGGACTTGATCCGCTCCATGCACTTGGCTTGGAACTTCTCGTCGCCCACCGCGAGGATCTCGTCGATGATGAGGATCTCCGGCTCCACGTCCGCGGCGATGGCGAAGCCGAGCCGCGCATACATGCCTGACGAGTAGTTCTTGACCGGCATGTCGATGAACTCGGCCAGCTCGGAGAACTCGACGATGCGGTCGAACTTCTCCTTCATCTGCTTGCGCGAGTACCCCATCAGGGCGCCATTCAAGAAGACGTTGTCGCGGCCGGTGAGGTCGGGATCGAAGCCGGCGGCGAGCTCGATCATGGGCGAGATGCGGCCCTGCACCTGGACCGTCCCGAGCGTCGGCTGCAAGACGCCGGCGGCCAGTTTCAAGAGCGTGCTCTTGCCGGATCCGTTGTGCCCGATCAGCGCCACCGACTCGCCCGAGGCGATGTCCAGATCGACGGCCTTCAGCGCCCAGAAATCGTCCGCCGTCTTCAGGTGCTGGAACCGCTGCAGCACCGCCTCTTTGAGAGTGATGACCTTCTCGCGATACATGCGAAAGCGCACGCCCACGCCGCGCAGTTGGACCCGGCCGCTCATTCGTCAGAGGTAGAGGATGTGCCGCGGCTCGGCGCGCAGGAACACGGCGAGTCCGGCCAAGAGGGTGCCGACGCCCCAGAGCATCGCCTGCGCCGCGGTGGCGGCGTCGGGAAAACGGCCCTCGTACAGGCAAAGCTGGAAGCAGCGGACGATGGGCGCGGCAGGGTTCACCCGCAGCGCGAAGGAGATGAAGCGGTTCCCGATGTGGTCGATCTGCTCGTACGTGTAGATGACCGGCGTCAGGTAGAACCAGACCTGCAAGAGGATGTCGACGAGGTGCTTGATGTCGCGGAAGAAGACGGTCAAGGAGCTGATCGCGAACGACACTCCCGCGCTGAAGCACACCACCGCGAGGATGGCGATCGGCAGAAACAGCCAGCTCGCGCTGGGCGGCCGGCCGAACCAGATGGCGATGAGCGTCAGCGGAATCAAGGACAGCAAGAGATCGACGAGCTTCGAGCCGACCAGCGCCAACGGATACACGGCCTGCGGCACCGCCACCTTGCGGATCAGGCTGGCGTTGGCGATCAGGCACCCCGCCGCCATGCTGACCGAGGCGGAGAAGAGCGTCCACGGCAGGAGCCCCGCGAGCAGGAACACCGGATAGGCGGCAACCCCGACCCGCATGATGGTGGAGAAGACGAAGCTGTACACCGCCATCTGCAGGAGCGGATTCAAGAGCGACCAGAGCATGCCGAGAACGCTGCGCTTGTAGCGGACCTTGAGATCGCGGGCCACCAGCATCCCGACCAGCTCGCGAAAGCGATAGACGTTCTTGAGCGCCGAAATCGGGGCGAGCGACGCCGTGGTCAATTTGCCTTGCTCGACGCTTTGGGCGGCACGGCGGCTTCATACACAAAGGAGCGCGCGGTTGCCACGACGAACCCGCGCGGACCGGTTAGATTGCGCCGCCAAGGAGCGTGAGATGGACAACCAGGAACTCGTGCGCCGCGCGCAGGCGGTGCTCTTCCAGAACTACCGCACCCAGCCCATCGCGCTCGTGCGCGGCGAAGGCACCTTCGTCTACGACGCCGACGGCAAGAAGTATCTCGACTTCATCGGCGGCATCGCCACCGTCTCGGTGGGCCACGCCAATCCGCGCGTTCGCGAAGCGCTGATCGAGCAGTCGAAGCTGCTCTGGCACGCATCGAACCTCTACGTCACCGAGCCGCAGATCCGCCTCGCCGAGAAGCTGACCGCGAAGACCCGCACGCTCAAGCGCGCCTTCTTCTGCAACAGCGGCACCGAGGCGAACGAAGCGCTGATCAAGATGGCGCGCCACTACCAGGTCGTGAACGGCCAGCCGGATCGGATCGAGATCATCTGCTTCAACAACAGCTTCCACGGCCGCACCATGGGATCGCTCGCGGCAACCGGGCAGCCCAAGTACCAGCAGGGCTTCGGCCCTCTGCCGCAGGGCTTTCGCTTCCTCGACTACGGTGACGCCGCCGCGCTGGAAAAAGCGGTGGGGCCGCAGACCTGCGCGGTCCTGCTCGAGCCGATCCAGGGCGAGGCCGGGGTGATGCCGCCGCCGAAAGGCTTCTTGCAGAAGGTGCGCGAGCTCTGCGACCGGCACGGCGCGGTGATGCTGCTCGACGAGGTGCAGACCGGCATGGGGCGCACCGGCGCCTACTTCGCCCACCAGCACGAGCGGATCGAGCCGGACGCGATGAGCCTCGCCAAGGGCATCGCCGGCGGGATGCCGCTCGGCTGCGTGCTCGCGACCGAGAAGCTGTCGGCGGTGATGACGCCGGGGACGCACGCCAGCACCTTCGGGGGAAACCCGCTCGCCACCGCCGCCGCCTGCGCGGTGATGGAGCTGCTCGAAGGGGGCCTGATCGAGCAGGTCCAGCGAGCGGGCGCCCGGCTGTCCGAACGCCTCTCCGGGCTTGCGAAGAATCGAAGGGTCGCAGGAGAG
>DASXHM010000319.1:0-15549 GCA_036488495.1 Myxococcales bacterium | reverse complement strand
ACCCGCGCTGCACGTCGCGGGGACGAACGGCAAGGGTTCCACTTGCGCGTTCGCCGAGGCGTCGTTGCGCGCTGCCGGCTTGCGGACGGGCCTCTACACGAGCCCGCACCTGAACCACTTCTGCGAGCGCATCCGCATTGGGGGCGAGCAGATCTCGGAAGACCACGCCTGTGCCCTGTTGACCGAGATTCGCGAGCGCGTGCCGTGGGCGCTCGGCGATCCGGGACTGACGTTTTTCGAGATTGCCACGCTGATGGGGTTTCTCGCCTTTCGCGGGCTCGACGTGATGGTCATCGAAGTCGGCTTGGGCGGGCGGCTCGATGCGACCAATGTGTTGGAGCGGCCGCTCGCGTGCGCGGTGGCGTCGCTCGGGCTCGAGCATGTGCAGTATCTCGGGCCGACCCTGGCGCATGTCGCCGCGGAGAAGGCCGGCATCTTCAAGCGCGGCGTTCCGGCGGTGAGCGCGGGGCAACCATTGGTTGCGGCGCGGGTGCTGTCGGCTCACGCGGCTGAGCTGGGGATTCCGCTCTTCCGGCCCGGCCGCGATTACGTCTTCGAGAGCAGGGATGTCAGACCCTTTTGCTACCGTGGCAAACGCTGGGAGGTCCGCGTGGGGAGAGCCGGTGGCGATGCGCGGAGCGCGGAGGGGCGGGGTATGCTCGCGCTCGAAGGGCATCACCAGCGGACAAACGCGGCGCTCGCGTGCGCCCTGCTGGAAGCGGCTTCGGCGGCGCTGCCGATCGAGCCGCGCCATGTCGATGAGGGGCTTGCGACCGCGCGCTGGCCGGGGCGGCTGGAACGGATTGTCGCGGTTGGCGGCTCGGGCGAGGCGGAGGTGTACCTCGACGGCGCACACAACCCGCACGCGGCGGCAGCGCTGGCGCGAAGCATCCCGGCGCTGGCTCGCGGCCGGCCGGTTCGGCTGGTCTTCGGGGCGCTGCAGGACAAGGACGTCGTCGCCATGCTGGCGGTCCTCGGCCCCTTGGCGGCGACCGTCCATTACTGCGCACCCGACTCACCGCGCGCGGTGCGGCCGGAAGAGCTTGCGAAGCTCTGGCCTGGCCAGGTGCATGCAAGCGCTTTTGAAGCCCTGCGGGCGGCCAGGCGAGAGCCCGGCGTCGTCCTCTGCGCGGGCTCGCTGTATCTCGTCGGGCAGGTGCGCGCGCTCCTCCTGGGTGGGAGTGCCGCCCGCATGCCCAGCGAGCGGTTGTGAACAAGTTTGCCCCCTGCAGGAACGAGACCTAGTTTAAGCTTCCGACGATTTTGTCGATCGAACTCATGCGCCGACTCGAGCAAAGGCCCGCCCCCTCCCACGAAGAGCTCGAGGGGGTCCCGTTCAAGTCGCTCTACAAGAAGGAGATCTACGACGCGCCCACCGCCGATGGCTGGGTGCTGCAGATCTCGCGCTATCGGCCGCTGCCGCAGGCCTGGGACCAGCCCATCTTCGGGCAGCCGCTCTTGCTCGTGCCGGGATGGTCGCAGAACCGGCACGCCTTCACCTGCGGCGACTTCGTCAAGCAGCTCCTCGCCTACGGCGCGGACATCCACATCCTGGAATTGCGCGGCCACGGCCGTTCCAGCCGCGAGCTGCAGATCGAGCGCGGCCTCTCTCCGCGCGACCTCGACTTCGATTGGGATCTGGACAGCTATTTCCTGCACGACATCCCGGCCGGCGTCGCGGCGGTGAAGCGCAAGACGGGCCGGAAGAAGATCTTCTACGTCGGCAACAGCATGGGCGGCATGCTCGGCTACGGCTACGCCGGCTGCCACGACGATCTCGCGGGGCTCGTGGCCATCGGTGCGCCCAGCGAGATCGGCAGCGGCTTTCTCGGCCTGCGCGCGGTGGCGATGTTCGGGCCGGCGCTCTTGGTGCCGCTGGTGGACGGCGCCTGTCGCGCTGCCAGCGGTGTCGATCGCACCCGCCACGGCGCCGCCGTGATGCTGCGCAAGCTTCGCATCTTCGCCCGGGCCGCGAACCTGCTCGCATCGCCTTCGAGCGCGCACAAGCCAATCCGCTTCAACCACCTGCCGGTGGACAGCTTCCTGCGCGTCCTCGCTCGCGCGGCCACCGAGGGAAATTTGCGCCGGTACGAGCGGGTCTCGAAGTACGTCGGCTCGCTGTTGAATCCGGCCCGCGCCACCGCGGAGGACGTGCAGTGGCTGCTCTCGCAGGGCGGAGAGAAAGAGCCGGTGGCGGTGCTGGAGCAGTTCGCGCGCTGGATCCGGAACGGCGAGATGAAGTGCTACCGCAACGGTTACGATTACAAGGCGCACTTCAAGGACATCCGCGCGCCCATGGCCATCTTCTTCGGCGACCTGGACAAGATTGCTTCCGCGAAGAGCACCCGCGGCATCGCGCGCGGCGCGGGCAGCGAGTACCTGGTCTGGCGGCCGGTCAAGGAGAACAGCCACCTCGAATTGACGATGGGCGCGGACATCCACGAGATCTGCGAGGACGTGAAGGACCTCGTCGAGTACGCCATGCGGCGGGAGGCCAATCGCTTGGGGCCTCCGAAGCCGCATGCTAGCGTCCGCGGCGCTTGAGCCGCGCGCCATTCTTCGCCTTCATTTTCGGCGTGTCGTTCGCCGCGCTCGCGCAGGAAGGGCGGCTCGTCGCGGTGCGCCCGGGCGGCGATGCGATGTCGTCGGCGGTGGAGCTGATCGGCAATCGGCCGCTGTCGTTCACCACCTTGGAGCTGCAGTCGCCGCCGCGCATCGTGGTGGATTTCGCCGACACCGTGGTGGGAGGAGCGCCCGCCGAGGTTTCCGTCGAGGACGGGACGGTCCGCACGGTCGCGACGGCCGCCGCGGGTGCGCACACCGCGCGGGTGGTGATCGAGCTCGTCGCGGACGCGGAGTTCGACGTGCGGGCCAAGGGCAACGCCGTGGTGGTGCGGATTCCGCGCATTGCGCCGCGCGTCGCTGGTGAACGAGTCGACGATGCGCGCGCGGCCGTCGCGCAGAACGCGCCGCCGAACGCGGCCACCGCGATGCCGGATGCGGGCGCCGCAATCCCGGATGCGGCCGTCGCGGAGAATGCGCCTCGCGATGGCGGCGTCGAGAGCGAAGCGGAAAAGAGGGCGTCCCTCCCCACGGTGTCTCTGGTCGGCTCGCGCCCCGCGGAGCTGCCGCCCACGCCGCCGACTCCGCCTGAGCCCGCAAAGAAGGCGGCGGACCGGACGGAGGCCGAGCGGAAGTCGAAGGCGGAGGCGCGCAAAGCGGCGGCTGAGCGCGCGTCCGCGGCGGCGAAGTCGGCTGCGGAGCATCGCGCCCGGGTTGCGGCGGATAGGCGCGCGGCCGTCGAAAAGGCGGCCGCCGAAAAGAAAGCAGCAGCCGAGCGGCGCGCTACCGAGAAGCGCGCTGCTGCCGACAAACTGGCTGCCGAGAAGAAGGCCGCTGCGGAGCACCGCGCAGCCGTCGCCGCCGAGAAGCGCGCCGCAGCGGAGAAGCTGGCCGTCGAGAAGAAAGCCGCTGCGGAGCGCCGTGCAGCCGTGGCGATCGAGAAACGCGCTGCCGCGGAAAAGGCTGCGGCCGACAAAAAGGCCGCGGCCGAGCAGCGCGCCTCCGACAAGCGCGCGGCTGCGCAACAAGCAGCCGCGGAAGCAGCCGCCGCCCGGACGAGCCAGGCCGGCGAAAAGGCCGCGGCGCGAGCACGTGCCGCGGAAGCAGCCGCCATCGAAAAGCGCGCCGCTGAACAACGCGCGGCCGAAGACCGCCGCGTCGCCGCCGAGAAAGCTGCCGCGGCGAAGAAAGCGCGTGCCACCGCCGCCGCCGAAGCCGCGGCGCGCAAATCCGCCGCCGAGCAGCCGCCGCCGCTTCTCACCCCGGAAGAAGCGAAAGCGCTCCGCGAAGCCGCAGAACGCGGACTGCCGACCGGCCTCGGTCCCGCTCCCGAAACAACGACACAAGCGAACCCGCCTCCGCCGAAACAGCGCCGGGTCGCGCGCGCCGACGGCGGCAAAGGACGCATCGCCATCCACAGCATCGGCTTCCGGCCCAGCGGCGGCGGCGAGCTGGTCGTCCGCAGCGAGAAGCCGCTCGGATACGGCATCACCGGCGAGGAGCGCGCGGTCCTTCTGCACCTCGCGGGCGCGACCATCCCTCGCCACGGCGACCGGCTGCCGCTCGACACCCACTTCTTCGAAGGGCCGGTTTTGCGGGTGGTCCCAGTCGAGACTGCAACCGGTGTGGACCTGCGCATCGAGCTGCGTGCCCGCGCCGAATACCAGGTCTCGCAAGACGGCGACGTCCTCACCGTCGCCTTCTCGGCGGCGCGCTGATCATGCCAAGCCGCGCCAGCGCCGCCGCCCTGAGCCTGCGAAGCTGCGCGGTCGCCGCCGCGCTGTTCGTCGCCGTGCTCGCCTCACCCGTCGTCGCGCAGAGCTTGCAGCCGTTCGCCGTCCTCGCCGGCCCCGCCGACGCGCCGGTCGAAGTGGAAGCCGACAGCATGACCTACGGCTACGACAAAAAAGTGTTGCACCTCGAAGGCCACGTGGTGGCAAAACGCGGCGCCGCCGTCCTCCGCGCCGGCAGCGGCCTCTACGATCGCGAGGCGGGCAAGCTGACCTTGAGCGGCGGCGTGCTCGGCGTGCAAGGCCGGCAGGTGTTCCTCGCCGACGAGGCGTTCGTCGATCTGAACGCCCACAGCGGCCAGTTCCACTCCAAGGCCACAGCCGGGGACACGAGCGACATGGCGGTGCTGTATCTCAAAGAGCAGAGCGCCAACCCCGCCGCGCCCACGACGGGAAAGAACGCGCTCATCCTCTGGGGCAAGACCGTCACGCAGCGTCCGGACGGGAGCTATGCCGCAAAGCACGTCATCCTCACGCCCTGCGACTGCAAAGGCGAACCCGACTACGAATTGCGCGCGGACGACGCGGTGCTCGACGGCGATCGCGCGCATCTCTCCGGCACGCAGCTCCACTTCCCCCACGTCACCTTGCCGCTGTTTCCCCTCTCGCTGCCGCTGACGAACCGGCAATGGGGGCTGCTCGCGCCGCAGTTCGGTTTCTCGGGCGTCGCCGGCTTCGGCTTCGCGCAACCGCTCTTTTTGCCGCTCGGAGAAAGCTACGATCTGACGCTGACGCCCGGCTTCTTCACCGGCGGCAGGAATTCCGCCGCGGCTGGCGCGGAGCAGTACAGCTCGGCGCTGGGACATCGCAATATCAAGGGTCCAAGGCTCGGCGCCGAGCTCCGGTATGCGCCCATTGAAGGAACCTCGGGATCGATCTCCATCGATGCCTTCTACGACGCCGATCAGCACCAGCTCGCGAGGCCGAATTCCGATCCGCCCATCGCCGGCGAGACCGCGTCGAACGATGGTCGCGGCCTGGGCGGCGTGCGCGGCGTGGCGCACCTTCTCCACCGCACCGAAAAAGGCGCGACGACTTTCGCGGTGCAGGGCGCCATCGCGACCGACACCATGGTGGTGCAGGACGCGGAGCCGACCTCCATCGACCGCTTCACCGATTTCTTGCGGACCGACGCCGGGCTCTGGCGCGCAAGCGGCGCGACCACCCTCGGGCTCGATGCATCGTTCCTGCAGGACGTCCGCGTCCTCGACCCGAACGAGCCCGACCGGCGCCTGTTCGGCTCTGAGCGGCGCACGACCTTCCAGCGGCTTCCCTCCGCCTTCGCGCAGGTGGCGCCGGAGGCGTTCGGGCCATTCTCGTTTTCGATGGAAGCGAGCGCGGCGCAGTTCGCTCCCTTCGCCGGCCCGGACGCGAGCGAGAGATCGACCGGCTTTGCGCCGACGGACCTGGGTGCGCCGTCGGCGCAGTCGCAGCAGGACCTGGAGCTCGCTCGCGCCCCAGGCCTGCGTGCGGACTTCGCGCCACGCCTGCGATGGGCGTTGCCGCAAGGCGTCCCGGTGGACCTGCGGCTCGATGTCGGGGGACGCGCCGACGGATACGCGCTGTACGGCTATCCGGACCGCGACCATGCGCGCGCCTATGCCGACGCCGGAGTCCTGCTCGGGTTGCCGCTCGAGCGGCGCTTCGGCGCCACCCTGCATCGGATCGAACCGCAGATCGAGCTGCGCGCGATCACCCCCTCGCTCCTGTCCGGAGGGCCGCCCATCGGCGATCCGGCGGACGGCGGCGGCGCGCATTATTCGAGCGCCGTCGCTTCGGCGGAGCAGGATGTCTTTGCAGGCGCGTTGACGCCGCACGGCGGAGCCACCGGCGTTCCCTCCGCGAGACGCGCCTACGACGAAATCGATTTCGCCGCCCCCTCGACAGGCGCGGTGGAGGCCGTCTTCTCCCTCGACCAGGCCCTCTGGATGAAGTCGGGCAAGACGGCGGTGCGCTGGCTGCGCCTCGATCTGCAGCAGGAAGTGCTCCTCGGCTCGGGCGGCGGCGGCCGCAGGCTCGGCGAGGGGAGCGCCGCCTTGGGGCTTCAGTACGCGTTCGCGGCTTTGAATGGCACCGTCAGCTACGACTGGGACATCTCCGCGCTCTCGACCATTTCGCTCGGACTGAGCGTCCACGACGCCCGCACCGACGAGATCCACGGCAGCCTCCTTCTGCTCCGCGGCGCGTCCAGCGAGCGCCTGCGCGCGGGCGTCGACGAGCTCTTCGCCGCTGCACGGCTCGCAGCGCTCCCGGGATCGCTCGCAGGCTCGGTGGGAGGAGGCGCGAGCGCGGCACTCCCGGCCAACCTTCGGCTCGGATACGAAGGCTCGAAGTTCATCTCCCCGGACAACACCATCCCGCAGGGCCAGCCGGACATGGGGCACGCGCTCAACCTTCTCTACGACACGCCGTGCCACTGCGCCGCGGTCGCCCTCGGCGTCACCCAGCCATTCCACGGCGGCACGCGCATCGGCCCGCCCAGCGTCCACTTCGTCCTGGACTTGAAATCCCTGGGGTCCTTCTCGACATTTTGAGTGCGAAAGGTCGGGAGTTTCACTCGCGGTGTCTGGAAAGCCACGTCCTTCTTGCTACTGCAAAAGCCGTGCGGCGAATTGGGGAGCCCGGCGTCGAGTGATGGGAACGGCAACGGTCGTCAAAGATGTGGGCCTCAGGATTCGCCACCTCAGAGTTTCCCGCGTTGCCCGTATGACGCAGGAGGATCTGAGCGAGCGCGCGCGCATCAGCGTGTCGTTCCTCTCGATGATCGAGCGCGGCGAGCGCAGCCCGCACCTGGAGACCCTGGCCAAGATCGCCGAGGCCCTCGAGGTGCGGCTCGCCGACCTGTTCTTGGGCGACAATGACGAGTCGGGCATCGAGCCGATGTTCCGGCCGCTGATCGAGGCGTGCCGCAAGTACAACCTGGGCAAGCGCGACGTCGACCGCCTGGTCTCGGTGGTTCGCACCATGTTCGCTTGACCGTTCCGGTGGCGAGCGGCACGGTGCCGCCGTGGGCCAGGAACTTCGCGAAGAGCTTCGGGGCAGCGCGCTGTGGCTGATCCTGGACCGGCCGGCGCAGCGCAACGCGCTCTCCTTCGCGCTCTTGCGTGACCTCGCCGACGCATTCTCGCGCGCCGACGCGAACGATGCGGTGGCGGCCATCTGCGTTTCCGGTGCGGGCGAGCAGGCGTTCTGTTCCGGCATGGATCTGGCGTCTGCTGCTGCGGCCAACGCCGAAGGAGCCCTGGCTGCACACGAAGCCCGCCGCGCGTATGCAGGCTTGCTGGCGGCGATGGCGAAGCTGGGAAAGCCGGTCGTCGCCCACGTCAATGGTTTGGCGATGGGCGGCGGCTTGGGCCTCCTCGCCGCCTGCGACCTCGCCGTGTGTGCGGACGACGCGCGCTTCGGCACGCCGGAAGTGGGCCTGGGGATCTTTCCGTACATGGCGGTCGCGCCGCTCTCCCGCTGCGTCGGCCGGCGCGCGGCGCTCGAATTGTGTTTCACCGGCCGCAAGATCGATGCTGGAGAGGCGGTCCGCATCGGCCTCGTCAACCGGTCGGTGCCGCGCGCGAGATTGCTCGAGGCGACGAACGAGCTGCTCGAGAGCATCTGCGAGAAAAGCCCGGTCGCGCTCCGCCTCGGCCGCCGCGCCTTCTACGCGACGCAAGACATGCCTTACGAAGAGCAACTCGAGGCGATGTGCGCGCAGCTCTCGGTGAATCTCCTGGCCGACGACGCAGCCGAAGGCGCCCGCGCCTTTCTCGAGAAACGCAAACCCGTCTTCAAGGGGCGCTGATGCGCGACGAGGCCATCCGCTGATGGACGACAAAGTCATCGTCACCTGCGCGCTCACCGGCGTGCTGGCGACGCGAAAGCAGTGCCCGTGGGTGCCGTACACACCGGAGGAGATCGCCGAGGAAGCCCGCCGCGCCTACGAAGCTGGCGCCGCCGTGGTGCACATCCATGCCCGCACGGACGACGGCGCTCCCACGTTCGAACCGGCGGTCTACGCGGCCATCAAGGCGGAAACCGAGAAACGCTGCCCCGTGATCCTGAACTTCTCCACCGGCGGCGCCGGACCGATGGAAGGGCGGGTCGCGCACATCGCGCAGGTGAAGCCAGCGATGGCGGCCTTGAACATGGGCTCGATGAACTACGCCAAGTATTCGGAGAAGCGGCGCGAGTTCGTCTTCGATTTCGTCTTCGAAAATCCCTTCAAGGACATTGCGTACCTGCTCTCGGTGATGAAGGAAGCGAAGGTAAAGCCGGAGTTGGAATGCTTCGACGTCGGGCACACCAACTCGGTCGGGCCGCTGTTGCACCAGGGCCTCTTGCAGGAGCCGCTGCAGTTCAGCTTCATCATGGGCGTCTTGGGCGGCATTCGCGCGACGGCCGAGAACCTCGCGCTGCAGGCCCGGGAGGCGCCGCGCGGATCGACCTGGGAAGTGATCGGCATCTCGCACGAGCAGTGGCGGATGATCGCAGCCGCGCTCTCGCTCGGCGGCAACGTCCGGGTGGGCCTGGAGGACAACTTCTACCTCGACACCAAGGGCGCGCAGATGGCGAAGTCGAACGGCGACTTGGTGGCGAAAGCGGTCCGGATGGCCCGCGACGTCGGCCGCGAGCCCGCCACGGTGGAAGAAGCCCGCGCGCTGTTGTCGCTGTCATGAGCGGCTTACACGGCCGCAGTAGCGGGTCGCATCGCAGCCGCTGCGCGGAGCGCTCGCTCTACGCGCGTCTCGCACCACGCAAGCAACTCTTCCGCGTCTCGGATTTCCTTTTCAGAGGAGTTCATCCATTCCGCGGGCGCTTTTACGATCGAACCTGAAATATCCTGCTGAATCGAGGGGTACCTCGCCGTCTTGGCGCGGGACTCCAAGGACGCGAGACTTTCCGCGATCTCTTTGCGCACCGGTTCATGCAGTTGCGGCGGAAGCAAGGCCGCAATGTCGCTCGTATCGTGCCTCAATTTCTTGAAGTCCTTGTCCTCATAGCGAAGACCGAGCGCGACCAGAATCGCCTTGTGACCTTTCTCGACTGCTTGCGCGGCCATCCAGATTGCTTGGGAGTGAAATCCACTCTTCGCGAGCACCTTCGCCGCGGCCAAGTCACTCTTGGCTTGCTGCAGCCATGCCGCATAGCTCATAGAACGCTGGCAAGCCCTTGCGGCATGTTTCGGATGAACCGCACCCCTTGGCCCGTCAACCTGAACGTACGCTCTTGGTGGAAAGGCTCAGCCTCTTCGACGAGGGGTGGAACGTCTTCGCGAAGAGCATCTAGGGCTGCGACTACCAGAGATTCGTCGGCCGAAACCGCATGCGCGATGCTCGATAGCTTCATCGGTGCGTTGTTCGGGTTCTGCGGATTCATCCGGTAGTTGAACAAGAGATCCAGTATGGCATCTTCGAGGATCGTTTGCTTCTCGTTTGGCGGTACGTCCCTTCCGAGCGCCGTGGTGTACATCAGCATGCACCAATTCTAGCACTTCCTCGTTTGATCCTCTTGCTCCATCCGCTCGCGGACTTCGCGCCAAATCTTCCAGCGCTCGCGCGGATCGACTGCTCCTGCGAACGGCGTCGCTTGTCGGAGCGCGCGGCCGTGTTCGGAGTCGTCGGTCAGCGCGGCGCGGATCCGTTCGATGCCGCCGTCGAGGATCGCGAGCCAGGCACGGGCATACGGCGCATGGTGCTCCCCGCTTTCTGCCCAGGCTGTCGCGCGCTGACGTGCAACACTGAGGATCTCCGGCTGCTCGCCGAGAAGCTGCGCGACCCGCAGGTGGTAGGCGAGGCTGCGCTCTTCGGCCAGCCGGTGCAGATCCATGCACGCCAGTATAGGACAGCGCGGGGACCGCTTGACACCCTGCGGGAGGGCCCCTATCCAACCCGCTTCTGCGCTGCAACTCGGCCGCGAAGGCGGCCGACCACAGCGCGCCCGCGAAGGCGGCCGACTCGAAGGGAGCCCACCATGAAGAAGATCCGCCTGCTCACGCCCGGTCCCACTCCCGTTCCCGAGCGGCTTTCGCTGCGGATGGCGAAGCCCATCGTCCACCACCGCTCGCCCGAGTTCGAGGCGGTCTTCGCGAAAGTGCGCGAGGGCCTGCAGTACGTCTTCGAGACCAAACAGGACGTGCTCGTCTTCGCCTCCAG
Source organism: Myxococcales bacterium (assembly GCA_036488495.1). Taxonomy (GTDB): domain Bacteria; phylum Myxococcota; class Myxococcia; order Myxococcales; family 40CM-4-68-19; genus 40CM-4-68-19. The sequence goes on along the minus strand of DASXHM010000319.1, from coordinate 5,054 downwards.
CGGCACCGGCGCCATGGAGGCGTCCTTCGTCAATTTCCTGCGCAAGGGCGACAGCGTGGTGGTCGTCGATGGCGGCAAGTTCGGCGAGCGCTGGGGAAAGTTCGCCAAGGCGTACGGCATCAACGCGGTGACCCTGAAGTGCGACTGGGGCTCGGCGGTCAAGCCGGAACAGGTGCAGAAGGCGCTCGAAGGCAACCCCGGCATCAAGGCCGTCTACGTCCAGGCCAACGAATCGTCGACCGGCGTCTACCACCCCATCCAAGAGCTCGCGCAGGTGACCGCGAAGTCCAAGGCCCTGCTGGTCGTCGACGCTATTTCCGCGCTCGGCGCCATGCCGCTGCCGATGGACGCCTGGGGCATCGACGTGCTGGTCAGCGCCGGCCACAAGGCGCTCGGGCTTCCGCCCGGAGTGGCGTTCCTCGCTGCCTCGGACAAAGCGTGGGCGCAGAACGAGACCGCGGATTTGCCGCGCTTCTATTTCGACGTGAAACGCGAGCGCGACAATCAAAAGAAGAACCAGACCGCGTGGACGCCTGCCATCTCGCTCGTCGAAGGCCTGGAAGAGTCGCTCGCCATGTACCGCGAGGAGGGCCTGCAAAACGTCTTCGCCCGCCACGAGCGGATGGCGAAGGCCGCGCGCGCCGCGATGCAAGCGTTGGGGTTGACGCTGTACTCGAAGAGCCCGAGCGCGGCGATGACCACGGTGGTCGCGCCCGACGGCGTCGACAGCGAGAAGCTGGTCAAGCACCTCTTCAAGCAATACGGGATCAAGCTCGTCGGCGGGCAGGACGCGGCGAAGGGGAAGATCTTCCGCATCGCCCACCTCGGCTATTTCGACGACTTCGACATGCTGGTGGTGGTCGGCGCCATCGAGCGGGGCCTGCACGACCTGGGCGCCAAGATCGAGCTCGGAGCCGGCCTCGCAGCGGCGCAGCGCAGCTTCTACGAGCAGCGCGGCGCGTGACATGCGCATCCTGATCAGCGACGACCTTTCGCCGGAAGCGAAGACCATCTTGGAGCGCATCCCGGGCGCGCAGGTCGACTTCAAGCCCGGCCTGAAGCCGGCCGAGCTGCGCGAGATCATCGCCGGCTACGAAGCGCTGGCGGTCCGCAGCGCGACGAAAGTGACCTCGGATCTCTTGGCCGCCGCGACGAAGCTGCGCGTGGTCGGACGAGCTGGCACGGGCGTCGACAACATCGACCTGCAAGCAGCCACCCGCAAGGGCGTAGTGGTGATGAACGCGCCGGGCGGCAACAGCGTCTCGGTGGCCGAGCACACCATGGCGCTCCTCCTCTCCCTCGCGCGCAGCGTCGGCGAGGCTTCGAACAGCGTTCGCGCGGGCAAATGGGAGAAGAAGCGGTTTTCGTCCGGGCGAGAGCTGCTCGGAAAGACGCTCGGCGTGGTGGGCACCGGCAACATCGGCGCCTTGGTCGTGCGCTACGCCAAGGCCTTCGGCATGAAGGTGCTGGCGTACGATCCGTTCCTCTCGCAGGAAGCGGCCGCCAAGATGGGCGTCGAGCTGGTGATGCTGGCGGAGATCTTCCTCCGCGCGGACGCCATCACCCTGCACGTGCCGCTCACCGAGCAGACGAAGAACATGGTTGCAGCCCGCGAGCTCGCCTCGATGAAGCAGGGCGCGCTCCTCGTGAATTGCGCCCGCGGCGGTCTCGTCGACGAAGCAGCCGTGGCGGAGTCTTTGAAGAAGAAGCACCTCGGCGGCGCGGCGCTGGACGTGTTCGAGGTGGAGCCGCCGCCAGCCGATCACCCGCTCTTCGGTTGCGAGAACTTCATCGGCACCCCGCACCTCGCCGGGTCCACCGAGGACGCGCAGGAGAAGGTGGCGGTCATCGTCTGCGAGTCGATGGTGGAGTTCTTGACCACCGGCACCATCCGGAACGCGGTCAACGTCCCGAGCGTCAGCGGCGAAGTGCTGGAGCGGATGGGTCCGTACCTGCGGCTCTGCGAGAAGCTCGGGGCGTTCGCGAGCCAACTGGCGATGAACCGCGAGTGCGGAGCGCCGGAGCAGATTGAAATCGCCTATGCCGGCGAAGTGGCGAAGCACCCGAGCGCGCCCCTGACTTCGGCCGTGCTGAAAGGCGTCCTCGGCACCTTCCTCGCCGAAAACGTCAACGAAGTGTCGGCGCCCGCGCTGGCCCGCGAACGCGGCCTCTCGGTGCAGGAAGTCAAGACCAGCGACACCCCGGACTTCACCAGCCTGGTCACGCTCAAGCTCCGCTGTGGCAAACAGCTCACCACGGACGTCGCCGGCACCATCGTGGGAAAGCGCGAGCCGCGCCTCGTGCGGGTGGACCGCTTCGAAATCGAAGCAGTCCCGGAAGGCAACATCGTGGTTCTGCACAACGCGGATGCGCCGGGCGTGATCGGCAACGTCGGCCAGACGCTCGGCGAGGCGAAGGTGAACATCGCCCAGTTCGCGCTGGCGCGAGACAAGCAGCGGGGCGAGGCCTTGGCCGTCGTCAACGTCGACTCCACCGTCGGGCCGGAGCTGCTCGAGAAGCTGCGCAAGCTGCCCAACATCCGCCGGGCGCACCAGGTCGTGCTCTGACCGACGCTGCCATGATGTCGTGCTCTGACCGCCGTACCGCCGCCATGATAGGGAGCAGCGCATGTCGAACGTCGTGATCGTCGGCGCGCAGTGGGGCGACGAAGGCAAGGGCAAGATCGTCGACCTCTTCACCTCCTGGGCGGACGTGGTGGTGCGCTACGCCGGAGGCGCGAACGCCGGCCACACCCTGGTGGTGGGCGGGGTGAAGACCATCTTGCGGCTGGTCCCTTCCGGCGTTCTCCACCCGGGGAAGAAGTGCCTGATCGGGAACGGCGTGGTGGTCGATCCGGAGGAGCTGTTGACGGAGATCGCGGTGCTCAAGAGCCGCGGGCACCTGGCAGACCCGCACCAGCTCGTGGTGAGCGAGAACGCCCACGTGATCCTCCCGTACCACAAGGCCATCGACAAGGGCCGCGAGAAGAAGGAAGCCATCGGCACCACCGGCCGCGGCATCGGCCCTTGCTACGAGGACAAGGTCGCGCGCCGCGGCGTCCGCGTGCGCGAGTTGCTCAGGCCGGAGTCGCTGCGCGAGAAGCTGGCCGCGCGGCTCGAAGAAGCGAACGGGCAGATCAAGGCGCTCAAGGGTGAGGCGATCGAGTTCGAGCCGCTGTTGCGCACCACCATCGAGCACGGCGAGCGGATGCAGCCGTACGTGGGCGACGTCAGCCAGGTGCTGAGCCAGGAGATGGCGCGCGGGCGGGGCATCCTCTTCGAAGGCGCGCAGGGGACGCTCCTCGACATCGACCACGGGACCTACCCGTACGTGACCAGCAGCAACACCGTCGCGGGCAATGCGGCCGTCGGCGCGGGCCTCGGCCCCACCTGCATCGACTCGGTCATCGGCATCACCAAGGCGTACACCACCCGGGTCGGCAACGGCCCGTTCCCCACCGAGCTGACCGATGCGACCGGCGAAAAGCTGCGCAGCGTGGGCGTGGAGTTCGGGTCGGTCACCGGGCGCCCGCGCCGCACCGGTTGGCTGGACGCGCTGATCTTGCGTTACGCCGCGCGGGTCAATGGCCTCTCCGGGCTCGCCATCACCAAGCTCGACGTGCTCACCGGCTTCGAGAAGCTGCAGATCGCGGTGGCTTACAAGCTGCGCAACGGCAAGACCGTCACCGAGTTCCCCTCAGACCCGGATCTGCTTCGCGAAGCCGTGCCCGTCTACGAGGAGATGCCGGGGTGGAAGGAAGAGCTGGTCGACCTGCGCGAATACGACGAGCTTCCCCTGAACGCGCGCCGTTATGTAGAGCGGGTCGAGCAGCTCGTGGGCGTGGAGAGCATCGCCGTGTCGGTCGGCCCGGAGCGCGGGCAGACCATCGTGCGCAAGAATCCCTTCCGCCACGGCTGAGCTTCATCTCCCGGAGGAGCCGGCTTTGCCGGCGACGGGCGGAGCGCGAAGGCGCGTAGCATGGGGAGGAGGGCAGCGTGGCAGAGGCCGTCATCGTCGATGCAGTCAGGACCGCCCGCGGCAAGCGCAAGGGATCGCTCGCCGGCTTGCACCCGGTCGATCTTCTCGCGCGCACCCTGAGCGGAACGCTGGCCCACGCCAATGTCTCCGCCAAGGACGTGGACGACGTGATCATCGGCTGCGTCACCCAGGTCGGCGAGCAGGGGCTGAACATCGCCCGCGGCGCCGTTCTCGCGGCGGGGCTTCCGGTGGAAGTGCCGGGAACCACCGTCAATCGGTTCTGCGGCTCCGGCCTGCAGGCGGTCAACTTCGCCGCCCAGGCGGTGCTCGCGGGCAGCATGGGCCTCGTGGTGGCCGGCGGGGTCGAGCACATGACCCGCGTTCCGATGGGGTCGGACGCTGCCGGCGGAGAAGGCCCGATGTCGCCCGATCTGACCGCGCACTGGCCGGACCTCGTCCCGCAAGGCTTGTCGGCGGAGCTGATCGCGGCGAAGTGGGGCTACTCGCGAAAGACGCTCGACGAGTACGCCGTGCGCTCGCAGGAGAAGGCGGTCACGGCCATCGAGAAGGGCTGGTTCGAGAAGGAGATCCTGCCCATCCAACTGCCGGACGGCCGCAGCTTCAATCGCGACGAGCACCCGCGCCCCGGCACCACCATCGAGACGCTCGCGAAGCTGAAAACCTCGTTCAAGGACGACGGCGTCCTTCACGCAGGCAACTCCTCCGGCATCGTCGACGGCGCGGCGGCGGTCGTCATCGCGTCGAAGGGCAGGGCGCGCAGCCTCGGCCTGAAGCCGCGCGCCCGCATCGTCTCCATGGCGGTGGCAGGCAGCGATCCGGTGCTCATGCTCACCGGCCCGATCCCGGCGGCGAAGAAGGCGCTGGCGCAGGCCGAGCTGACTGTGGCCGACATCGACGTCTTCGAGATCAACGAGGCCTTCGCCCCGGTGCCGCTCGTCGTCGCCGAGGAGCTCGGGATTCCGCTCGAGAAAGTGAATCCGGCGGGCGGCGCCATCGCGCTTGGCCACCCGCTCGGCGCAACCGGGGCGATGCTGCTCGCGACCGCGCTGCACGAG